>JAZKGI010000006.1:0-124293 GCA_040385995.1 Pseudomonadota bacterium
TTAACCAGCGATGTGCCTGGCTGAATAGGCTGGGGTTGCTGGAGCGCTTACGGTCTTTTCCGGCCCAGGCCAGCTCTCCCGCCTCGTCCGTCACCTCCGGTAGCAGTAGCTAAGCCAGAGCCGTCCTTGGCTTGACAGTGCTTTGGTGCGCTCGCCAGCTGATTGCAAGGGCGCCGGCCTCAAGGGCTGTCGGCCACGGTCTGAATCAGCCCGCCCTGGGTGCGTTATCCCAAGCAATTTATAAACTAATTTTCAAAATTAAATTCTAGGTTATCAACAAATGATTGGATGGAACTTGTTATATATCTTGTGTTATTTTTCCAATTATCTTCATCGGAAAATTTTTCATCCCAAATATCTTTTACATAAAAAAATATTTCACCGGTAATATGGTTGATGCAAAAGTAATTTCCACCCCAATCGACAGCAAAAGGTACGAGAGATGGAGGCAGTTTTCTTGATGCCCATTCCTCTCTCGCTATTCCATCAATAGTAAAGTCGGGGTCATCACTTTTGCTTTTTCGAAACCGTAAGGGCAAAAAATCTCCAACTTCATTTTCGTCCCATTTACCTTCCGGATCTATCCATAAAGTATTTTTTGGGGTTCCGCCATTAAAAATTAAATAGTGACTTTTAAAGGCTTCAGGAAATTTTATTGATAGATCATTTTCAACCAAAGAAATATCGGTTTGTGTAATTTTTTTTTCACAGTCAGTAAAAAAATTCATTTTAATCTTTCTATATATTTAGCATCCGGATTTTTTGACCGATCTGCCTGTCAGCCAACCTTTTTTTTCGGCGCGGGCCACCGATTTTGCGGAATCATAATCTACTTTAAAGTGTTTTTCAAATTGACTAACCGACCCTTTATGCCAAGTTGAACTATGAATTCCGTTTGTTTTAACAAGTTGCATGGTAGTCTTGCCAGTTTTAGGATCAAAATCATTTACATGATGCCAGGTATAATTTTTTGCATCGATTTTTTTTATTCCGGCAGCTTTGAATGCAGCGGTGAAATCCCGACTCCGGCTTCCTTGCATTGTTATTTCAACTATATTTTTTTGTGTGCCGATTGTTGGGAATAGTTCCGGGCTGTTTGTCGGAAAAATCAACCATCCTAGCGGGTCCATCCATCCAGTTGGGTTAGGCGCATAAGCATAAAGATTCGTACCGCCCTCAAGCCCAATCGGATCTTGACTAATATACCGTCCAATATCGGGATCGTAATACCTGAACGTATTGTAATGCAGCCCCGTGCTCTCGTCGGCGTACTGTCCCGGATAGCGCAACGGTTGCTCGATACGAGGAAACAAGGCCACATCCTCGCCATCGTCGACCTTGCCCCAAGCCTGGTATTTTCCGGCCCAGGCCAGTTCGCCCGCCTCGTCCGTCACCTCCAGCGGAGCGCCGACCAGATCGGTATGGAAATGATAAATATGCGCGTCCACCTTCCCCAGCCCGAGCGCGGCGTCGATGCGCGCCAGCGGCGTATAGGCGGCGTCCGGGTTGTACACGTAACTGCTCACGCCGCTATCACGCACTTCCTGCACCATGCGCAAGCCCTGCCAGACAAAGCGTTTGCGGCGCTCGCTCGCGGGCGCGCCATCGGGCCCGATACGCGTTTCCATGCTGGCAATACGTCTGCCAAGCGGATCGTAATCAAACCGGGTCTCGGTAACTCCGTGCGGGCGTTGCGTCACCACCTTGATCAGGCGGTCGTCCTCGTCGAAGCTGAAGCGCTGAAGCTGGTGCGCGCCCTTGCGCTTGTTGCTCAGATTACCCCAGGGGTCATATTCGAAACGCAGGTCCTGCCACACCCGCAGCCGGTTGCCCTCGACCTTGCCCCGGCTCTTGCGGCCGATCTCGTCAAGCAGGTTGCCGGCCGCGTCCCAGGCGAATTGTTCCTGGCGCTGGTCGGCCGCGCGCGTCTGGCTGCGCAGCTGGCCGGCCGGGTCGTATTGGTAGGCGATCGCGCCGCGCACGCTGTCGCGCTGCTCGCCCAATTCGCCCGATGGCAGATAGCGGTAGCTGCGCCAGAGCCGACCTTGACCCGGCCCCAGCGCTTCGCCACGCTCGCCAGCGGCTTGCCACACGCGCCGGCCCAACAAGTCATAGGCCACGCGCTGGGTCAGCCGACCCTGGGTACGGCCCACCTCGCGGTGCAGGTCGTCGCGCTCGAAATCGCTGATCAGCCGGCCCGCGCTGGAGAGTTGATGCACATGGCCGGAACCGTAGGTGAGGCTGTCGATGCGCTGGCCGTGCGGCAGGCTCAAGGTGGTGAGATTGTCGAGTTCATCGAGCGCGTAGCCAACCGTGCCTTCCGCGCCGTGTTCGGCCAGCAGGCGCCCGGCCGCGTCGTACTCGAAGCCGATCCGGCGCGCTTCGATCCCGAGTGCCGCGCCGGCCTCGGCCGGCTCGCGCACCGCTTCGATCAGGCGGTCGCCCGCGTCCCACACGTACACGTTGCTGGCCGTGGCCGTGCGTTGCGCCAGCAGCCGGCCCATTTTGTCACGCTCGAAATGGATGCGGCGGCTAGCCCGTTCGCCAGCGTTGCCCGGCGCGGGCCGCGCGCCCAGTTTTTCCACCAGTAGCAGTTCGCCGGCGGCGTCGTAACTCAGTTGCCGCTCCACGCCATCGGGGCGCAGTTCCGAAGTGAGCCGGTCGCCCGCATCATAGCCGAAGCGGTAGCGGGTGTCGTCGTCGGTGGCCAGTTCCAGCAGCCGGCCTTGGGCATCATAACGGTAGCGCAGGCTGCGCCGGGCCGGGTCGATCGACTCGGTCACTTGGCCGCGCGCGTTGCGCTGCCATTGGCGCGTTTGGGCCGCGCCGTAACGCTGTTCGATCACCAGGCCGGCGGCGTCGTAGGTGAATTGTTCGCAGCTGCCGTCGGCCAAAATCACTTGCAGCGCCTCACCCGTGCGCCGGCGCCGGTAACGCGTGGTCTGGTTCAACGCATCGGTGGCCGCCACCAGCTGGCCATCGGCGTCGTAGTCGTAGCGGGTGACTTTGCCGGAGCAGTCGGTGTAGGCGGTCAGCTGGCCGCGCCGGTTCCAGAGCATGCTTTGACGCCCGCCCCGCGCGTCGATGTGGGTCCGGGGCAGGGGGCTCAAACCGTCGTCGTATTCGTAGCGCTCCTGGCGGCCCAGCGGATCGCTGGTGCGCGTCAAGCGGCCCAGGAAATCGTACTCGGCGCGCCACTGGCTGCCGTCGGCCAGGGTGAGTGCGCTCACGCGCAGGCTGTTGCCGTCGTAGCTGGTGCGGGTGACGCGGCCCAGTGGGTCGGTTTCGCCGACGATACGCCCGGCGGGGTCGAATGCGAACCTGATCTGGCGCTCGCCCGGCAGGTCGATGCGTTCCGGCTGCCCGGCCGCGTTGTAGGCCAGGCGATAGCGGCCGCCATCGAGATCGGTGCAATCGGTGAATTGAAACTGGCTGTCGTAGATCCAGTGGGCGCTGCGTCCCTGTTCGTCTTCAGCCCAGGTCTGGCGGTTGGCGCTGTCATAGCGGAAGCTGGTGCGTTCGCCTTCGCTGGAGGCGCACGCCACCACGCGCGCCTGGCCGTCTATCTCATCCCAGGTGTAGCTGCACACCAGCCCCAAGGCGTTGGTGTGGCTGGCCATCAGGCCATCGGCATAGCTGAACCGGCGCACCACGGCGCCGTTGGCGTCGGTGACCGACACCAGCTGGCCGACGGCGTCGTACGCGTAACTGACCAGCGGTCCGGGCGCGCCGCCATGCGCGCATTCGATCATGCTCAGGCGCGATGGCACGCCGCTGTAACGCAATTGCAGTTCCTGGCCGCCGCTGGTGCGGATCGCGTCCACGCGGCTTTGCCCGTCGCGCTGATACGACTGCCATTGGCCGCAGCGGTCCTCCACGCGCGCCACCCAGGCCACGGCGCCCGCTTGCACGTCGAGCCGACCGAAGTCGTAATAGGCCTCGTTCAAATCGTACAGGATGTAGCGCCCGTCCGGCGTACAGGCCAGGTAGCATTGTTCGGCCTCGCTGAAAGCGGCCTGGCACGGCGCGACCAGGGGGAAGCCGGTCTCGCGGCCCTGGCCATCGGTAAACCACAGTTGGCCGGCGCGCGCCTGGAGCCGCAAGTCCCACGGCAGCACCCAGCCTTGCCCCATGCTGCCGCAATGGCGCAAGTTGCTGGCGTAAAAACGCGCGCCGATCACGGGGATCGGGCTGGCGAGCACGAAGTCGATTTCGTCTTCCGCCAGCAGGATCTTGCGTCCGGTGGTGACGTCCACCGGCTTGCCGAACAGGCCGCCCATGACGCGGCTGACGACGGGCGCGGCCACGTAGCGCCCCACCGCTTCGCCGATGACGAAGCCGCCGATGAATTTGGCGGCGCACGGCAGCACCGCGCGCGTCATGCCGCCCGACGCTTTGATCAGGCCGGCCAGGCCGCCCACCAGTCCGGCCAGGGCGAAGGCCCAGTCCACGCTGGTGCGCAGCCAGGCCGGCACCTCGTCGGCCACCGGCAGATACGGTTTGCTGCCGCCGCCGATGAAGACGTTGGGCGAGCCGTCGTCGATTTTGGCGCCGCAAATGAGGGCATCTTTTTTGCGCGCGGCCGGCAGGCTGTTGATGAAAACGTTGGTCGATCCCTCGGCCACCAGCGGCACCGGATTGTGTTTGCTGCACGCCGCTCCGCTGGCGGTGGCGAATGCGGCGGGCAGGCCGTTGATGAAGACGTTGGGCGAACCGGTGGTGATGGCGCCAGCCGGAGAGGAGAACATTTTCCCGATCGCCTCCGATAGCCCAAGGATGGCGCTCGCACCCACTCCCGCCGCCAGGCCGGCCAGCAAAGCGACGCCGAAGCCGCAAGTGAAGGTGGCAAAAGCGACGGCGGCGATCAGGGCGATACCGATGACGGCGCCAACCAGAAAGCCGGCCAGGGCGCTGGTGTGGGCAATCGGGTCGGTCAGGCGGGCGGCTTCGAACATGTGGGAGTGGCCTGGTTAGACTGGCGCGCTGGCGGCGTCGGACGTGACCGGCGCAGCCGTAAAGCTATCGAGCCAGGCACGCCACAGGTCCTCGAAGCGCTGGTCGAACGTACGCGGGCTGGCCGCCGTCAGTATCAGCACGCGCCCGGGGGCGATCAGGAACGCGGCCTGACGTTGGCGCACGGTGTGCGCGCCGTTTTTGTATTGGGCCTCGATGCGCTCGCCCGTGAGCGCCGGCTCTTGTCGCCCAAGCCGTTCCGCGGTACGTGCCACTAGCTTGTGACTGGGCAGACGCGCCTTGAGCTGCGCCAGCTGCCGGTCGATGTAGGCCGGCAGCGCTTCGCCTTGGGCCAGCCAGTCGCGCGCCACGCTCAGGTTGGGTTGATTCTGGGTGTCGGCCGGTACGAAGATATTGGTGCTGCGGTCGTCGAATCCGGGCGGCAGGCCGATGCTGCCTTCGTGCAGGCCGATGCGTTCGAACGGTCGCGCGCCGTCGCTGGCGGTGGTGGTGTCGGTCATCGCGGTTCCATTCAGGGATTGAGGAAGATGTTGTCGCCGACGATGGTGATGTCGGCCGCCGTCATGGTGATCGAACTGCCGCCCACGGTGAGCGTGATTTTGGTGGGCGAGGTGAGTGTGATCTCGCCATTTTGGGACGTGATGCTGATGTCGCCCTTGACGGTGCTGTCCTGGCGGCCCTCGGTGACGCTGAGCGTCATGTCTTTTTTGACGGTGACGGTGTGAAAACCGGCCACCGATTGGCCCATGTCGCCGCCGATGCTTTCGGTGTGGCTGCCACCCACGCTGATGGTGCGGTCCTGGCCCACGCTTTGGCTGTCGTTGTGCTTGACCACCGCGTCCATGTTGCGTTCGGCCTGCATCCACAGCTGTTCGAAGCCTTTTTTATCTTCGAACCGGATCGCGTTGGCGTTTTGGTGGCCGCCGCCCGGGGTGGAGCGCGACAGGATGCCGCTTTGGGTCTTATTGGCCGGCAGCGCCCACGGCGGCATGGTGTCGGCGTTGGGCACCATGCCGGTGATGAGGGGGCGGTCCGGATTGCCATCTAGGAACTGGACCACGCATTCGGTGCCCACCCGCGGGATGGTGCTCATGCCGAAGCCGGCGCCGCTCCAGGCGGTGGCCACGCGCACCCAGGCCGAGCTTTTGGTGTCGTACTGGCCGACCCGGTCCCAGTGAAACTGCACGCGCACGCGGCCGTATTGGTCGGTGTGGATTTCCTCGCCCGGCGGGCCCACCACCAGCGCCGTCTGCAAGCCGTAAATCTTCGGCTGGGTGCTGTTGTAGCCGCGCCCGGGCCGCCACGGCACCGCCTTGCGGCTGCACGAGAGGCGATTTTCGTAGTGGGACGGCGCCTCCGCGCCCAGCTGGTAGTTGTTGCTGGCGGTGTGGCGCACGTCCAGGATCAGGAACGTTTCGGGGCCGGCCGCGCTTTCCGGGTGATCGAAATGGCCCGTCAACCCAAAGTAGCGTCCGGCCTGGGTAAAGCGGTCGTTGCCGGCGCCTTCGAAGTATTTGCCGCCCGCCTCGATCTCTTCGAGTCGCAAGCGGGTCTGGGCGTCGCCGTCGGCATTGTCCCGAAAGCCGTAGGCGCCCGTGTATTCGTATACTTCTTCTTTGAGCACGTCGCCCTGCCGATTGATGGTGGGCAGGTCGATCACTTTGGGGCGCGGCTGCTTGAAATCGAAGCTGGCCAGCACCACGCTGGCCGGCATCAGGCGCCGCACCGCACACCAGTCGCTAATGCCGTCGTCTTCCTTGGCGCCGGCATGGCGCTTGAAGGGGATGGCGCACGATTCGCCATCGATCGGCTTGGCCAGGGTGGTATCGTCCGACAGCATCAGGGTGTGGCCGGTGGCGCTGTGTTCATACCAGTAATGCCAGCCCATCTGCTCCCAGCGGCGGTGCAGATAGTTATAGTCAGATTCGTCGTACTGGCAAGCGTCGGTCATGACCGGATCGGCGCCGGCGATATGCAGCTCGCTGGCGCGCAGCGGGCAGTCTGCGAAGATCTCGTCGGTCTGGTCGCGTACCGTCTTGTTGTGGAATAGGTAATTGTCGCGCCGCAGGTGCAGGTAGGCCAGCCAGGGCAGCAGGACCATGTCGTAATAGACCGCACCGCCATCGGCCCGCACCCGGCGAAATTCGAATACATAGCCGTTGAAGAAGCGCCGGCTACGGTCCTCACGTACCAGTTCCACGGTCACCATCTTGCCCTGCACATCCTTGAGCGAGATGGCTGGGTCGTCGGAAATCACTTCGACCGTGAAATGGAAATCGCGCGACAGGCTCTCGACGGCGTCGAGCCGGTTGGCCAGCATCAGCGCGGCCGGGCCGTCCTGGTTGGGAAATTGCAGCCGCAGCAGGCGGTTGTTCTGGCGACTGGCGCCCAGGGCGCGCAGCGCGGCGTCGGAAAGGGTGTTCATGCGGCATCCTTGTGATCGGCATGAGCCATGCCGTTCAGGCGGCAGCGGGAGTGCCGCCCTGTCACCGCGCGCGGAAGTTGAGCACGGAATAGTGTTATTGTAACAAAACTATTTAGCTAGCGGGCATGAAAATAGGCTCGGTAGCTTGCGTTAGCGCGCGGCAGGCTTGCTGTAGGCTGGCGGTAGTTCTCTGTCAGCTGGCCGCTGGCGGGTGGGCATCCCCGCCAGGCGGGCCGGCGCTACTGTGCGAACACCTGGTCGGCCGGCGTGATGCGCACCGCTTCAGGCACAATCCCCAGCTTCAGATTGCCGATGATAAGGTCCTCATCGAGTAGCCGCTGCGACTTGTTGCCGTCGTATTTGATGGGCGCGAACGCGTCGCTGACCAGCTTTTCCTTGAGCGCGGCGGCGTCCTTGGCGATGATCACCACCGACAGATTTTTGGCCGACAGATGGCGGCCGATGGCCCGATTCACGTCGTCCACCGTGAGTTTGGCCAAACCGTCGCGCATCATGCGGGTGAATTCGGGCGTGCCGTACCACTGCGCATCGAGCGCGTAGCCAAGCTGCTGGTCCTGGGTCGCTGTCATGACAAACACGTTCTTCATCAGATAGTCACGGGTGGTCTCGAACTGCCGCGCCGTCAAGCCTTCGCTGACCAGCTTATCGAGCTCGGTGAGCGCGATGCGCAGCGCCAGATGGGCGTTTTCCGGCGCCACCGGCCGTATCCACACTTCGAACAGCTGGGCCCTGCGCGCCAGGTTCGGGCTCGGGAAGAACTGGAACATCCCGCGCGGGAAGGCTTCGATATAAGCGTAGTCGCCATAATTGATGCCGCGCTCTTCGCGAATGCGCTGGTACAGATGGGAGCTCGACGAGCGGTGTTCCCCCAGCCAGGTTTTGGCCAGCCACAGGGCGGCAAAGTCGGGATGGGCGCGCGTGACGGCGATCGGCAAGCCAAACGAGATGGCCGTGGCGCGCGTGTTCTTTTCGATGATTTCCACTTCCAGCCCGACCGGCATGCGCCCGGCCGGGGCCACGCCCGAGGCCAGGCCGGGACCGGCCGGCAGCGCGGCCAGCGATTGCTGGAGCGAGGCCGTCATGGCGTCGCTCACGTCGCCGGAAATCGCCGCCCGCAGCGCGCCCCGGGTGTAGGCGGCGCGCCAAAACTGTTTGACGTCGTCGAGGGTGATCGCGTCCAGCCCCTTGACGGTGCCCAGCACCGGATGGCCGTATGGTGTGGCCGCGAAGATTGTCGTTTGCAGCCGTTCCTTGCCGAATTCCTCTTCGTTGTTGTCCTTTAGGTCGAGCAGCAGCGCGTTTTTCTGGGCGTCCTTCAAACGTTTGAAGTCGTCCTCGCGAAATCCTGGCGCCAGCAGCATCGGCATCACGATGTCGTTGAAACGGCTCCAATTGTCGCGGTGGGTGGAACCGGTGAAGGTGGTCATTTCCTTGTCGGTTTGTTCGCTAAAGCTGCCGGCCAGCGGGAACAGGGCTTTGCTGATCTCGTCGAATTTGCGCTCGCTGGACGCGGCCGAGGCGACCATCGCCGCCGTCAGCGCGGCCAAGCCTTCCTTGCCTTTCGGGTCGTGCGCCGAGCCGGCCGCAAATACCAGCTTGTAGCGGATTTGCGGCAGCTTGGACGGCTGCACCAGCAGCGCGACCGGGTCGCCGGCCGCCACCGGCGCGAAGCTGGCCAAGGTCGGCAGGGCCGCCATCGCCTGCGGCATGACCTGGTTCGACAAGGTGGTGACGACCATGCCGTTGTCGTTCAAGTAGGTGCGCGCGGCGGCCAGCAGGTCGGCCGGCGTGAGCGCGTCGAGCAGCCGGTAATAGCCGTTGATGGTGCCGTAGGAGCGCTCGAAGTGGACGTAGGAAGCCAGCGTGCCGGCGATTTGTTCGGTGTTGTCCAAGGAGCGGATCAAGCCGTATTTTTCGGCCGATTTGGCCTCCGCCAGATTCTTCTCGCTCACCGCCGTGGTGCGCAGCTGGGCGATCGTTTGCAAGATGGCGTCGCGCACATAGACCGCGTCTTCGATCTTTTTCACGCGCGCGCCGATGGTGACCAAGGTCGGATCGACCCGGTCCGGGGTGGAATCGAGCAACTGATCGACCTTTTGCTCGTCCTGCACCAGGCGCTTGTACAGCGCCGAGGTGCGTCCGAACGAGAGCGAGAGCAGGGTGCTGAGCGCGGCCTGGTCCTTGGACCGGACCGAAAAAGCCGGCCCGTGAAACGACACGGCCACCAGCGGCAGGGTCGGGGTGGGCCAGGGCACGTGGCGGTACACGGCGGCCTTGGCCGGCGGCTCGACCGGCACCGCCGCCTGATAGCTGCCGCGCTGCCATGTGCTCCAGTATTTTTCCACCAGGGCGATGGCCCGGGCCGGATTGACGTCGCCGGCGATGATCACGGTGGTGCGTTCCGGCCGATACCAGCGGTCGAAAAACAGCTTGGAGTAGGCGTACTGGTTGGGCATGTCCTCTATGTCTTTGAGAAAGCCCATGGTGGTGTGTTTATAGGTGTGGTTCTGGAACGCGCCGTCGCGCATGACTTCGAACAGCTTGGTCATGGGATTGGCGCTATTCTTGTTGTACTCGCCCAGCACGGCGCGCGACTCCGTCTTGAAGGCGTCTTCCGAGTACGCCAAATGTTGGAAGCGGTCGGCTTCCACCTTGAGCACCGTTTCCAGGTCTTCTTTGGCGAAGGTGGTGTGGTAGTTGGTCAGGTCGTCGCTGGTGTAGGCGTTCTGGCGGGCGCCGGCCTTGGTGATGATCTGTTGGTATTGTTCTGGCGGATAGGCTTTGGTGCCACGAAACATCATATGTTCGAAAAAGTGCGCGAAGCCCGACTTGCCCGGCTCGATTTCGTTGCGCGAACCGGTCTGCACCGGGATCTGCACCGAGACCAGATTGGGGAAGCCGGTGGGCACCACGATGATTTTTAAGCCATTGGGCAAGGTCTTTTCGGTGGCCTGGAACGGCAGCACGTCGGACGAGGCGGCCGGCTGGGGGCGCGCGGCGGCTTGGGCCATGGCGGGCGCGGCCAGCAGCGGCAAGGCGGCAAACAGGGTGATGAAGTGGGACACGTGATCTCCTTCTGGTCGATGGTGGCGGGGCAACGCTGGCAGCCCAAGTCCGACAGGCTGCAAGAGCATAAAATACTTGCGCCATGCTGCATAGGGAAATCGTCCGATGTGCGTGACGCGCGTATGCCGAGGCCGGCCGGGCCGAATAATCCTAATGCGCCCAGCGCGCCTGTTTGAATTGTTCGGCCAAAAAATCAATCAGGGCGCGCACTTTCGGCGCCACATATTTGCGGCTCGGGTAGACCGCGTACACGCCCAACTCGGTGGCCTGGTAGTCGGGCAGCAGCGCCACCAGGGTGCCTGCGGCCAAGTCGTCGGCCACCAGAAACGTCGGTTGAAAGATCACGCCCTGGTGCGCCAACGCGGCCGCGCGGCAGGTGTCGCCACTATTGCTGTGCATGAAGGGCGCGGTCTGGACCGAAACGTGGCCGTCCGGGCCGTCGAAATGCCATTCGTCCCGACTGGCGAGCAGGCTGTAGGAAATGACGGCATGGCCGGCCAGATCGGCCGGATAACGCGGCGTGCCGTGCTCGGCCAGATAGGTCGGCGAGGCGCACACCACGATGCGGGTGCGCGCCAGGCGTCGGCTGATCAAAGTGGTGCTGGGCAGGGCGCCGATGCGGATGGCGATGTCATATCCTTCGTCGACCAGGTCCACCACATGGTCGGCCAAGGCAATGTCAAGCTCCACCTTGGGATGACGCTGGCGAAAGCCGCCCCACAGCGGCGCCAGGTGAAGAATGCCGAATGTGACAGGCGCGTTGACCCGCAACAAACCGCTGGCGGTGCCATTGCGCGAAGCGATTTCGCTTTCCGCTTCTTCCAGCGCGCTCAGCACCGCTTTGCTTCTGGCATAAAATTGCGCCCCTTCCACTGTCAATGACAGGCGGCGCGTGGTGCGGTGCAGCAGCCGCACGCCCAGCCGCTGTTCCAGCTCGCCCACATAACGCGACATGGCCGCTTTCGACAGCCCGAGCAACGCGGCGCCCTTGACGAAACTGCCGGCTTCGACCACCGCGTTGAACGATTGCATTTCCAGGAATCGATCCATTGTTCCACATTTTGAGTTAGTGAAACCAATTTTACGCCGTTTATCACGCCACCGTTACCTTATAAAGTGCTTGGGTGCGGAACACATCCGTACTGGGCGGCAATCAAGCCGTTCCAACTTACCAAGGAAATAGGATGAAAGTGCTCGTACTCGGCGCCGGCAACATGGGCGCGGCATTCGTTAAGCAATTGGTTTTGGCCGGTCACGACGTCAGTGTGGCTTCCCGCAGCGGCGACAAGGCGCAGGCGCTGGCCGCCGCCCATCCCGGGGCGCGCGCGGTGCCGGCGTCGCATGCCGCCGTGGGCGCCGACGTCATCATTTTGGCCACCGCGTATCCGGACGCGGCCGACGCGCTGCGTTCGGTCGGCGACCTGACCGGCAAGACGGTGATCGACATCAGCAATCCCCTCACGGCCGACTATATGGGGCTCACGCTGGGACACGCCACCTCGGCCGCCGAGGAAATCGCCAAAGCCGTCCCGCAGGCGCGGCTGGTCAAGGGCTTCAACACCTTGTTCGCCCAAGTGCTGGCGCAAGGCGCCGACTTCGGCGAAGGTCGGCACGCCACCGTTTTTCTGGCCGGCGACCATGCAGACGCCAAGCAAACGGCCACCGCGCTGGCCGTGAGCATGGGTTTTGAAGCGGTCGACGCGGGCCAGTTGCACAATGCCCGCTATCTGGAGCCGCTGGCCGGATTGAATGTCTACCTCGGCTATGGGGCAGGACGGGGCACCGCAATCGCGCCCACCTGGATCGCGCGCGCCGCGTGAAGTCTGTTGCAAACCATTCAACAAACGGAGAACGCACCATGAAACACAGCACCATCGCCGGCGCCGTTTTGCTGACCGCCGCCCTGTGCGGCGCCAGCGCGGCCTGGGCCGACAACTCACCGGGCGACGGACCGGCACAGGTAACTGGACACGAACACGGACCCGCACACGAACACGGCCGCGGGCAGGGACCCAAACACGGACGCGGACATGGCGGCGGGCACGATGCGGTTCCCGCCTTGCTCGCCGAGCTGGCCAAGTACCGCGAGGAGGAAGCCGACACGGCCGCCCATATCGCCACTTTTGACACGCTTGACTTCGATGTGTTCACCCACCAGCAATGGGACCGGCTACATGAAAGCCACGCCCAGGATATCGTGGTGCATTGGCCGGACGGGCACCAAACGGTCGGTATCGACACCCACATCGCCGACTTGAAGTCGATGTTTGTGTACGCGCCCGATACCCGCATCGAGACCCACCCTATCAAATTCGGCAAGGGCGAGTGGAGCGCCGTGATCGGCGTCATGGAAGGCACGTTTTCCCAGCCCATGCCGACCGCCGACGGCGGCAGCATCGCCCCGACCGGCAAGCGCTTCAAGTTCAGCATGTCGACCATCGGCCATTGGCGCGACGGGGTCATGGACGAGGAGTATCTGTTCTGGGATCAGGCCAGCTTCCTCAAGCAGATCGGTCTGGCGAAATAGCGCCCGCCGGCGGCGCCGGCTCACAGCACCACATTGGCCGGTAAACTGATACGGTTGCGCCCCATGTGTTTGGCGCGGTACAGCGCGGCGTCGGCGATGGCCAGCAGTTGGTGCGCCTGGGTCTGATCGTCGGGCAGCGCGGTGGCCGCGCCGATGCTCACCGTGACAGTCTGGTGACCGTCCTTTTGTTTGGGCAGTTGCAGTTGCTCGACCCGCTCGCGGATGCGCTCGGCGACGATGGAGGCGCCCTTGAGCGACTGATTTGGCAGGATCACGGCGAATTCCTCGCCGCCGTAGCGCGCCACCAGGTCGTTGGCGCGCATTTCGCTCGCCAGCGCGTGGGCGATGCGCTGCAAACAGCGGTCGCCGCCCAGGTGGCCATGGGCGTCGTTGTACGCTTTAAAATAATCGACATCCACCATCAGCAGCGACAGCGCCTGGCGGTGGCGCGCCGCGCGCTGCCATTCCGCCTGCAAGGTATCGTCGAAGCAGCGCCGGTTGGCCAGACCGGTCAAGCCGTCGCGGGTGGCCAATTGCTCGAGCGCGAGCTGGGTGTTTTTTTCGTCCGTCATGTCACGCAAGGTTTCCACCACCGCCACGATGCCGCCTTCGTTGCCGAGGATCGGGCTGGCGTCCACCGCCAGGTAGCGCCGGCGGCCCATGCGCGGCATGTCGCACCAGTTTTCGGCGTAGACATTGTGCTCGTTGTCGTTGCGCTGCACCTGGTGCTGGTACAGCGCGGCGATGTCGCCCTGCCGGCCCTGCGCCACCAGGTCGGCCAGGGTGGGCCGGGCCTGGGTATAAAAGCTGCGCCAGTGCTCGCCCGTGCCCAGCACTTCGTAAGCGGCCACCCCGGTGAGCCGCTCGCAGGCCCGGTTCCACATGATCACCTTACAATCGAGATCGAGCACGAAGGTGGGAATGACCAGGGTTTCGAGCATCTGGATCGCGAAACCCTGTTGCCGGTCGGGGTCGAAGCAGTGCTTGGCGGCCGGGTGCTGGTGGGTGCTGCGCATGGGCAGGTCCTTGTTATCAATGCGGGCGCGCCCGGCGGCACAGGCGCCAAACCATGGCACGGCCGTCCGGTCTGAACAATCTCGACACCATCGGCGGCGCCGCGCCAGGCCGCCAATGCGATCGGCGCACGTTGATTTGAGCGCCAACAATAATTACGTAGATCAAGATTGATTTTGCTACCGTATGGGGGCGCCGCGCTTGATAATGCACAACCGTGCCGCGATTGCGCCGCCCCGGCGCGCCCTCAGCACGCCGCCGTCGCCGGCAGCGGCGCCACCAGCGGAATGGCGACCGAGACCGTGGTGCCCCGGCCCGGCGCGCTGTCGATGTGCAGGCGGCCAGCGACCGCGGCCACGCGGTCGCCGATGCCCAACAAACCGCAGCCGCGCCGCGCGCCGCCGGCCATGCCGACGCCATTGTCGCTGATGGTCATCGACAATGCCTGGGCGTCTCTTTGCAGGGCGATGCGCACCTCGGTGGCGCGCGCGTGGCGGGCGATGTTCGACAGCGACTCTTGCAAGATGCGAAACACGGCGCAATCGATCGCCGCGCCGGCGCCGGCCTCGAACACGGCGTGATCGGCATGCAAGTCGCAGCGCACCGCGCTGATGCGGGAAAATTGCGCCAACTGGTGCTCCACCGCCGCCTTCAAACCGGCTTCCAGTCCGATCGGGCGCAAGTCGTTGATAATGGCGCGCAACGATTTGATGGTGAGATCGATGTGGTGTTCGACCAGGCCCAGACCGTGGCTAACGAAGGGATGGGCGCCGCGCGTGGTCAGGTGCAACATCGATACGTCGATCTTGAGCGCCATCAAATGCTGGCCCAGGTCGTCGTGAATGTCGCGCGCGATGCGCACCCGCTCTTCTTGCTTGATGTGCTCTTGCCGCTTGCGCAACTGACACAGTTGCGATTGAAATGCGCGGCGCGACTCCTCGGCGCCCTGGCGCGCGATACGTTCCTGTTGCAGCTGGCGCCGCAAGCCGCTCAGCAGCGCGCGCTGGCCGCGCTGGCGCCACAGCAGCAGCAGTACCATGGCGCCGAGCAGCAGCGCGCATCCGCTCAGGCAATCGACCCGCCACGACATCGACCACGGCTGCTGCGGCGACAGCGGCCGTTCGGCCGCCGATTGCAACAGAAGCCCGCAGGCGAGCGCCGCGGCGAGGATGAAACGAGGGGCCGGCAGCTTGGTATCGTTGTTCATGGCGGGTCTCCGGTAAAGCGTGAAACAAGATTGCCTAAGTGAAAGTACCGTGCCAGCTTGGTAATGGTTTTGTTTTGGCGCAAATGTTGACCGATTAAGTAAGGGATGATTGTCGAGATGATCAAGGAAATGTCGCGTTTACGACGCCTTTCGCCGGTCACGCGCCCGTCACGATATAATACAAGGTTGCCAATCGGGATAACCCGAGGCTGGCGCCGGCGGATGGCCGCCGTCTTGAGGACACACCGTGACTTACAGCGTTAAAGAAATTTTTTACACCTTGCAAGGCGAGGGCGCCCATGCCGGGCGTCCGGCCGTGTTTTGCCGTTTTTCCGGTTGCAATCTGTGGACCGGGCGCGAGAGCGACCGCGCCAGCGCCGTGTGCCGCTTTTGCGACACCGATTTCGTCGGCACCGACGGCCTGTGGCCGGCCGCCTACCCCGCCAACAAATATGTGGTGCTGACCGGCGGCGAGCCGCTGCTTCAGCTCGACGCCGCCTTGATCGACGCCTTGCACAGTCTGCGCTTTCAGATCGCCATCGAAACCAACGGCACCTTGCCGGTGCCCGACGGGGTGGACTGGGTCTGCGTGAGCCCCAAGATGGGGTCCACCCTGGTGGTGCGCCAGGGTAGCGAGATCAAGGTGGTCATTCCCCAGGCCGACCAGGATCTGGCCGCCTATGAAGACTTGGCGTTCGAGCACTTCTATGTCCAGGCCATGGACGGGCCGCTGGCCGCGCACAACGTCCGGCTCGCCATCGACACGTGCAAACGCCGTCCCCGGTGGAAGCTGAGCCTGCAAACCCATAAATTGCTGCACATACCGTAACCGTAGCACCGCCGCACCCCGATTCCCTATTAAGCGATCCATGTTAACAATTACACGCAAGCTCGAATTCGACGCCGGCCACCGCATTCCCGACCATAAAAGCCAGTGCCGCAATTTGCACGGTCACCGTTATACCCTGGAGATCACCCTGACCGGACAAGTGATCCAGGCCGAGGGCAACTCGGACAATGGCATGATCATGGATTTTTCCGACATCAAGGCGCTGGCCAAGGAACATCTGGTCGACATCTGGGACCACGCCTTCATCGTCTATGCGCGCGACGACGCCGTGCGCGCGTTCCTGGCCACCCTGCCTGGCCACAAGACGGTGGTGATCGACCGCATTCCCACGGTGGAAAATCTGGCCCAGGTCGCCTTTGACATTTTGAAACTCGCCTACCAAGACCGCTTCGGCACCGGCTTGCACTTGCATAAGCTGGTGCTGCATGAAACGCCGAACTGCTGGGCCGAGATCACCGATGCCGGCCCAGCCTGACGGCATGCCGGACGACGCCGCCTTCATGCGGCTGGCCCTGATACAGGCGCAATCGGCCTGGGATCTGGGCGAGGTGCCGGTGGGCGCCGTGGTGGTCAAGGACGGGGTGGTCATCGCCGCCGGGTTCAACCAGCCGATCGGGCGCCACGATCCCACCGCCCATGCCGAAATCATGGCCTTGCGGGCGGCGGCGGCGGTGCTGGGTAATTACCGCTTGCCGGGCTGCGCGCTCTACGTCACGTTGGAGCCGTGCGTCATGTGTTCCGGCGCCATGATGCACGCGCGCCTGGCCCGCGTGGTCTACGGCGCCACCGATCCGAAGACGGGCGCCTGCGGCTCGGTGCTCGACCTGTTCGCCCAGCCCCGCCTGAACCACCACGCCGAGCTGGCGGGCGGTGTGCTGGGAGAAGAGTGCGGCGCCTTTTTGACGCGCTTTTTCGCCGAGCGGCGCGCCGCCCAGGCCGCCTTGCGGCTATCGGCCGGACAGCCGTAGGGTCGGGCCCCGGCGCCGGGCGTGCTGCGCGCCGGTCGCAAAAAATGGTATGCTGGGGTTGACCGCGCGCGCCATGCGCCTGCTTTGCGCCCGCTTTGCGCGGCGGAACCGTGTTTAACATATATTAAGCCGAGCCACGCCGAGCCACGTCGAGCGGCCCGGCCCGTATCAGGAGAGCGCAGTGTCCTTGCCACACGCCGGCCATGTCAACCCCGCCGCCGATCACCGCGCGCCCGGCCTGCTGCGTCTGGCCATGGAGTTGCGCGCGCCGTGGGAAATGGGCGCGGTCCTGGCCGCGTTGCCGTTTCTGCGCGGTCTGCCGCCTGGCGACGGCCACCCGGTGCTGGTCTTGCCGGGCTTGGCGGCCGGGGACTTTTCCACCGCCGTGCTGCGCCGCTTTATCGCCCGGCAGGCTTACCCCACTTATGGCTGGCAACAGGGCTTGAACCGGGGCCCGCGTCCCGGCGTGCTTGAAGCGTGCGTGGAACGGGTGCGCCAGTTGCATGCGCTGCATGGGCGGCGCGTCAGCCTGGTTGGCTGGAGCCTGGGCGGGGTGTACGCGCGCGAACTGGCCAAGATGCTGCCGGACCAGGTGCGGCTGGTGATCTCGCTCGGTTCGCCCTTCGTGGGCAATCCCAAGGCCAACAACGCGTGGCGCGTGTACCAGCTGGTGTCGGGCGAGGCCGAGATCGACGCGGCGCGTTACGCCATGCTGGCCGACACGCCCGGCGTGCCCACCAGCTCCGTGTTTAGCCGCAGCGACGGCGTGGTCGATTGGCGCTGTAGCGTCGAACGGGAGACGGCGCAGTCGGAAAATATCGAGGTGCACGCCAGCCATATTGGTCTGGGCGCCAATCCGCTGGTACTGTATGCCATCGCCGACCGCTTGGCCCAGCCGGAAGGGCAGTGGCGCCGCTTCGACCGGGAACCGCATCGTGGTGTGAAAAAGCTGTTATTCCGCGACCCCGGTCGCCAGCCCGGCCCGCGTGCCGCGTTCGGTTGATGGTGATGGGATCTGCACGTGATGTTGCATCATTTTTCCGGCCAGGGCCGGATCAGGAAAGACTATCGTGGCCAGCATTAAAGTAAACGGCATCACGCTTGCCTACCAGGCCGACGGCGATCCGGCCGCGCCGCCGGTGTTGCTGATCATGGGACTGGGCATGCAACTGACATCCTGGCCCGAGCGCCTGGTGGAGGGGCTGGTCGAGCAAGGGCTGTACGTGATCCGCTTCGACAACCGCGACAGCGGTTTGTCCACCAAGCTCGACAGCGCGGGCGCGCCCAATCTGGCGCTGGCCTATCTCAAGCACCTGGTGGGCTGGCGCCTGCGCCCGGCCTATACCTTGCATGACATGGCGGCCGACGCCGCCGGCCTGCTGCGCGCGCTGGGCGTGGGCCCGGCGCATGTGATCGGCGTGTCGATGGGGGGCATGATCGGCCAGGTGTTCGCGGCGCGCTATCCGAAGCTCACGGCCAGCTTGACCTCCATCATGTCGAGCAGCGGCCGGCGCGGTTTACCGGGCCCGTCCAAGGCGGCCCGGCGCGCGCTGATGGGCGGTCCGCGCCAGCGCGCCGACCCCGAGCAAGCGATCGCCTATATGGCGCGCACTTTCCGCGTTATCGGCAGCCCGGCTTATCCGACGCCGGACAAGGTGCTGCGCCAGCGTATCGAAGCGTCCTTGCGGCGCGGCGGCAGCGCCGGCGGCACGGCGCGCCAGATGGTGGCGGTGGTGGCCTCGGGCGACCGCAGCGCGCTGCTCGGGACGCTGCGCTGTCCGGTGCTGGTGATCCATGGCGCGGCCGACCCGCTGGTGCCGCTCGCATGCGGCATCGACACGGCGCGCCAGATACCGCAAGCGGCCCTGCATGTGATCGAGGGCATGGGCCACGACTTGCCGGACCAATTGATCGAGCGCCTGCTGGCCTTGATCGAAGCCCATCTGCACGGTAACATGGCGTCGCCATCGCGCTCCCGCATGGCGTCCACCGGCGCGGCCGGGCTGGACCGGTCATCCTGATTTGATGGAAAAATAGACTTGATCCCTTCGTCCATTGGCATTGCCATCGTCGCGCCCGGCGGTCAAGCGACCGATCCGATCGCCTTGCAGCGCGGTATGGCGCGCATGCGCGAGCAGGGCTGGCAAGTCCATAATTATTACCAGCCCGAACGGGTTTTTCAGCGTTTCGGCGGCAGCGACGCCGACCGTCTGGCCCAGCTCAACGCGGCCGCGGCCAATCCCGAGGTGCAAGTGGTGATGGCCTTGCGCGGCAGTTACGGCATCAGCCGCATCTTGCCCGAGATCGATTTCGACGTCATGGCCGCCAGCGGCAAGCTGTTCGTCGGCTACAGCGACTTTACCGCCTTCCACATGGCCCTGATGGCCAAGACCGGGTGCGCCAGCTTCGCCGGGCCTATGATCTGCGACGACTTCACGCGCGAGCCGCAGATCGATTTCACGCTCGACCAGTTGCGCGCTTGCCTGGCCGGACCGGGCCACCGTATCGTCACGCCAGCGGCGGGCAATCCGGCGCTCGATGTGCGCGGCACCCTGTGGGGCGGCAATCTGGCGATGCTGGTGCATCTGCTGGGCACGCCGTATTTCCCCCACATCGAAGGCGGCATCCTGTTCGTCGAGGATGTCAACGAACACCCTTACCGGGTCGAGCGCATGCTGTTGCAATTGCTGCATGCAGGCGTGATCGGCCGCCAGCAGGCCCTGGTGCTGGGCGACTTTTCCCAATACCGGCTGGGGCCGAACGACAATGGCTACGATTTCGACGCCATGCTCGCTTTCGTGCGCGCGCGCCTGGCGATTCCGGTGCTCACCGGCCTGGAATTTGGCCATATCGCGCGCCGCGTGACGCTACCGTTCGGCGGCCGCGCCCATTTGCGGTCGGACCGGGACGGCTTCACGCTGAGCGTGAGCGATTATCCCACCCTGGCCCATGGCTGAGCCAGCGGCGCGGCGCCCTGGCGACCGCGCCGCTGGAGCCCGCCTGGTGCGGCTCGATATCGTGCGCGGGGCGGCCGTGTTCGGCATCTTGCTGGTCAACGTGTGGGCCTTCGCCTGGGGCTTGACCGCGCTGCGCTACGGCACCTTGGCGCCGGACGCGCCGTGGGCCGAGCGCGCCGTGATTTTCCTGGTGGCTGGCTTGGCGGAATTTAAGAGCTACCCCGTGTTCGCGTTTCTGTTCGGCGCCGGCTTCGCCTTGCACACCCGCGCGCTACGGCGCACGTTGCGCAGTTGGCCCGCCGCGCTGGCGCTATACCGGCGCAGGCTGTTATTGCTGCTCGGTATAGGCGTGGCGCACGGAATGCTTATCTGGAGCGGCGATGTGCTCAGTTTCTATGCCTTTGGCGGCTTGCTGCTGTTGCCCCTGGCGCGCGCCAGACTGCGCCACGTGATGCAGATCGGCTACGTCATCGGCGCATTTTTCTTGCTTACCATGCTGGTCATGAGCTTGACGGTGCTGGGCGCGCGCGGCTCGGCCGAGATCACGGACGCGATCCTGGCTTACCAGAACCTGCGCGCCATCTACACCAGCGGCGGGCCGGGCGCCATCGCCTTGGAACGCATGCAAGACTTCGCCTATTCGCATATGTCGGGATTGGTGTATTTCTTGCCGCATACCTTGTTGTTATTCATTTTTGGCATCCTGGCGGCACGACTGGGCTGGCTGAGCCGGCCCGAACGCTATCGACGCCAATGGCGCCGCGTCGCGCTGTGGGGCTTTGGCCTGGGCTTGCCGCTCAATCTGCTATGGGGATGGGTGGCGCTGCGCGACGCGCTCGATCCTTATCAAAGGCAGTGGAACGTCATGCTGTGGCAGGAAGTGTTGTACCTGGCCGGGCCTTGCCTTGCCGCCGCCTACATCGCCAGCTTGATGCTGGCCGGACCGCGTTGGGTGGGGCCGTTGGGGCGCTGGCTGGCGCCGGTCGGGCGTATGGCGCTGAGCAATTATCTGATGCAATCGGTGGTCGGTGTGCTGGTGCTGCAAGGAGTTGGTTTGGGCTGGGGCGCCAATATTAGCGGGACAGGATTGATGGCTTTTTGTGGCGCGCTCATCGTGCTGCAAATAGGGTGCAGCCGCTGGTGGCTGGTCCGCTTCGGGCAGGGGCCGGTGGAGGCGTGGTGGCGCCGCCGCAGCCTGGGCCGATAAGTGCCGAGGCGGAATGATCAACATCATTTGGCATTGCCTGGCGCCACGGCATGCGGCGATATGGAAACATCGACGTCATAGAAATCCGAGCGCGCGCCGGCTGCCGAAATTACCCAGATTCGGCAAAATCGCGTCGAGTTCGGTGCCGCTGGCGCCAAACCACTGGAGCAGGGTGGCGGCATATTGATCGACACTGCTGGTCGGAATCCAGCGGCCCTGTTTTTCCCATTCATTGACGCCCACATCGTCGGCCCCGCCCAATTCCAGGCTGGGATAGACGCCATAGGTGGTGCGTCCCTTGACGGCGCCGCCTAAAATCACATGGTGGTTGCCCCAGGCATGGTCGGTGCCCTTGCTATTGTTCGGCTTGAAGGTGCGGCCGAAATCGCTCTGCGTGAATAAAGTCACTTGCTCGCTCATGCCCAGCGCTTTCATGGCTTGATAAAACGCGGCGCTGGCATCGCCCACTTGCTTGAGCAATTCGGCATGGTTGCCCTGCAAAACGGTGGCGTCGATTTGTCCGCCATGGGTGTCGAAGCCGCCCATTCCGGCCAAGAAGATCTGACGGTTGCCTTTGACGGTGGCGTTACCGGCGATGAGCTTGGCGATCTGGTACAACTGCCGGGCCAACGGCGTGACCAGTTCCCCGTCGGCGGTGAGCGCGCCGAACGCTTTGTCGATGGCGGCGTTGGCCTGGGGCGATCCAGGCTTGATCTTGACCAGGGGCTCCAAGCGGCCCGATATGTCGGCCGATTCGCGGTGCATGCGCGCAAACGCCTCTGTCAGCACATTACTTTGCGGCTCGGCGTACATGGCGTCCAGCGCGGCCTTGCCGGCGGCCACGGGCGCCCAAGCCAGATCGCTTGCACCGAAGCCTTCCAGGCCGAATCCGCTGCCCGGACCGGGCAGACCCAGCGCCGCGCTCTTGCTCGACAAGCCAAAGCGGCCGCCGTTCGACAGCGCGATCACGGGATTGACCGTGGCCAAAACCTGCGAGGCGCGTCCGCCCCAGCCGGTGCTGGTCAAGGTGCTGGTGGTGGCCGTTTCCCACAGCGCGCTCTGGTCCGAATGGGAAAACAGGCTGGCCGGAATGATGGGGTCGGTGGCATTGGCGGCGCGGTACTGCGCCTTGCTGAGAGGCGAAAACAGGGGGCCGACGTTAAACAGCGGCGCCAAGGCGCCGTCGGCCCAGGCCGCCGATAAGGCCGACATGGCCGGGTGCAAGCCGTAGTCGGTGCCAGTTAGGGCGATCAGGCTGGACTTGGGCAAGGCCAGGCTGCCGCGCACGCCGGCGTACTGAGCGTAGCGCGCGCTGTCGGTTGGCACCACGGTATTCATGCCGTCGTTGCCGCCGTGCAGAAACAGGCATACCAGCGCCTTGTAATCGGGTTCGGCGGCCATCGCGGCGCCGGGCGCCAGCAGCAGCGAGCCCAGTTGGCCGACGCCGAAGGCCGATGCCAGCACGCCGCCGCCGGCCAGGCCCAGCATGCGGCGCCGCTGGAAGGAGGGTGGCGCGGGTGGCGCGCTTTTGTTTGAATCAGACATGTTTTTCTCCGCAAAGTGTTAGCGCATCACGTGATAGTGCGGCGAGGCGAACACCAGATAGGCGGCCGTCTTGACGCGCAATGTGAGCCATTTGTCGCCCGCGCTGTTTTTGGTGTAGGCGTTGACCGCCTCGATCGTCTTGGCGCGCGGCAGCGGCGGCAGGTTCTGGCCCAGCGCCAATTGCGACAGACGGTCCACCAGCGCGGCGGCATCGGCGGCGTCGGCCTCGTAAGGCGTCAGGTCGACCTTGGTGCCCAGCGCGCTCGGCACGCTCGCGTCCGGCGCGGTGCCGCCCCAGTTGACCAGATAATTGACATAATTTAAGCGGTTCAAGCCGTTGCTGGTGTTGTGGATGGCGAACGCCGGGCCCTGAAGCCGGGTGCCGGCCACCGGATAGTCGGGCGGATAAAAGTTGAACACGGATGGCGCGCGGTAGACATGCTGGCCGAGCAGATCGCCCCACCAGTAGGTCAGCGCCTGGCCATCGGTGCGCCCGTTCAAGGCCCGCACCACGCCGGCGAACACTTGCACCGGCTCGCGTAATTTGCCAAAGTTGGGCTCGGCATGCTCCTGGCGCGCTTCCGGGTCGAGCAGCACGGCGGCGAGGGCCGCTTGCATGTCGCCCCGCGCGCCGCGGCCGAAGCCGTCGTAGTTGCCGCTGCTAAAAGCTTGCGCCACGTGGCTGACGTAGGCGGGCGAAGGGTTGCTGGTGACTAACATCTGGATCAGCTGGCGGCCGATGAAGGGCGCCATATTGGGGTGGGCCATCAAACTGTCGAGCACCTTGTCGAGCGCCGCCGGCGCGGTCGAGCCGGCCGGCACGGCGATGCCCGACAGCAGCGTGCGCTGCTCGGTGTCGTGCAGGGCCGGCGCCGGCACCATGTCGCCGTCGAAATAGCGGCAGTTCGAGCCATTGGTCGGGCAGCCCCAGGCGCTCTTACCGCCCTTGGGGTAAGTCCAGCCGGTCAGCGCGTACGCATAGGCGCGCACCAGCTCGTTGTCGTAGGTGGGCTGGCAGGCGCCGCCCTTGAGGGTGGCGTCGGGATTGAGCAGGCAGGTGCCGACCGAAAACAGTTGCAGCAGCTCGCGGGGAAAATTTTCGTTGGGGGCCGTCTTGTTGTTGTCGACCCCGTTCAAATAGTCACCCATCACGGGTGACATGGCCACGCCCTTGAGCACGTCGCGGTAATTGCCGAGTGCGTTCTTGAGCAACATATTATGGTAGTTGCGCATGCCAATCGTCGATTCGACGGAAATGTTCGACACCACCGTGATTTGACCGAGCGCGAAGGCCACGCGCTGGCGCAACTGGTCTTGCTTGGTGACGGCGTTGCGATAAAAATCCCAGGCTAGCGGAATGCTGCTGGCGTAGTCGCGCCAGCAGGCCGCCGGTTTGTTGTCGCAAAAGCCGCCGCTGCCCATGTACGTATGCATCGACCCGTCACCGCCGCTGGTGAAGGCCGACTCGCTTAGCGCGAACTGGTCCATTAGCCAGCGCTTGCGGCCGGATGCTTGCACGGTCTTGATCAAGGCTTCGGTGGGACCGAAAGTGGCTTGGTCGGCCAGCCGCACGGCGTCGCGCATGGTGGTGGGCACGGGGCCGATGGCGGCATTGCCGACGCCGCCGGACGCGCCGCCATTTGTGGCGCCGGCATCGGCGCCGGCCCCGCCCGAACCGGAAGGGGCGCCAGCGCCACTGACGGCGCCATCCGCGCCATCCGCGCCGCCCGCCGCGTTCGGCGTGCCGCCGGCGTTGCCTGCCACGGCGCCATCGACCGGCACCGAGCCGGCCGCGTCAGCGGGCAGGTCGCCTTTGCCGCCGCCACAGGCGCCCAGCGTGAGCAGCAGTGACAGCGACAAGGCGCTGAGCAGACGTCGTGGGGCGGGTGGTTGAGCCACTGTCTAATTCTCCACAGTAAGATTGCGCATAAGAATGTTTATTTTGCGCAATCCTACCGCGATTTCGAATCGGAGGCGACAGAATTATGTTCAAATTGAAAACGTTTGCAGGTATCTTGTTTATTTGGAATGCCGCGCTGAGGCGGCTAGTCCTGCGTGAAAGGCCGTCGCCTAAGCCCGATGTTTGCGCGCCACCGTCGCGCCGATCAAGCCCAAGCCCGCCAACAACATGGCGTAACTTGCCGGTTCCGGCACGGCCGCGGTGATCACGCTAATGTTGGACAAGATATTGAACTTGGCATCGTTGCGTCCCACGAAACTGAGAATGTCGTCGCCGGTCGCGCTGACTTGAAACACAAAGTGTTGCTGGGCATACTCGCCCAGTAGATTGTTGAGTTGTACGCCATTCCAAAACGCTTGCTCGTAGCCGCCACCTGGCGAGGCGTAATCGAAAGACACGGTGGCCGCGCCATAGGCCCCACCGATATGTTGCGACAAGGTCCCGCTACCGTTTTCGGCGCCCTCGTGATAACCGTGTTGTTGATAGAAATAGGTCTGGGAGGTGGTGATCCAACCAGACTGCCCGAACAGGAAAGGCTCATCGAAGTGGCCGTTGATGACATGTTCCCGCGGCGCCCCGTTGGCGCCCAGGGTGACGGCCGCCAGCAGCGCGCACACCAGTTGCTTGCTAAACATTTGCATCCTTGTTTTGTAAGTGTCGATCACATACTGCCCCATTACTGCCGGTAAATTATATGAATGGCATTATAAATAGTCAACAAAATGATGGCTTGCTCGGGCGCCGCCAGAACGGCCCGGGGCCGGTGCTGTATAATGGCGCCATCCTGTTTAACCGTATGATTCTATTCAAAAAAGATTAGTCAGAACATGCTTTCAACCGCAAATATCACGATGCAGTTTGGCGCCAAGCCATTGTTTGAAAACATCTCCGTCAAGTTCGGCGATGGCAACCGCTATGGCTTGATCGGCGCCAATGGCTGCGGCAAGTCCACATTCATGAAAATTTTGGGTGGCGATCTGGAGCCGTCCGGCGGCAACGTCATGCTCGACGTTAACGAGCGGCTGGGTAAATTGCGTCAGGATCAATTCGCGTTCGAAGACATGCGCGTGCTCGACGTGGTGATGATGGGCCACACCGAGATGTGGGCCGCGATTCAGCAGCGCGATGCCATTTACGCCAATCCCGAAGCGACCGACGACGATTACATGGCGGCCGCCGAACTCGAGGGCAAAGTGTCCGAATACGACGGTTACACGGCCGAATCGCGCGCCGGTGAGCTGCTGCTGGGCGCCGGCGTGGCGATCGAGCTGCATCACGGTCCGATGAGCAACGTCTCGCCGGGCTGGAAATTGCGCGTGCTGCTGGCCCAGGCCCTGTTTTCCAATCCCGACATTCTGTTGCTTGACGAGCCGACCAACAATCTCGACATCAACACCATTCGCTGGCTGGAAGACGTGCTCAACGAGCGCAATTCGACCATGATCATCATTTCCCATGATCGCCATTTCTTGAACCAGGTCTGCACCCACGTGGCCGACATGGATTACGGCACCTTGAAGATTTACCCCGGCAACTACGACGAGTATATGTTCGCCTCGACCCAGGCCCGCAATCAGCAATTGGCCAACAATGCCAAGGCCAAGGAAAAGGTGGCCGAGCTGCAAGACTTCGTGCGCCGTTTCGCCGCCAACAAATCGAAGGCGCGCCAGGCCACCTCGCGCGCCAAGCAAATTGAAAAGATCAAGGTTGACGATATCAAACCGTCGTCGCGCGCGTATCCGTTCGTGCGTTTCGATGGCGAGAAAAAACTGCACCGGCTGGCGGTGGAAGTGGAAAATATTTCCAAATCCTATGACCGGCCCCTGTTCAAGAACTTCAGCATCATGGTCGAGGCGGGCGAGCGGATCGCCATCATCGGCGCCAATGGCGTCGGCAAAACCACCATGCTGCGCTGTATCGCCGGCGATATCGCCCAATTGCAGCCGGATCAGGGCCGCGTCAAATGGGCCGAGAACGCCAATGTGGGGTATATGCCGCAAGACCCGACCGAGGATTTCGCCAAAGACACCATCCTGACCGATTGGATCGGTCAGTGGACCCAGGAGGGCGACGACGATCAAGCCGTGCGCTCGATTCTGGGCCGCCTCTTGTTTGGCGGCGACGAGGTGAAAAAATCGGTGCGCGTGCTGTCGGGCGGTGAAAAAGGACGCATGATGTACGGCAAGCTGATGCTGGGCCGGCACAATGTGTTGCTGATGGATGAGCCGACCAATCACATGGACATGGAATCGATCGAGTCGCTCAATATCGCGCTGGAAAAATATGCCGGGACCCTGATTTTCGTGTCGCACGACCGCGAGTTCGTGTCGTCGCTGGCGAACCGCATCATCGAGATCAAGGAAAACGAGATCATCGATTACCAGGGTAACTACGAAGACTATCTGCGCAGCCAGGGTATCGACTAACGCGCCGACCCGGGCGCGCCGCCAGGCTTCCGGCAGGCGCCCGGCGGCACGCCCGGTGCCGGCACACCATGGCGCACTATGCGATAGTGTCGCCGTCCCGTATTGGATGATGAATCGCCATGCATATATTACCTATCAAGAGCGTCGAGTACGAACACCCGCAAGCGGGCCAGAGTTGCACCGCGCAAGCCTGGGCGCGCGCGCCGGCCACGCCCTCGGCCGATGAAAAAGTGGCGCTCAAGGAGCGCATCAAACGGCTGCTCACGGCGCGCCAGGCGGTGCTGGTGGCGCACTATTATGTCGATGCCGATCTGCAAGATTTAGCCGAGGAAACGGGCGGCTGCGTGTCCGATTCGCTGGAAATGGCCCGCTTCGGGCGCGATCATCCGGCGCGGACACTGGTGGTGGCGGGGGTGCGCTTCATGGGCGAAACGGCTAAAATCCTCAGTCCCGAAAAAACCGTGCTGATGCCCGACCTGGACGCCACCTGTTCGCTCGACCTGGGTTGCCCAGCCGACGAGTTCACCGCCTTTTGCGACGCCCATCCCGACCGCACGGTGGTGGTGTATGCCAATACCAGCGCCGCCGTGAAAGCCCGCGCCGACTGGATGGTGACCTCGTCGATCGGGCTCGATATCGTGGCCCATCTGCATGCCCAGGGTAAAAAAATCCTGTGGGCGCCCGACAAGCACCTGGGTTCCTATATTCAAAGGAAAACCGGCGCCGACATGCTGTTGTGGCAAGGCTCTTGCCTGGTGCATGACGAATTCAAGGCCACCGAGCTCGAGCTGCTCAAGGCCGAGTATCCGCAGGCCAAGGTGCTGGTGCATCCGGAGTCGCCCGCCAATGTGGTGGCCTTGGCCGACGTGGTCGGTTCGACCACCCAGATCATCGCCGCCGCGCGCGACATGGATGCCGACACCTTCATCGTCGCCACCGACAACGGTATTTTGCACAAGATGCGCGCCGCCGCGCCGGGCAAAATCCTGATCGAGGCGCCCACCGCCGGTAACAGCGCCACCTGCAAGAGCTGCGCCCACTGCCCGTGGATGGCCATGAACGGCTTGCAAAACCTGGCCGATGCGCTGGAAAACATGCACAACGAAATCCATGTCGATCCCGCCGTGGGGCAACAGGCGGTGCGCTCGATCGGGCGCATGCTCGACTTCGCCGCCGCCAAAAAGGGCGGCTTGCAGCCGGGCCCGGATCTGGCCCGCGAGGCCGACCTGTTTGCCGGGATGGGACCGGCATGAGCACCTTGATCAACCGCTTCGCGCCGTTTGACACGGCGCTGGCGCGCGCCTTCGAAGCCAATTTGCTGGCCGCCTTGCTGGAAGACGTGGGCAGCGGCGACTTGACCGGGCAGCTGGTGCCCGACGACGGCGTGGTGCAAGCGCGCGTGATCGTGCGTGAGCAGGCCGTGCTGTGCGGCGCGCCCTGGTTCGAGGGCGTGATGAAAAGTCTCGACCGGGCCATCCGCATCGATTGGCGCTATGCCGAAGGCGACATGATGGCGCCCGGCAGCGAGGTGTGCGCCATCGAAGGGCCGGCGCGTGCCTTGCTCACGGCCGAACGTAGCGGCCTCAACTTCTTGCAGTTGTTATCCGGCGTGGCCACCGTGACCCGCCGTTACGTCGATCTGGTGGCCGGCACCAGCGCCGCCATCCTCGACACGCGCAAGACCTTGCCCGGCTTGCGCCTGGCCCAGAAATACGCGGTGCGGGTGGGCGGCGGCCAGAATCAGCGGCTCGCTCTGTATGACGGCATTTTGATCAAGGAAAACCATATCGCCGCCGCCGGCGGGGTGACGGCTGCCCTGGTGGCGGCCGGCCGACTCAACGCGGGCGTGACGATTCAAATCGAGGTGGAAACCTTGGACCAGCTGGACGAGGCCCTCACGGCCGGCGCCCGCTCGCTCTTGTTGGACAATTTCGATACGGCCATGATGCGCAAGGCGGTCCAGCGCAACGCGGGCCGCGCCGTGCTCGAAGCGTCGGGCGGCATCAACTTCGCCACCGTGCGGGCCATCGCCGAAACCGGGGTCGACCGCATTTCCATCGGCAGCTTGACCAAGGACGTGCAAGCCACCGATTATTCCCTGCGCATTCTCGGGTAGGTCCGTGCTCGCGCACAGCGCGTGGTCCTCGCTGTGTTTTGTTCATGCCGCTGCCCGGTTTGTGGCAGCGGCATGATTTCCCGCAATCGCCAGTCAGGCCGCATCCCTATAATCATCCCCATATGAAGTTTGCTTTTTGGCATGAGCCGGCGTGCGCGCCGCCTCACTACTGGCCGGGGATCACGTTATGCGACAGCCGCTGCTTAAATCGCTCGCCTTGAAGGCCGTGTCGCTCAAGATGGGCATTCCGGAGGCCGGCCTGGACCGCGTCACCGAACTGATTCATCTCAAGGCGCTATTGTCCCTCATGCACATTAACTGCGTGCTGGACGTGGGCGCCAACCGCGGCCAATTCGCGCACGAATTGCGCGCCATCGGTTTTCGCGGCTTGATTGTCTCGTTCGAGCCGGTCGAGAGCGAATACCTGGCGCTGCAAAGCCGCTTCACCGACGACCGCGCCTGGATCGGCCGCCAATTGGCGCTGGGCAGCGCGGCGGCCAGCTTGACCATGCGGGTGCCCAAGTTGACGGTGATGAGTTCCCTGCTCGAACCGGTCGCCGCCGAGTCCGACACGCGCACCGAGACGGTGGCGGTGCAGCGCCTCGACGCCGTGCTGCCGGCAATCGTGGCGGCCATCGAGCAGCCCCGCGTGTTTTTGAAAATGGATACCCAGGGCTATGATTTGGAAGTATTTAAAGGCGCCAGCGCATGCCTGGATCTGGTATTCGGCTTGCAATCGGAATTGTCGGTGCAGCCCTTGTACCGCGCCATGCCGCATTATCTGGAAGCGCTGGCGCTGTACGAAGGGTCCGGCTTCGATCTCTATAACCTGTCGGTGGTCAACCGGGTGGCCGACGGCGGCTTGCTCGAATTGAACTGCTTCATGAAGCGGCCCGCCGCCTGCGGGGCGTAATTGGCCGGCCCGAACGAATCGATGGCGGTCGCCGTGTTCGCCCATAACGAGGAACACGCGATTCTGGCATGTTTGCACAGCGTGCGCGCGGCGCTGGGTCCGTACGACCGCTGCGTGGTGCTGACCAACGGTTGCACCGACCGCACTGGCGAGTTGGTCGCGGCGTTTTGCCGCCATAACCCGTTTTGCCAACTGGTACGGCTGGAACTGGGCGACAAAGCCAATGCCTGGAACGCGTTCGTGCACGACCAGGCGCCGCGGGCCGATAGCTATATTTTTCTCGACGGCGATTGCACCGTCTTGCCGCAAGCGTGCGCCGCGTTGGCCGAGGCGCTGCGCGGTCACCCGCGCGCGCACGCCGCCGCCGCGCTGCCGGCCGAGGGCGTCGGCATGGTCAACCGGCGCCAGTTGCGCGAGCAGGGTGGCTTGGCCGGCAATTTGTACGCCTTGTCGGGTGCTTTCGTCGAGCGGCTCAAGCTTCACCAGGTAAGGCTGCCGGTCGGCCTGATCGGCGACGATTCGCTGATCGGCGCCTTGGCGTATTGGGATCTCGATCCCCGCACCGAATGGGATCGCACGCGCATCGTGACGGCCGAGCAAGCCCGCTTCGCCTACCGGCCGCTGTCGATCTGGTCGCCGCGCGACCTGCGCCTGTATTACCGGCGCAGAGTGCGTTATAGCCTGCGCCGGCTTCAGATAGAACTGCTGCGCCCGCTCCTCAAACAGCGCGGACTGGCCGCCATACCGGACCACATCGGCGAGTTATATCAGAACACCGGGGCCGACGTCGCGCTGCGCTGGAGCGGCCTCGATTGCTGGTTCGATTACTTGGCGATTCGCCAAGTACGGGCGCGCGTACGCCACGCCGGGCCCGCGTTGATCACACGGCGACGCTAGGCAAGGTCGTCGGACCGGCGCGCCCGCGAAGCAGGTAGTGCCAGCCACTTTGGCCGGCCAATAGCGATCCCGGCCACATAACGCTTGAGCCCCAAAGCCGGTCGTTCGATCACGTGCCAAGATACGAATGCGCAGGCGAAGGTGATCAATATAGTTTAAGCGGATAAGGCCCTGCCGGTGACAGAAGTGGAAGCCGATTCTCCGAAGAGTTTGCGATAATCGCAGGAAAACTGGCTGAAACTGCTGAAGCCCCAGTCGGCGGCTACCTGGCCGATGGAGATGCGGCCGCCCACCGGCTCGAGCAGCTGACGGCGCACGCCGTTCAAGCGCAGCGCGCGCAGGTAGAGCATGGGACTGACTCCCAGCACATCTTCGAAACAATATTGCAAAGTGCGGCGGCTAACGTGCACCTGGGCGCACAGCTGCGGCACGCTGATCGGCTGGGCGCGCTGCGCCAACATATAGTCGCGCGCCTGGCGCACAATATGACGGCGACGTTGCAAGTGGCACGATGGCCGGTCTTGCGCGCCCGACTTGCCTAGCATGGACAGCAAGGCGGCCGTCAGTGCCGCTTGGCGCTGGGTAAAGTCCGGCGGCCCATGCTGACCGAGCCGGCTTAAGCTGCCATGTGGCGACGCCAGCGCAGCGTCCTGCGGCGCCAGCAAGCCGGCGATGGCATCCATGCACTGCGCGCGTGCCGCTCCATCGCCATCGAGCAACTCGGCTCGCCCGATGGCGTTCACATCGAGCGCCACACCCGCTTCGCGGGCGGCGTCGGCCAGCAGCTGGCCGCACATGACCACGCTAAGCATGGCGTGAGCGCGCGGCGTCATCAATTCAAATTCCTGGCCGCCGGGACGCACCAGCACCGCGTTTTCCGCCACCGGCCTGCCGTTGAGGCGGCTGCCATCGCCGCGCACCAGGAACCCGAACCAGAGCGCGCCCGGCCAGACGCGGCACGATTGGCGCACCGCTTGGCTGATGGTTTCCTGGAACACTTGCCAGCGCTCGCCGTTCAGCTCGGCCAGCGCGCCAACGAAGCGGCCGGTGCTGATCTGCTCGTAATGCCGTTCCCATCGGCTCAGATTGCCGGCCAGCTGGTGGGCGTCATGCGTCACGATGGTGCGACATGGGGCGGGCTGGTGCGCCGACTGTTGCATCGCGTTCTCCCGGTGTAGGCGCTGCTGGTGTGAATGGGCGCGATTGCCGAATTTCGATAACACTTCGGCAAACATGTCCATATACTCAAGTAGGCAGCAACTTCCGTTCCATGGGCGGCATCGACTTCAACCACAAAGGGAGCAGGGATGACTATGACAGCAAACCACGGCGCGGCGCCGACCTTGAAACAAACCTTGAGCACCTTTCAACTGTGGGGCATCGCGGTCGGGCTGGTCATTTCGGGCGAATATTTCGGCTGGAGTTACGGCTGGGCCTCGGCCGGCACCTTGGGCTTTACCGTCACCGCCCTGTTTGTCGCGGCCATGTATTGCACTTTCATCTTTAGCTTTACCGAGTTGACCACGGCCATTCCGCACGCCGGCGGCCCTTTCGCCTATAGCAAGGCGGCCTTCGGCCCGCTGGGCGGCTATGTGGCCGGGGCCGCGACCCTGATCGAGTTCGTGTTCGCGCCGCCGGCCATTGCGCTGGCCATCGGCGCCTATCTGCATGTGCAGTTTCCGGCCGTCGACCCCAAGCTGGCGGCGCTGGCCGCCTATCTGGTGTTCATGACGCTCAATATCGTGGGGGTGCAGGTGGCCGCCACGTTCGAGCTGCTGATGACCTTGCTGGCCATTTTCGAGTTGCTGGTTTTTATGGGCGTGGTTTCGCCCGGGTTTTCGCTGGCTAACTTCACCAAAGGCGGCTGGGCCGGCCAGGATCGTTTCAGCCTGGCCGCCATTCCCGGCATGTTCGCCGCCATCCCGTTCGCGATCTGGTTTTTCCTCGCCATCGAAGGGGTGGCCATGGCGGCCGAGGAAGCCAAAGATCCGCGCCGCTCGATTCCGATCGCCTACATCGCCGGCATGCTCACCTTGGTGCTGCTGGCCATCGGCGTGATGGTGCTGGCGGGCGGAACCGGCGACTGGACCAAGCTGGCCAATATCAACGATCCGCTGCCGCAAGCCATGAAAACCATCGTGGGCGAACACAGTAACTGGCTGCACATGCTGATCTGGCTCGGCCTGTTCGGCTTGATCGCCTCGTTCCACGGCATCATACTCGGCTATTCGCGCCAAATCTTCGCCTTGGCCAGGGAAGGGTATCTGCCGCGCTACTTCGCCAAAATCCACCCCCGCTTTCAGACTCCGCACCGTGCCATCCTGGCCGGCGGCGTGATCGGCGTGGCCGCCATCTATAGCGACGAGCTGGTCAAGATCGGCGGCCAGACCCTGACCGCCAATATCGTCACCATGGCCGTGTTCGGCGCCATCACCATGTATCTAATTAGTATGCTCAGCCTGTTCAAGCTGCGCCGCAGCGCACCCGCCATGGCGCGTCCGTTCCGGGCCCCGTGCTATCCCTGGTTTCCCGGCTTTGCCCTGTTCGGCGCGGCCGTCTGCATGGCCACCATGATTTACTACAACCCCCTGATTTTCGCCCTGTTCGCCCTGTTCATGGCAGCGGGCTACGGGTTTTTCGTGTTCACCAAAAGCAGCCGGGACGCGCTGGCGCTACCCGACGCGGTATAGTCGCAATCAGACCATCGCAGGGAGAGGCGCATGAGCCAGTTTGTCCACACGGTCGGCGGCAGGGTGTACCGGTTTCGCGACTTGAAGCAGTTGATGGCCAAGGCCAGTCCGGCCCGCTCAGGCGACCGGCTGGCCGGGCTGGCGGCGGGCAGCGCCGAGGAGCGGGTGGCGGCCCAGATGGCGCTGGCCGCGCTGCCGCTGGACACTTTTTTAAACCAGGTGCTGGTGCCTTACGAGGAAGACGAAGTCACCCGCCTGATCATCGACACCCATGACCGGCACGCTTTCGCGGCGCTGCGCCACCTCACCGTGGGGGACTTTCGCAACTGGCTGCTGAGCGACGCGGTCGGCGCGCCCGCGCTGCGCGCCGCCGCGCCGGGCATCACGCCCGAGATGGCGGCGGCGGTGTGCAAGCTCATGCGCCTGCAAGACTTGATCGTGGTGGCCCGCAAATGTCAGGTGGTGACGGCCTTTCGCGGCACCTTGGGTTTGCCCGGCCGCCTGTCGACCCGTTTGCAGCCGAACCATCCGACCGACGACGCCACCGGCGTCGCCGCCAGCATCCTGGACGGTTTGCTGTATGGCAGCGGCGACGCCGTGATCGGCATCAATCCCGCCAGTGACAATGTGCCGCAGGTGATGCGCTTGTTGAGCATGCTAAGCGACATCATCGACCGGTATGCCATTCCCACCCAGTCTTGCGTGTTGACCCATGTAACCAATACCCTGGCCGCCATCGAACGGGGGGCGCCGGTCGACCTGGTGTTCCAGTCGATCGCCGGCACCGAGGCGGCCAACGCCAGCTTCGGCGTCAACCTGGCCTTGCTGGCCGAGGCGCGCAGCGCGGCGTTGTCGCTGGGGCGCGGCACGCTAGGGCAGAACGTGATGTATTTTGAAACGGGGCAGGGCAGCGCGCTGTCGGCCAACGCCCACCACGGTATCGACCAGCAAAGCTGCGAGGCGCGCGCCTACGCGGTGGCGCGCCGCTTCGAGCCGCTGCTGGTGAACACCGTGGTCGGCTTCATCGGCCCCGAATACCTGTACGACGGCAAGCAGATCACGCGGGCCGGCCTGGAAGACCATTTCTGCGCCAAACTGCTGGGCTTGCCGATGGGGTGCGACGTGTGCTACACCAACCACGCCGAGGCCGACCAGGACGATATGGACGCATTGCTCACCTTGCTGGGCGCGGCCGGCTGCAACTTCGTGATGGGCATACCCGGCTCGGACGACATCATGCTCAATTACCAGAGCACCTCGTTTCACGACGCCTTATATGTGCGTCGGGTGCTGGGGTTGGCGCCGGCACCCGAATTCGCGGCCTGGCTGGAGCGCATGGAGATCATGGGCGCCGGCCCGCACGGCAAGCTGAAGGAAGACTTGCCCGGCGCGTTCGCCCAAGCCTTGTTACGCTTGCCTCAATCCTGAAGGACGTTTATGGACGAGCCGGTCATCCCCAATCCCTGGCATGCGCTGCGTCGCTTTACGGCGGCCCGCATCGCGCTCGGTCGCACCGGCGTGAGCCAGCCCACCGAGGCCCAGTTGGCGTTTCAACTGGCGCACGCCCAGGCGCGCGACGCCGTGCACCGGCCTTTAGAGACGCAGCAACTGGCGCGCGCGCTGGACCAAGCGTTGGCGAGCTTCGGGGTGCGCTCGCTATGCTTGCACAGCGCGGCGGCGGGCCGGGCCGTCTATTTGCAGCGGCCCGATCTGGGACGGCAGCTGGCGCCGCCGTCGCGCGATGCCTTGCTCGCCGCGCTTGCCGGCCAGGACCACCCCGCACCCTTCGAGCTGGCCATCGTGGTGGCGGACGGCTTGTCCGCCTTGGCGGTGGAGCAAAACGCGCTGCCATTGTTGCAAGCCTTGCTGCCGCTGCTGGCGCCATGCACGCTGGCGCCGCTGACCATCGTCAGCCAGGCCAGGGTGGCGCTGGGCGACGAAGTGGGTCAGCTGACGGGGGCGGCGGCGGTGCTGGTGCTGATCGGCGAGCGGCCCGGGCTCAGTTCGCCCGACAGCATGGGCATGTATCTGACCTGGGCGCCCAAGGTCGGTTTGACGGACGAGCGGCGCAATTGCGTGTCCAATGTGCGTCCGGCCGGTCTGAACTACGCGGTGGCGGCCACCAAGCTGCATTATTTGCTGAGCGGGGCGCGCCAACGGCAATTGACGGGCGTGGGTTTGAAGGACGAGACCACGTTCGATGCGGCCGGCGTGGGCGGGCCGGCGCGTAACTTTCTGTTGTGAGCGCGCTCACACGCCGCCGGCCCCACCCGGCCTGCGGCCCGGCCCGGCCTACGCGGCCCGGGCCACGCGCCCCGGCCTACGCGGCGCGGGCGACATGCTCCAAATTAACGCCGGCGCACCGGGGTAAGCACGCTGGGCAGCGCCTTGGGCAGGGTGCCCGGATAGTCCCGGCTGAAATGCAAACCGCGGCTTTCGCGCCGCTGCAAGGCGCTGTTGACGATCAGGGACGCCACATCGACCAGGTTGCGCAATTCCAGCAAATCGTGCGTGATGCGGAAATTGCGGTAGTACTCGTCGATTTCTTCCTTGAGCAGGGCGATGCGATGCTGGGCCCGCTCCAGGCGCTTGGTGGTGCGCACGATGCCCACGTAATTCCACATAAAACGGCGCAATTCGTCCCAATTGTGCGAAATGACGACTTCTTCGTCGGCGTCTGTCACGCGGCTCTCGTCCCACTCGGGCAAGTCCGGCACCGCCAGCTTGGTGGTCGTTTCGATATGCTGGGCGCAGGCGCGGCCGATCACCAGGCATTCGAGCAGGGAATTGCTGGCCAGCCGGTTGGCGCCATGCAAGCCGGTGCAGGCGGTCTCGCCCACCGCATATAGCCCGGGCAGATCGGTGCGGCCGGCCAGATCGGTGACCACGCCACCGCAGGTGTAGTGGGCGGCCGGCACGATGGGAATCGGCTGCTTGGTGATGTCGATACCCAATTCCAGGCAACGGGCATAGATGGTGGGAAAGTGCTCGATCAAAAACTCGGCCGGCTTGTGGCTGATATCGAGATGCACATAGTCCAGACCGCGTTTCTTGATCTCGAAGTCGATGGCGCGCGCCACCACGTCGCGCGGCGCCAGCTCGGCCCGCTCATCGTGGGCCAGCATGAAGCGCGTCCCGGCCGCCGCGCCCGCTTCGGGCGGTAGCTTGAGCAAGCCGCCCTCGCCACGGATCGCTTCCGTGATCAGGAACGATTTGGCGTAAGGATGGTACAAGCAGGTGGGGTGGAACTGGATAAATTCCATGTTCGAGACGCGGCACCCGGCGCGCCACGCCATGGCGATGCCGTCGCCGCTGGCCGTGTCCGGGTTGGTGGTATACAAATAAACCTTGCCGGCGCCGCCGGTGGCCATCACGGTATGCTCGGCGGCAAACGTGAGCACCTGGCCTGATTGTTCATCTTGCACATACAAGCCGTGGCAACGCGGCTGGGCGTCGCGCGGCGCGGCGCGCGGGCCGGCCTTGTGGCTGAGCTTATCGGAGGTGATCAAGTCGATCGCGCAGTGGTGCTCGAACAGCGAAATGTTCGGATGGGCGCGCACCTTTTCTTCCAGCGTCATCTGCACCGCGTGGCCGGTGGCGTCGGCCGCGTGGATGATGCGCCGTTGGCTGTGACCGCCTTCCCGCGTCAAGTGGAAACCGAGTTCGGCGTTGGCGTCGCGGGTAAAAGGCACGCCCTGGTCGATCAGCCATTCGATCGCTTCGCGGCCGTGCTCGACGATGAAGCGGGTCGCGCTTTCGTCGCACAAGCCGCCGCCGGCGATCAAGGTGTCGTCGATATGCTGGGTGTGGCTATCGCCCGAATCGAGCACGGCGGCGATGCCGCCCTGGGCCCAATTGCTGGCCCCGTCTTGCAAGGCGCGTTTGGAAATAATGGCGACCGTACGCGTCTCGGCCAGGTGCAGGGCGACTGACAAGCCGGCCAAGCCGCTGCCCACAATTGCGACATCAAATTTCATAGCATTAACATTTTCTGTATAGAAGCGTGACTATAGACCATTTGCCATCAATGTGTTGCGGCTTGCGTTAGATCCGCCGGCTCGGCCGTTGGCGCATGGAGTACTTGCGTAGCGTCAACACCTAAATCGGCACAGTCCGTCATGATTGAAACACCACCTTCCTTGCCTCATGGAATACTTTAACGGCAAGGAAACCGCCCATTTTCCGCATTTTCATCGTAGTGATGTTTAGCCAGCGGGATTCGCCATGATTCGCATCTTTAGCCATTATGTCTCAAAGCTCGCTTTTTTCCTGCTGCTGGTGGAGTTGGCGATCCTGCTGTTTTCGGCCGCGCTCAGCTCGGCGATCTGGCACGACGCGCGCCACGTGAGCCGGGCCGACAATCTGTATCTGTCATCGCTGGCGTTCGCGCTGGTGATCGTGTTTAGCATGAGCGCGCTGGGCATGTACCAGCACAGCTCGCGCGAAGACATCCGCCACACCCTGTTGCGCATCATGCCCTCGTTCGGCCTCGGCTTCGGCTTGCTCAGCTTGCTGTTCTATGCGGTGCCGGCCATCCATTTCACCTCCGGCGGCAGTCTGATCTTCCTGTTGGGCGCGGCCGGCGTGCTGCTGGCGCGGGTGGTGGTGTTCAAATCGGCCGAGTCGGCCATGCTGGAAGGGCGCCTGATCGTCATCGGCGCCGGCGCCCTGGCCAAGGATTGCCTGGACCTGGCCGCCGGGCGGCTGGGCTTTCATCAATTTACCGTGGTGGGTTGCGTGGCGCTGCCGGGCGAAACCTGCTGCGTGCCGGCCTCGGCGCTGCTGCCGGCCGGGCCGTCCCTGCTGGCCACCGCGCGCCAATATCATGCCGATGAAATCGTGGTGTCGGTGAGCGACCGGCGCGGCGGCGGCTTTCCGGTGGGCGAGCTGCTGGCCTGCGTGCTGGGCGGGGTAAGAGTGACCGACGCGGCCACCTTTTTCGAGCGCGAGGCGTGCCAGATCCGGATCGACTCGGTGCCGCCCAGCTATCTGATCTTCGGCGGCGGCTTCGATCAAAGCCATTTGCGCAGCGCCGTCAAGCGCGTGGTCGATTTGCTGGCCAGCGGCGCCATTTGCCTGATCAGCCTGCCCGTCATGCTGCTCACCGCACTGTGCATCCGGCTCGAAGACGGCGGTCCCGTGTTTTACCAGCAGGAGCGGGTGGGCAAAGACGGCAAATTGTTCAAGGTGCTCAAGTTTCGCAGCATGCGTTGCGACGCCGAGCAGGACGGCAAGCCGCGCTGGGCCGCCACCAACGATCCGCGCGTGACCCGGATCGGTAACCTGATCCGCAAATTGCGTATCGACGAATTGCCCCAGATGTTCAATGTGTTCAAGGGCGAAATGAGTTTTGTCGGGCCACGTCCGGAGCGGGCATTTTTTGTCGAGCAACTCAAAAGCGAGGTGGCGTATTACGACGTACGGCACAGCATCAAGCCCGGCATCACCGGCTTGGCCCAGGTGCGTTACCAATACGGCGCCTCGATCGACGACGCGGTACGCAAACTGCAATACGATCTTTATTATGTGAAAAATCATAGCCTGTTTCTGGACTTGCTGATCCTGATCGACACGGTGCAAGTGGTGTTGCTGGGCAAAGGCAGCCGGTGATGCCAATCGATCTGGTAACCAACGGCACCATCGCCGCCGTCAGCTACGGGCTGGCGGGGTGCGTGTTCTTGTTGCTGTCGGCACTCTTGCTGGGCAATTGGGGCGCGCGCCAGCATGCGCGCTTGCTGGGCGGCGCCTGCGTGCTGACCGCCGTGTGGGCCGGCGGCATGGCGGCCTTGATAGCATGGCGCGCGCCGCTGTCGGCCGTGCCGGGCGGCGCCACCGCGCTGGCGGCCAACGTGCTCGAGACCATGCGGGCCGGGGCTTGGCTGGCCTTTTTGCTGTTGCTGCTGACACGCTCGGCCCGGCGCTTGAAAATGTTACTCGGCGCCTTAGGTGGCATGCTGGCGCTGCAACTGCTGGCCGGGACCATGGCGCACGCCACGCCGGCGGCGCCGGCGGCGATCGTGCTGCGTGTGCTGCTGGCGGTACTGGGCATGTTGCTCGTGGAGCAATGGTATCGCCATACCCGCCCGTCCGAGCGCTGGGGTATCAAATTTGCCAGCCTGGGCATCGGCGCCATGTTCGCCTACGATTTTTACCTGTACAGCGATGCCTTGCTGTTTCGCACCATCAATCCCGAAATCTGGGCCGCGCGCGGCGTCGTGGTGGCCTTGACGGCCCCGCTGCTGGCCCTGTCGGCGGCGCGCAATCCGGCTTGGGCGCCGGCGCTGGCACTGTCGCGCCAGGTGATGCTGCGCTCGGCCGCCTTGCTGGGTTCGGCCATCTATCTGCTCACCATGGCGTGCAGCGCTTACTACTTGCGCTATTTCGGCGGCGCCTGGGGGCCGCTGATGCAAGTGGCCTTTCTGGGCGGCGCCGCGCTGCTGCTGGCCAGCGTGCTGTTTTCCGGCGCGTTACGGGCCCGCCTCAAGGTGTGGATCAATAAACACTTCTATCAGGCGCTCTACGATTACCGCCAAGAGTGGCAGCGCGTGACCCGTTCGCTGGCGGCTGACGGACCCGACATCGGCCAGCGCAGCGTGCAGGCGATCGCCGAACTGGTGGAAAGCCCGGCCGGCGCCTTGTGGATACGGCGCGAACGGGGCCTGTGCGAGCCGGCCGCCAGCTGGAACATGGCGCCGCGCACCGAGCAGGAAAGCGTGGAGCAGCCGCTGTGCCGCTTCCTCGATGCCAAACAATGGGTGATCGACGTGCCGGCGTGCCGCCAGGACCCGGGCCGCTACCCGGGCTTGGCGCTGCCGGACTGGCTGCATGGCATGCCGCAACTGTGGCTGCTGGTGCCGCTCATGCTGCACGGCCGCCTGTACGGCTTCATCGCGCTCGACAAGCCGCGCGCGCCGGTCGAGGTGAACTGGGAAGTGACCGACTTGCTCAAAATCGCCGGCAGCCAGGCCGCCAGCTATCTGGCGCACCGCGAATCAGCCGATTCGCTGACCGTAGCGCGCCAGTTCGAGTCCTTCAACCGCATGTCGACTTTCATCGTGCACGACTTGAAAAACCTGGTGTTTCAGCTGTCCCTGCTGCTCAGTAACGCCGAAAAGCATCAGCACAACCCCGCCTTCCAGCAAGACATGCTGGGCACCCTGGACCACTCGGTGCGCAAAATGACGCTGCTGCTGCAAAAACTCAGTCGCGGCGACGCGCGCGACGACGCCGCCCCGCTCCTGATCGAGCAAGTGCTGGCCGAGGCGGTGGCCGCCAAAGCCACGGCCAGCCCGGCGCCCCAGCTGCGCATCGAGCAGGGCGGGCTGACGGTGATGGCCAATTGGGCCAGGCTGGAACGGGTGCTGGGCCACATCATTCAAAACGCGATCGAGGCCAGCGCGCGCGACGGCAAGGTGGTGGTGCGGCTGCTGCGCGAAGCCCACAGCGCGGTGGTCGAGCTGAAAGACAGCGGGCAGGGCATGAGCGAACAATTCATGCGCGAACGCCTGTTCAAGCCATTCGAATCGACCAAGGCGGCCGGCATGGGCATCGGCGTGTTCGAGAGCCGCGAATACATCCGCGAGGTGGGCGGCCAGCTTGAAGTAGACAGCGAGCTGGCCGTCGGCACCACGTTTCGGGTCATTTTACCGCTGCATCCGGATCCCGGCCCAGCATAACAGGAGCAGCCATGGGCAAGCAAAAACTGTTGGTCATCGAAGACGATCCGGGCCTGCAAAAGCAGCTGCGCTGGAGTTTTGACGCCTATGAGGTGCTGCTGGCCGGCGAGCGCGAAACCGCGTTGGCCCAGGTGCGGCGCCATCAGCCGGCGGTGGTCACCATGGACCTGGGGCTGCCGCCCGACCCGGACGGCGCCAGCGAGGGCCTGGCCACTTTGCAGCACATTCTGGCGCTCGCGCCCGACACCAAGATCATCATCTTGTCGGGCAATCAGGAACGCGCCAACGCGCTCAAGGCGATCGCCATGGGCGCCTACGACTTTCACCAAAAGCCGTTCGACGCCGACATGCTCGGTTTGGTCATCGAGCGCGCCTTTTATCTGCACGCGATCTTGCAAGAGAACCGGCGCATGCTGCAAACCCAGGCCGATTCGCCGTTGGCCGGGGTGATCAGCCGCGATCCCGGCATGCTTAAGCTGTGCCGCAGCGTGGAGAAGGTGGCGCCGTCGTCGGCCAGCGTGATGCTGCTGGGGGACTCGGGCAGCGGCAAGGAGCTGATCGCGCGCGGCTTGCACGCGCTTAGCGCGCGCCACGACAAACGCTTCGTGGCCATCAATTGCGCCGCCATTCCGGACAACCTGCTCGAGAGCGAATTGTTCGGCTACGAGAAGGGCGCCTTCACCGGCGCCGCCAAGCAAACGCTGGGCAAGATCGAACTGGCCAATGGCGGCACCTTTTTTTTGGACGAGATCGGCGACATGCCGATGGCGCTGCAAGCGAAGCTGCTGCGCTTTTTGCAGGAGCGCGTGATCGAACGGGTGGGCGGGCGCAGCGAGATCGCGGTCGATGTGCGCATCGTGTGCGCCACCCATCAAAACCTCAAGCAGCTGGCCGACGCCGGGCGCTTCCGGGAAGACCTGTTTTACCGCTTGAGCGAAATCGTGCTGATGATACCGCCGCTGCGCGAACGGATCGGCGACAGCGCCTTGCTGGCCCATCACTTCAAAAATAAATTTTGCGCCAGCGAGGGGCGCGCCAACCTGCACTTCCATCCGGAGGCGCTGAGCGCCATCGAGGCGTACGGCTGGCCGGGCAATGTGCGGGAGATGGAAAACTGCATCAAGCGCGCCGTGATCATGTCCGACGGGCCGCAGATCGGGGTCGACGACCTGGGCCTGCCTGTGGTGGCGCCGCAAGACGAGGTGGTCAACCTGCGCCAGGTGCGCGACGCGGCCGAATACAAGGTGATGGTGATGGCGCTGGCGCGGGTCGACGGCAATATCGTCAAGGCGGCCGAACTGCTGGGCGTGAGCCGGCCCACCCTGTATGACTTGATGAACCATCACGGCATCAAGTAGCGACGCCGGGGGCGGCCTGGCCGGCCGCGGCGTCGCCGGGCCCTCATTGCTCGCCCTCGTTGCTCGCCCTCATTGCTCGCCCTCATGGCTCGCACTCATTGCTCGTTGCGAAGCGGCGCGGAGGCGGGCGCCGGCACCGCGCTAGGCTCGCGCCAGCGGCCGGCGGCGGTGAGCTGGTTTTTCAGGCCGGGCAGCGGAAAACCCAAGCCATAGGCTTTGTGGGCGTGCTCCAGGGCCAGCGCATAATCCTTTTTTTTCACATACATTAAGCCCAGATTGTAGTTGGTGGTGGGGTTGTCGGGATCGAGCCGGGCCGCCTCGCGCAACTGAAGCAGGGCCGCCTCGTGCTGGCCGGACGCCAGCAGGTAGGCGCCATACACGGTGCGCACCGCCGGGTCGGCCGATTTGAAACCGATGGCGCGCTCGAAGAAGCAGCCGATCGTATATTTGGCGCCGCGCGGCTGGGGCGCTTTCTCGCGCAGCCCCAGTTTGGCCAGCGCCGCCAGCGCCCGGTGGTGGTTGGGGAAGTGCTCCAGGGTGTAGCTGATGTCGTCGCCCAGCGTGCCGGAAATGCCGCGCAACAGATTTTCCACCGGCGCCGTGAAGTGAAACTGTTCGACCACGGCCAGCTTGGCGCGGTCGTTCGGATCGGTGTAGTCGCCGCCCGTGTTGTGAGCCGAGTAGGGCGGGCAGTCGGCCCGCGCGTCACAGGGCAAGGCACCGGCCAGCGCGCTTAAAAGGACCAGCAGGCGCGCCGCGCCGGCCGGTGCGACGTGTTTCACGGCGAATGGGATCATGGTTTCTCCTTGCGGCAGACCCGGTCGAGCAGGTCGGCCAGTTCGGCGCTGCGCGCCTGGCGCGAATGGATGGCGATGGTGGCGGCGCTGGCCACGGGCGCCTTGTCTTGCCGGCACAGCTGCAAAAAGCGCAGCAGGGCGCGGCAAATGTCGTCGACCGAATCGAGCATGCCGATGGTGTCGATGCCGGAGCGGCGCAGCTTGGCCGCGCTGTCGCCGGCCAGGTCGGTGAGCGCCAGAATGGGCCGTCCCGCGCGCAGGTATTCGTACAGCTTGGCGGGGATCTGGTCGTTGCAGTTGTTTGCCTGAAGCAGCAGCAAACCGTCCGCGCCCAGCATTTCCGCCAGCGCGGCGCGGTAAGGCAGGGCCGGGGCCAATTCCACTAGCGCGCCGATGCGGTGGCGCTCGATCATGGCGCGCAGGTGCGGGTCGTGGCCGCTGGCGCGCAGCACCAGCCGCAGCTGGCCGGGGCCGATGGCGCCGTCGCGCTGGAGCCGGGCCAGCGCGCCGAACAGGGCGGCCGGGTCCCGTTCGGACGGGTAGATGATGCCGCTGTGGAGCAGGCGGAAGCAGCCGGTGGGCGTGGCGCCCGGCGTCGGCGCCGCGTCGGCGTGCGCCTGGCGCTGGGCGGCGGCGAAACTGGCTTCATCGAAGCCGTTCTCGATCAGGCAAAACCGCTCGCGGCCGATGTGCGGGAAACGCGCGCGGTAGGCGCGGATCGCGCCCGGGGTGGTGCACACCATGCTGGCGCTGTGGGCCAGGATTTTCGCTTCGATCCAGCGGTGCATGCGGTGGATGCGTGGGTCAGGCGGGTAGTGCGCGTCGCTCATGGGGTCGCGCTGGTCGGCCACCCACGGTATGCCTGTCAGGCGGTGCAAGGTCATGCCGATCAGGTGGGCGGTGGCGATCGGATAGCTCGACCAGATCACGTCGGGCCGGTGGCGCCGGATCAGGCGCAGCCCGGCCGGCACGGCGCTTAGCCACCAAGATATCCAGCGGTCGGGCAGGGCCAGCCAGCGCGGGTAGCGCCCCAAGAGCGCCAGGTGGCGCGACGCGTCCAGCGCGAAGCTGCGGTGCACCCGCACCCGCGGGCCGATTTCGTCGAGCTGGTCGGCGCTGGTGTCGCGGTAAGCGCCGGCGCTGGCGGTGAGCACCAGCGGCTCCCAGCCCGATTGCGGCAGGTCGCGCGAGAACGTGAGGGTGCGCTGAATGCCGCTGCTGCCCTGCATGGGCGGATAGTGGTAAGCGATCATTAACACGCGCTTTACCATGCCGCGATCCATTCGGCGCTCAGTCGCGCCACTTCGTCGCGCCAGGCCGCGCGCGCGAAAGTGTGATTGGCGCCGGGCAGGCGCGTCTGCCGCAGGCGTGGCGAGCGGGCTAGCTGGCGCCAGCCGGGCGAGCCTAGCACGTCGGCGAATTCGCGCGCCGTCAAGTCTTCGCCGCTCAGGATGATGAGGGTGCGGCCGGTGAAGCGCGACAGGCCGGCCAGCATGCGCGCCGGCGGGTCGGCCGCGCCCTCGGCCTGGCTGGCGCGCGCCGAGGCGCCCGATGCGGCGTCGGCCGTGGCGCCTTTCACGGCGGCGCTGGCCAGCTGGCGCAGCGAAGCGATGGCGGCGCCCGGGCGAAAGCGCCCGCTCATCAGTTTGCGCCAGAATTGCGGCTGGCGTAGCCGCGCCAGATAATAGTGGCGCAGCGTGGCGCGCGCCATGCCGGGCGCGGTGCGCACCCAGGGGTTGAGCAGTATCAGGCCGGCCACCCGGCGCTCGCGCGCGGCGTAGGCCGCCGCCGCCGTGGCGCCGTCGCACAGACCCCATAGCACCAGTTCGCGCAGAGTGGGCACGGCCTTGAAAAAAGCGTCGATGGCCGCTTCCAGGTCGGCCTCGATGCGCTGGTAGTCGCGCGCCTCGCCCTCGCTGTCGCCCATGCCGCGGTAGTCGAACCGCAGCACCGGCATCCCGCGCCGCGCCAGCTCGGCGGCCAGCAGGACGAATTGGCGGTGGCTGCCGGCCCGATACTGCGGTCCGCCGGTGACCACCAGCACCCCGCGCCGCGCGTCCGAAGTCGGCGTCGCCAGCACCCCGATCAGCTCGCAGCCCAAGCAGGCGAAGCGCAACGCGCGCAGTTCCACCTGCGCGTCCGCCGCCGCGCCGCGCGATGCCGCCGTCACCCCGCTCATGCGCAGTGTTCCCGGGTGGCGTCGAGCAGGGCGTGGCATTCGACGATTTCGCCGCTGGCCCAAAACGGCAAGCCGCGTACCGCGTGCAGCTGCAAGTCGACGCCGGCCGCGCGCCAGGCGCCGGCCCGCTCGGCCACGGCCGGCGCGATGGCGCCGGCCTGGCCGGCGCTGGCCAGATCGAACCAGTGCAGCGGCACGCGCGGCGTGAGCGCGGCGGCGTCGAGCGCGTCGATGGCCGCCGCCAATTGCGGCGCCAGCGCGTAGCCGCCGATTTCCAGGGTGGCGCCGGCGGCCAGCTGCTCACGCGCCGAGCCGGCGGCGCCGCCGCCCGCCACCATTTCGCTCGCCAGGCGCAGGCGCAGAAATTGGTCGATGCAGGTTTTGCCTTTCAATATGGGGTGCCACAGGATCAGCCGTGCGGCGCGCGCGTCGCGCTGGCACCAGTCGAGCGCGAGCAAAGCGCCCAAACGCAAGCCCCATATACAGAGCGGCGCGCCGGTGCGCCGCGCGAGCCAGTCGCAGGCCAGCGCCACGTCGTCGTGCCAGATCGGCCAGCGCGCGTCGCCGAAGTCGCCGCCGCTGTCGCCGCAGCCATACAAGTCGATTTGCAGCACCGCGTGGCCGCGCGCGGCAAAGGCGCGCGACTGGAGCGCGGCCATGCGCCGGCTCTTGTTCATCTCTTCTGCGAACGGATGCAGGTAGATGATGGCTCCGCGCGCAGCGACGCCCGGCGCCGGCTCGTGGAACAGGCAGAATCGCTGGTCCCGGCCCGCGCCCAGGAAAAACGGCCGGGCCGGCGGCGCGCGGTTCATGGCGCCAGCTTGGTGTTGACGAAGCTGGTCAGGCTGGCCACGGTGGCGAAGTGGCTGGCGTGGATCTCGTCGTCGTCGACGGCGATGTTGAAATGGTGTTCCAGGGCCGCGATCAGGCCCAGCACCGCCATCGAATCGAGTTCGGGCAGGCTGCCCAGCAGCGGCGTGGCGGCCTCCAATTGTCGCTTGCCCAGTCCCAGGCTGGCGTGCAGGATGGCTTTCACTTGTTCGAGGTGGCGCATGGTGGCTCCATGGAGGGCGGGTGGGACAGGCCGCTGGTGTCGAAACGCAGTTCCGGCAGCGATGCCGGGCCGCGCGAGAGATGAACATAGGGCGCCAGGCTGGCCAGCATCCATTGCCAGCGGCCGCAGCGCAGGAACACGGCGCTGCCGATGCCCACCGTGCCGATGCTGGCATGGGCGCCCAGCGAGGCGGCATTGAAGGCCGAGATGCGGCTGCACGACCAGCGCACCGACTGCTCCCGCAGCAGCCGGTTGGCCTCGTCCCACAGACGGGCGAAGGTCAGGCCCAGGCGCTCTTCGGGGCGCACCCAGACGTCGAAATCCCAGGCCGATTGCGGCGACAGCAGACGGTAACGCACCCGCACCTCGTCTTCCAGATAACCGCCGCTGAGCAGCCACAAGAAGCCAACCAGGCGGCCGTCCTTGCAAGCGGCCAGGCTGCGCGCGCCTTGCAGATGGCGCTGGGCCAGCACCTCGGGCCGGCGCGGATAGGGTTGCGGCAGTTGGTCGGGGTGGCGGCACAGGCGCACTTCGATACCGCGCCCGCGCCCGCCGCTCAGGGCCGTCTCGGCCACCTTTTGCGCCACGAAGCGGTATTTATACAGCGCCCAGCGGCCGCCGCTCGCGCGCGCCAGCACTTGGCCCAGGGCGTACAGGCCGGCGTCCAGATAGCCGAGCTGGGCGATGGCGCGAGCGATGCGTGGCTTCATATAGGCGGGCCCTTGGATAGTCGTGCTGACAATGCCAGACCATGCCATTTAACACTGGCCGGGCCCGCGCCGAGTTGCGCGGCGTCAAGTCAGAGGGACGCATCGGGGCCGCGCGCACACGCCGCCGGGCCCGCCATGCCGAAAGGCCTGTTAGTTGATTAACATCAATATCGGACGCGAGGTTTATCCCAATCATAGGCGGGTTGCTGCGAACCCAGCCGTTAAGCGTTTTACCGAGAAAGCATTCATGGCGCATTTGATACACGATTTCATTTTCGAAGCGGCGCGCCGCACGCCGCAAGCGGTGGCGCTGTCTTACCAAGGCGTGCGGCTCGGTTACGCGACCCTGGCGCAGCAGGTCGCCGCCGTCGCCGCCGGTTTGCTGGCCCATGGCCTGGGCCGCGCCGAGCGGGTCGCCGTGTATCTGGAAAAACGCCCCGAAGCGGTGGCCGCCATGTTTGGCGCGGCCGCCGCCGGCGCCGTGTTCGTGCCCGTCAACCCGCTGCTCAAGCCGGACCAGGTGGCCTACATCCTGGCCAATTGCACGGTGCGCATTCTGGTCACCTCGCGCGAGCGCTTGCAGCAACTGGCCGAGGTGCTGCCCCAGTGCCCCGGCCTGCATACCGTGGTGGTAACGGGCGGCATCGACGGGGTCGATTGCGGCCCGGAACACGGGCTCCATTTCGTGCCCTGGGACGGCTTGTTGCAACTGGCCGCGCTCGAACCGGCCCAGCGGTGTATCGACAGCGACATGGCGGCCATTTTGTACACCTCCGGCAGCACCGGCAAGCCCAAGGGCGTGGTGCTATCGCACCGCAACCTGGTGGCCGGCGCGCACAGCGTGGCAGGTTATTTGCGCAACACGGCCAAGGACCGCATCCTGTGCGTGCTCCCGCTCAGCTTTGACTACGGCTTGAGCCAGTTGACCACCGCGTTTGCCAGCGGCGCCTGCGCGGTGCTGATGAACTATCTGCTGGCGCGCGACATCGTCGAGACGGTCGAGGTGGAGGCCATCACCGGCCTGGCGGCCGTGCCGCCGCTGTGGATACAGCTCTCGCGCCTGACCTGGCCGGGCGGGCACCGGCTGCGCTACCTCACCAATTCGGGCGGCGCCATGCAGCGCGCCACGCTGGACGCGCTGCGCCTGGCCTTGCCCCACACCCGCATCTATCTGATGTACGGCTTGACCGAGGCGTTTCGCTCGACCTATCTGGAGCCGGAACAGCTGGCGCTGCGGCCGGACTCGATCGGCAAGGCCATTCCCAACGCCGAAGTGCTGGTGCTGCGCCCGGACGGCTCGGTGTGCGGCGACGACGAGCCGGGCGAGCTGGTACACCGTGGCGCGCTGGTGGCGCTCGGATATTGGAACGATCCGCAGCAAAGCGCGCTGCGTTTTCGGCCGCTGCCGGCGCGCCAGGGCGGCTTGCCGCCGCCCGAGCTGGCGGTGTGGTCGGGCGACACGGTGCGCCGCGACCGCGACGGCTATCTGTACTTCGTGGGACGCGCCGACGACATGATCAAGACCTCCGGTTACCGGGTCAGCCCCGGCGAAATCGAGGAAGTGGTGTATGCCAGCGCCATGGTGCAGGAGGCGGCCGCGTTCGGGGTCGCCCATCCGGTGCTGGGGCAAGCGATCGTGCTGCTGGCCTGCCCGGCCGCGCCGGCCGACGGCGCCGCGCCGGTGAGCGCGGCGCGCCTGATCGCCGCCTGCAAGGCCGCGCTGCCGACCTATATGGTGCCGGGCTGGGTGGAGCTGCGCGGCGAGCCCTTGCCGCGCAACCCGAACGGCAAGATCGACCGCAAGCTGCTGGCCGAGCAGATGGCCCATGTGTTTCGTCAGGAGTTGCCATGAGCGCGCCGTCCCATGCCGTGATGGACCAGTTCCCGGTGGCCGACGATTGCCTGCTAATCGGCGCGCTGCCGCTGCCGCGCCTGGCGCAGCGGGTCGGCGCCACCCCGTTCTACGCCTATGGACGGCGCCAGGTGCATGCGCGCGTGGCCCAGCTGCGCGCCCAGCTGCCGCCGTCCGTGCAGCTCCACTACGCCATGAAGGCCAACCCGATGCCGGCGCTGGTGGGCATGATGGCGGGCCTGGTCGACGGCATCGACGTCGCTTCCGGCGGCGAGCTCAAAACGGCGCTCGACACCAGCATGGCGCCGGCGCGCATCTCGTTCGCCGGACCGGGCAAGGGCAACGCCGAGTTGCGCTGCGCGGTGGCGGCCGAGGTGGTGATCAATCTGGAGTCGGAAGCGGAGATGGAACGGGTGGCGCTGATCGGCGAGCAGCTCGGCTTGACGCCGCGGGTGGCGGTGCGCATCAATCCCGATTTCGAATTGAAGCACGCCGGCATGAAAATGGGGGGCGCCGCGCGCCAGTTCGGGGTCGACCAGCAGCGCGTGCCGGCCATGCTCAGCCGGCTGGGCCAGCTGGGTCTCGACTTCCTCGGCTTCCATATCTATAGCGGGTCGCAAAATCTGTCGGCGGACGCGATCGCCGAGGCGCAGGCGCTCAGCGTGACCCTGGCGCTGGAATTGGCGCGGCACGCGCCGGCGCCGCTGCGCCTGCTCAACATCGGCGGCGGCTTCGGGGTGCCGTATTTTCCCGGTCAGCAGCGGCTCGATGTGGCCGAAATCGGCCAGCGCCTGGCGCAGCCGATGCGGGTGCTGGAGCGGCAGTCGCCGGCCACCCGCCTGGTCATCGAATTGGGCCGCTACCTGGTGGCCGAGGCGGGCATTTATGTGTGCAAAGTGCTCGAACGTAAACTGTCCAAGGGCGAGGTGTTCTTGATCACGGACGGCGGCTTGCATCACCACCTGGCCGCGTCCGGCAATTTCGGGCAAGTGGTGCGCAAGAATTACCCGCTCGCGCTGGGCAACCGCATGACGGGCGAGGGACGCGAAACCGTGTCCGTGGTGGGGCCCTTGTGCACTCCGCTCGATGTGCTGGGCGACCGGGTCGATTTACCCAAGGCCGAAGCGGGCGACCTGGTGGTGGTGTTCCAGTCCGGCGCTTACGGCTTGAGCGCCAGTCCGGGCGCCTTCCTGGGCCATCCGCCTGCGCTGGAGGTGTTGGTATGAGCGGTTTGTGCGGCTGGCTGGCCGCGCCAGGCACGCTGGCCGGTGAACGTTCGCGCGCCGACAACTGCAACGGCGCCGTGCTGGCCGCCATGGTGGCGCCGCTCACGCGGTTCGACGCCTGCGCGGTGCGCAGCCGCAGCGGCGCGGCCAGCGCGGCGGCGGTGGCCAGCGCCGACGGCGCCGCCCATCTGTACCGCCAGGATGGCTTGCTGATCGCGCTGTGGGGCCGCGCCGTGCTAAGGGACGCGGCCGCGGCCGCGGCCGATGGCGCGGCGCGCGGCGGCCACCTTAACGGCCACCTTAGCGGCCACAATCACGGCAGCGCCAACGCCCAGCATCACGACAGCCAGGGCGCGGCCGATCTGGCCCAGCGCCTGGCGCCGCTGTGGCGCAGTCTGGGGCCGCTCGCCTGCGCCGAACTGGCCGGCCCGTTCGCGCTGTGCATCCTCGATGAACGCAACGGCGAGGCGCTGCTGGCGGTCGACCGCAGCGGCATCCATCCGCTCACCTATCACCACGGCAGCGCCGGCCTGATGTTCGCCTCCAGCGCCGACGCCTTGAACGCGCATCCGGCCCTGCGCGGCGGGGTCGATCCGCAAGCGCTCTATAACTATCTGTACTTCCACATGGTGCCGGCGCCGGCCACCATTTATCATGGTCAGCAGCGCCTCTTGCCCGGCCAGTATCTGCACCTCAAGGACGGCCGGCTGCGCTCGGGCACCTACTGGACCATGGCCTTCCATGAAAAGCAGATACTGCCGTTCAAGCAGCTCAAACAGGAGTTTTTGCACACCCTGCGCGGCGCGGTGCAGGCGAGCCTGGGCAACGGGCCGGTGGGCGCCTTCCTCAGCGGCGGCACCGACAGCTCGACCCTGGCCGGCTTACTGGGTCAGGTGTCGGGCCGTCCGGCGCGCACTTATTCGATCGGCTTCGACGCGCCCGGCTACGACGAAATGGACTACGCACGCCTGGCGGCCCAGCACTTCGGCACCGTACACCACGAACTGTATGTGACGGCCGACGACGTGGTCGAGGCGGTGCCGCGCATCGCCGCCGTGTTCGACCAGCCGTTCGGCAACGCATCGGCGGTGCCGGCCTATTATTGCGCCGGCATGGCCAAGGCCGACGGCATCACCCGTCTGCTCGGTGGCGATGGCGGCGACGAGCTGTTCGGCGGTAACGAGCGTTACGCGCGTCAGGCCGTGTTTGCCCGCTATGAGCAAGTGCCGATGCTGCTGCGCCAAGCCGTGCTCGAACCGCTCTTGTTCAAACTGGCCGGCGGCGGCCGGCATCGCTTGCTGTGCAAGGCGCGCAGCTATATCGAGCAAGCCAGCGTGCCGCTGCCGGCGCGGCTGGAAACCTACAATCTCCTGCAACGCTACGGCGCGGCCGAAGTGCTCGAACGCGACTTTCTGGCCCTGGTGGAGACGGGCGCGCCGATCGGCAGTCTGAACGCGGCCTATTGGCTGACCCATGGTCACAGCCAGATCAACCAGATGCAGGCGCTCGATTTGAAGTTCACCCTGGCCGACAACGATTTGCCCAAGGTGAACAAGGCGTGCGAGCTGGCCGGCGTGGAGCCGGTGTTCCCCTTCCTGTGCGACGCGATGGTGGCGTTTTCCGCCCGCCTGCCGCCGCGTCACAAGCTGCGCGGCACCGAGTTACGCTATTTTTTCAAGGCCGCCCTGCGCGACACCTTGCCGCGCGCCGTGATCCGCAAAAAGAAGCACGGCTTCGGTCTGCCGTTCGGCTTGTGGTTACAGCAGCACGGCCGGCTGCGCCAGCTCGCGTTCGACAGCTTGAGCGACCTGAAAGCGCGGCGCATCGTGCGGCCCGGCTTCATCGACCAATTGCAGCAGCATCATCTGGCCGAACACCCGGCCTACCACGGCACCATGGTGTGGGTCTTGATGATGCTGGAACAGTGGTTTAAACAGCATCCAGCCAAGGGGGCGGCATGAGATCGGAATCGACAGCGGGGCCGACCGCGCAAAAAACGGCGCACACCACGCCGGAGGCGGCGCGCGACGCGGTCCGGCACGACCCGGCGTGGAACACTGGCACCCACCAGGATTTCTACGCCTACTATGAAAAAGAGAGCAGCAGCGGCGCCGCGCGGCTGCGGTTCGGCGCCATCCAGGCCAATCTGCTGCGCCTGTTGGGCGCGCCGGCCGGGCCGCTGCGGGTGGCCGACATCGGCTGTGGCGCCGGCACCCAATGCATGCTGTGGGCGGCCCAGGGTCATCAGGTGTTCGGCGCCGACATCAACGCGGCGCTGGTGGAATTGGCGCGCAAGCGGGCCGGCGAGGCGGCGCTGGCGATCCGGTTCGAGGTCGCATCGGCCACCGCGCTGCCCTGGCCGGACCAATCGATGGACTTGTGCATCGCCCCGGAGCTGCTCGAGCACGTGGCCGACTGGCAGGGCTGCCTGCGCGAATTCGTGCGCGTGCTCAAACCGGGCGGGGCGCTTTATCTCAGCACCAGCAACCTGCTTTGCCCGCGTCAGGAAGAATTCACGCTGCCGCTGTATTCCTGGTATCCGGCTCCGCTCAAGCGCCACATCGAACAATTGGCCCGCACCACACGCCCGCAGCTGGCCGGCTACGCCACCTACCCGGCGGTCAACTGGTTCACCTTTTATGGCTTGCGCGACCATCTGGGCCAGCAGGGACTGCGTTGCCTGGACCGTTTCGACATGATGGATCTGACCCACAAGAGCCGGCTGGCGCGCCTGGCCGTCGGCTTGGCGCGCAAGGTGGCGCCGCTGCGCTTTCTGGCGCATGTGGCCACGCCCTACACCGTGCTGCTGGCTTTCAAGGCGCCGGCCTGAAACGCCGATACGGGCGAAGCGCCGCTTCACCGGCGCTGGCGCGCCGCCGTTCCGATGTCACCTTACCTGTCCCGTTCGAGCGCCAGGTTTTGGCGCATGCGCAGCAAAAAGCGCAGCCGGCCCCGGTCCCACGGGGTGAAGCGGGGTAGCTGAAACAAGTCGTCGCCCGGGCGGCCGGCGCCCCAAGCGGTGGTGACGGCGGCGGCAAAGCCCAGCGCGCGCACCATGGCCACGTGGGACGGCCCGAAATCCTGCCGCGGCACCCCGTTCGGATAGGCGAACAGCGAAACGGGCGCGTCGATGATGGCCTCCAGCGCCCGTTTGCCGTGCGCGATCTCGTCGTGCGCGGCCCGCTCCGACAGGGTCGACAATATTGGATGGCCCACCGTGTGGGCGCCGATCTCCATGCCGGCCCGGTGCAGGGCCACCAGCTCTGCGCTCGACATCATGGGCGGGGCGACCGCCGGCGCGCCGCGCGACAGTTGCGCGCTGAGCGTCTGGCGCTGCTCGAACGGCAGGTATTTGAGCGCGCCCAGCACGGTGCCGATGGCCTGGCGCCGCAGCGCCAAGGTACCCAGCGCCAGGCGGCCCAGGCCCCATTCCGATAAATCGAGTTCGGCGCCGGGCGCATGGCGCAAGCGGTCGACGATGGCGTCGTTCCACATGCGCCCGCCGTCCAGGTAGCCGGAGGCGACGAAAAAGCAGGCGCTCAGGCCATGCCGGCGCAGCAGCGGCAGCGCGACCTGGGCATTATCGGCGTAGCCATCGTCGAAGGTGATGCAGGCGGCGCGCGGCGGCAGGCTGCCGTCTTGCAGGCGGCGCGCCGCCTCGAGCAGCGGCATGACCCGGAAAAAGCGCTTGAGCAAGCCGAGTTGGCGCGCGAAGCGGGCCGCGTCCGGGATGTCGGGAAACAGCGCGTCGGGCCGGGCCAGCACGCGGTGGTAAATCAGGATCGACAGGGCCGGCCCCCCGTTGGCCGGCTTCATGGCCGCAGCGCCAGGCCGGGCCGCGCGGCGGGCCCGTCGACCGCCGCGACAGGGGTAGCGCCCGGTTGGCTCAGCGCGCGCTCGACCAGCACCCGGGTGGCGATCACGGCGGCCATCAGATAATAGGGCACGTCGAAATAGAGCAGGCTGAGGAAGGCGCCACCGACGGCAAAGCCGATCATGCTGGCCTGGATCATGGTCACCAGGTCGCGCGCCCAGCGCAGTGGCGCATGCCCGCGCGTGTTGCGCACGATCCAGGCCGCCGAGCGCCAGGTCAGCACGCCCAGCAGCAAATACAGGGCCAGGCCGACGAAGCCGTGCTCGCCCAGCGCCTGAAAATAGATGCTGTGGGCCGCGTGGACATCGGCCGGGTTGGGCGCGTAGCGCTGAAAGATCGAATAATACGAAATCTCAAAGCCGCCCCCCAGAAAGCGGTCGCAAGCCAGGTTGTACGCCATGCGCCAGGCGTTGATCCGGCCCTGGGCCGAATCGTCGGCCTGGTATTCCGAGATCGAATCCATGCGCGCGAACCAGCCGTCGGGCATGAAGGCCAAAAACACGGGCGCGACAATCACCAGCAAACTGCCGACCGCCACCTTTTGACTGCTTTTGAACCACATGAACAGGCACATGGCGCCGATGGCGAGCAGGGCGCCGCGCGAGTAGGAACCGAGCGCGGCCAGGCCGGTGAGCAGCATGGTGGCGGTCAAGGCCCGCCGCACCCATTTGCTGTCGGTGTTTTGTTGCAGGAAATGCATGAGCGGAATCATGATGATCAAGGCCAGTGCCACCGCGTTGTTGTCGCCAATGAAGGTGCCTTCCGGACCCCAGACGCGCTGGGTGCCGCCGCTGCGCACGGTGAAAATGCCGCCCTTGACGCCGTAGTAGCCCAGCGAGATCACCAGCACCCAGATCAGCCGCAGTATGTCGCGCCGCTCGCGGATCACCATCATGGTGATAAAGGTCATCAGCATGATTTTCATCACCTTGCCCCATTGAATCCAGGTGGCGTCCGGCACGATGGCAAACGGGGTGGTCACATTCATCCACAGCACAAAGGCGATCAAGGTCAGGCTGATTGGCGTGATGGGCAGATTTTTCGGCTGGCGCGAAAACACCAGGCTGACCAGGGTGACCACCGCGATCAGGTAGGCGAACGGCAGGCGCGAGGCGAAGCCCCAGGTTTGGGTATGCGGATTCATGACGCTGATCCAGACCCACATCAGCACGCCCGTCACGGGCGAGCGCAGGATAAAGGGCAGGGAACAGAACACGATGGCGGTGATCAGGATGTCGCGCATGGCGTGGCGGCTCGGCTCAGTTGGTTGATCGGCGATCGGATGAATATGCGCAAAGTAGCGCGCTGCAAATTTTGATGCCTGTCAACGGCGCCGGGACAGCGCTCAGTACACTGCTTTGTTATGCCACTGCAATACTAAGACAGAGGAGAAGCGCGCTTGTTGACCGTTCTCATGGCCACTTACAATGGCGCCCGGACCTTGACCAAGGTGTTGCAGGCATATTGCCGGCTGACACCGCCGGCCGCGGGCTGGCGTCTCGTCATTGTCGACAATGGCAGCGACGACGACAGCGCCGTCCTGATCGGCCAATTTCGCCAGCGCTTGCCGCTCACCTGTCTGCACGAGGGGCGGCGCGGCAAGAACGTGGCGTTAAACACGGCGCTGGCGTGGGCGATGGAAAACGGGGACCACGCGGCGCGGGAGGAAGAGGCGGCGCACGCCTTGTTTGTGTTTGCCGACGACGACGCGGTGCCCGAGCCCGACTGGTTATGCCAGCTGGACGCTTGCGCGCGCGCCCGACCCGATTACGCCGTGTTCGGCGGCACCATCGTGGCCGACTGGGCCAGCGCGCCGCCGCCTTGGCTGATCGAGCTGGTTCCGCTCGGCCTGACGTTCGGCGTTACCGCGTCCGATCTGGCCGACGGTCCCGTGTTCCCCGGCCTGGTATGGGGCGCCAACATGGCCCTGCGGCGCGCCGTGTTCGCGGCCGGACACCGCTTCGACGAGAGCGTCGGCCCCAGGGGAAAACGCTATGCGATGGGCAGCGAAACCATGCTCACGCGGCGCTTGCACCAAGCCGGCTACCTGTCCTGGTTTTGCCCGGCCGCGCGGGTGGCCCACCTCATCCGGCCGCACCAAATGACGATCCGTTCCGTGCTGCGGCGGGCCTACAATTGCGGGCGTGGCAAGTGCCGGCAAGACCTCGCTTATCCACCGCCGTGGCCGGAGCCGGCCACGCTGTGGCGGGTGCCGCGCTGGATGCTGCGCAGCTTGCTGGGCGAAGCGGTCGGCGCGCTGCGTGCCCTGGTCGCGCGCGCGCCCGGCCCATTGCTGCTGCGGCGCTGGGAAATCGCCTACTTGCGCGGGTACTGCCATCAGGCATGGCTGAGCCGGCGGCAACGCGCGCCCAAGGTCTTGATCACCAGTTATTCGGGCGAACTGGGCGGCATGGAATTGCGGATGGGGCAAGAGGCGCGTTTGCTGGCCGCCTCAGGTTGCCGTAGCGAACTGGCGCTGCGCCCGTTTCCCGGTTTCGAGCAGTGGGCCGCCACGCTGCGTCGTGAGCACGTGGCCGTGTCGGTGTTCGATCCGCCCCTGTTCTTCGAGCAGTGGCGCTGGCGCCGCCTGAACCTGTGGCGCGCGCGCTGGTTCGCCGCGCGCACCTTGCGCTCCTACCGGCCCAGTCTGGTGCACGTGGCCTTTTGCTGGACCAGTTATGGCGCCTCGGCCTTGTGGCTGGCCCACCATTGCCGTTTGCCGGCGGTGGTGACGGTGCACAACGCCTTTCCGCCGGCCCAGTTCAGCAGCTGGCATCGGCCCCTGCTGGCGCAAGCGTTTGCTTCGGTGCGCGGGGTCTATGCCGTGTCCGAATCGGCCATGCGCCATTTTTTGCTGACGTTTGAAGAATTCATCGTGCCCGGCACGCGCTTGGCCGTCATTCCCAACGGGGTCGACACGGCCCGCTTCCAGGCCGGGCCGCGGCAGCGCCGGGCGGCCCGGCGTCGCCTGGGCTTGCCGCCTGGCGCGCTGGTGCTCGGCTCGGTCGGCAGGCTGTCGGTGCAAAAACGCCCGCACGCCTTGCTGGCCCTGTTTTGCGCCGTGCGCCAGGGTTTCCCCGACTTGTATCTGGTGCTGGCCGGCAGCGGCCCGCTGGAAGCGGCGCTGCGCGCCGAGGTCGCCCGCCTGGGGCTGGCCAAGCAAGTGATCTTCACCGGTTATTGCGAGGCGGTCGAGCACATCATGCCGGCCTTCGATTTGCACCTATTATTAAGCAGTAACGAAGGCTTTGGCATCGCCACCATCGAAGCGATGGCTTGCGGGGTGCCGGTGGTTGGCACCGATGTGCCCGGCACAGCCGACATCTTGCGCGACAGCGCAGGCGGGGTGCTGGTGCCGCTCGACGACGCGGCGGCCGCCGCGCGCACCGTGGCCGCGCTGCTGGCCGACCCCGCGCGGCGACGGGCGATGGCGCGCGCCGCGCGTGAGGAAGCGGAAAGCCGGCACGCGCAAAGCCTGTGCGAGCAGCGCGTGCTGGCCTTTTACCGCGGACTGGTGTGAGCCATGGCGATGCACCCGACCCGCCATTCGCTGCTGATCTCGTTCGCCGAGAAGTACACCTTGCTGCTACTTAGCGTGGGCGGCAGCATGTGGATGGCGCGCCTGCTCACGCCGGCCGAGCTGGGCGTGTATTCGGTGGGCGCCGTGCTGGTCGGGCTGGGCCACGCGGTGCGCGACTTTGGCGTGGGCCAGTACCTGATCCAGGAAAAAGACTTGAGTATGGAAAAGCTGCGCGCGGCCCTGGCGGTGAGCCTGCTGGTGGCGTGGCTGCTGGCGACGGCCATCTTGCTGGGCAGCGGCACGCTGGCCCGTTTCTACGGCGAGCCGCGCCTGGGACCGGTGCTCAATATCTTGTCGCTCAATTTTTTTCTGATTCCATTTAGCTCGATGACCCTGCCGTGCCTGCGGCGCCAGCTGCGCCTGTCGGCCATTTTCGCCATCAATGCCAGCAACGTGCTGGTCAATCTGGCGGTCGCGCTCACCATGGCCCACCTCGGCTACGGTTACCTGAGCCTGACCTGGGCCGCCGTGGCCGGCACGGCGGCCGCCTTGCTGGCCAGTTTGTACTGGCGCCCGGCGCACCTGCCGTGGCTGCCCGGCTGGAAAGGCATCGCGCCGGTGGCCGCCTTCGGCGCGCTCTCCACCGGGGGCGGGCTGATCGATGAAGCCGGGGTGGCCGCGCCCGATCTCATCGTCGGCAAAATGATCGATATCGAAAGTGTGGCCGTGTTGAGCAAGGCGATGGGGGTGCTCGGCATTTTCCAGCAAGCGATCACGGCCGCCATCTCGCCGGTGGTCTATCCGCTGTTCGCGGCCCAGTCGCGCGGCGGCGGCGATCCCGGCGCCGCATATCTGACCACCATCGCCTACATGACGGGGCTGGCCTGGCCGTTTTTCCTGTTCGTCGGCTTGACCGCCTCGCCGCTGGTGCACCTGTTATATGGCGCGCAGTGGCATGGCGCCGTGCCTTTGATACGCATCATGTGTTTCTCCACCGCCTTGTATAGCATGTTCAGCATGGCGCGCTACTTGTTTGTCGCCTGCGGCCACGTCAAGGCGCAAGCCCAGCTCGACGCGGCCGCGACCCTGGTGCGGGTGGCGGCGATCGCGCTGGCCGCCCCGTTCGGGCTGGTCTGGGTGGCGTGGGCGGTGGTGGCCGGCGTGCTGTTTCGCTGCTGGGCCACCTACCGTTGCCTGTGCCGCTTGAACGGCTTGCGCGCGGCGGTGCTGGCCGGCGCGGTGCGCAAGAGCCTGATCCTGTCAGGCATCACGGCACTGGGCCCGGCCGGTGTGCTGTATGTGCTGCCGTGGCGCGCGCAACACACGCTGTGGCCGTTGTTGTGCTCGGCTTTCGCCGCGCTGCTGTGCTGGGTGGGCGGGGTGCTGCTGCTCAAGCATGAGATCGGCGCCGAATTCGTGCTGGCGCGGCATAAGCTGTGCGGGCTGGCCCCCGCCAAATGATGCGGTTCACTGTCAGGAGGCGCCCATGCGCGTTGGCATATTGTCGTATCCGATGTTGTTCCAGCGCGATGGCGGCCTGCAAATCCAGGTACGCCAGACCATCGCCGCCCTGAACCGGCTGCAACCGGACGCGCGCGGCCCGCTCGAGGTGGCTTTGCTCGATCCCAACCGCGACCGGCTGGTCGATTACGATGTGATTCACGTGTTTTCCGCCATCAATGGCAATTACCGCATTGTCGAGTCGGCCTGTGACCTGGGTTTGCCGGTGGTGCTCTCGCCCCTGTTGTCGCCCGGCTGGAACCGCGCCTCGGGCTTGCGCGCGCGGGTGGTGGACCGCCTGGCCGGGCGCTTGACGGCCTGGGACGTGCAAACCAGTTACGCCCAAACCAAACGGGCGCTCCAGTTGGCCGCCCTGGTGGTGGCGCTGGGCCAGGCCGAACGCGAGGCCATCGTGTCCGGTTTCCGGGTCGCGCCGGACAAGATTCGGGTGTATCCGAACGGCATCACGCCGCATTTCTTCACCGCCAATGGCGACCTGTTTCGCCGCGAGACCGGTATTGTTGGCGACTTCGTGCTGATGGTGGGCGCCATCTCGCCCTATAAAAATCAGCTGGGCCTGGCACGCGCGCTGGCCGAGGTCGATTTGCCGGTGGTGGTGATCGGGCGGCCGCAGCGGCAGGACATGGATTACCTACAAACCTTGCTGGCACTGCCCAAGGTCACCTGGCTGGGCCAACTCGAACATGCCGATCCGCTGCTGGCCAGCGCCTACCATGCGGCCGCCGTGGTCGCCTTGCCCAGCCAGGGCGAAGTGTTTCCGCTAACGGTGCTCGAAGCGCTGGCCGCGGGCACGCCGGTGATGATGACCAGCGAAAGCGCGCTGCATCTGGAGCACGCCGAGTTCGCCCTCAAAAAGGCGCGCTGGGACGACCCGGCCGCCCAGCGGCGCGCCGTGTGCGCGCTGATCGCGGCCCGTCCCGACGCGCGCGCGGTGCGGGCACTGGTCACCCATCTGACCTGGGACCGGGTGGCGGCACAAATCGCCGCTTGTTACTTCGACCTGGCGCCGGCGCGGCAGGCGCGGCGCGCCGGTTAGCGGCCCGAACGCGGCCAGCTCCGGCAACAAGCGCCCACATCCGACAGGCTGCTAGACTTACTGTGTAACAAATTCGGCTTGGACCCACGCTTGCCCTCGAACAGCGCTCCTGCGGACTCAAGAATTTCCTTTTTTCACTGTCCCACCAACTGTGGATGCGCACTGTATGACTGCGCTATCTCGCTGATCGTCTTGACCCCGCGAACCGCCTCAAGGCCAACTGAGTGGCGCCGCCAGGACGGACTTCCGGCCATGCGTCGCGCGCCCCGCCGCAGCCGGGGTCCGGCCACCGCCGTCAACGCGGGGTACGACGTCAGGATTCGTATGGTCACTATAGCCCCCGGCGCTTGCCAAAGGGAGGCCGGCTAGATGATTATCATTTTTCGGTCGGCGCCAACACCTATGTTTTCCAGCTATCAGTTCTGCTGCCGAAGGGGCGTCGAAAAGCGCGGTCAATCATGAGCCGGCGCGCCTGGCTGCCGATGCATCCGCTGCGTCGGGCGTGCTCATGCTGCATTCGTGACTCGGCGGAACATGCGCTGCCACTCGTATGACAATTGCCGTTGCTATTGATCTGCCCGACGCATGGTTGCTGGCTGGAGCCCTATTGGGGAGGGACTGGGACGTTCACGGGCTCGGATGATTCTTCATGTGAGCAGCGGCAGGCCAGTGTGCCGATTTCGGCGATTGACCGGCGCACATGGCAAGCACTCACGACAGGATACGTCGAGCTACCGCGCCGCCGGGTCCATGCCGGACTTTGGTTTCGGCTGCTGCGCACTTTGTTAGACGAGCTGAACACGCCGATCTCGCTGTGCGGATCATACGGTGAAGTTATCCGTTACGTATGGGAGCGATGCGGCCCCCGCTCCGCGCCGGACAGAGCCAATGGCAGGCCTTTGAGATTTTAGCGGACTCGGTGCAGTTGCAAATGCTGTAGGCAGCGGCTATAGCCGTCGAGTTGATCGAATCGCAGATTTTGAATGCAGCCGGAGAGTTCGCTGGCTTGTTCGTGCAAGAACCGCAGAGGGAATTCACAAACGTTCTGCCGATACACGTGGGATCGGAAAAACCCGTCAATTACTGGCGAAAGGCGGCCGACGCAAGTGAAGAGGCCGTTCTTCATGCTCGACACAATCCCGAGACTGCGGGCTCGCTATTTCGGTTGGCGTCGTACGGTCGGAACCATAATGTTTCTCTGAGGCAACTGCGAGCGATATTTGCAAAAGAGCAAATTCCAGCCGAATTTCTGTTACATTATTAGCCAACAGAACCCCTTACATGTCATACATTAAGTAACGGGTTAAATGACAGTTTTTGAGGATTAGCAAGTGACATGACGGACTGTCACACAATCGACCGGATAAGTGACAAGTGAAATCATATTAACTGGATACATGGGGGTCTCGAAGGCCGACGGTTCGCAAACAACGCACTTACAACGAGATGCGCTGGTGTTCTCCGGCGTTGACCCGACGCATCTCTACGAAGATCAGACATCTACGTGAAGGCGACACCCTGACGGTTTGGAAACTAGACAGGCTCGGCCGTGACTTGCGTCATTTAATCAACACGGTGCATGACCTGACTGCGCGCGGGGTTGGCCTGAAGGTACTAACCGGACACGGTGCCGCAATAGATACGACAAGTGTGGCCGGCAAGCTAGTGTTCGGTATTTTTGCCGCGTTGGCCGAGTTTGAGCGCGAACTGATTTCTGAGCACACCGTTGCTGGATTAGCATTTTCGCGGGCGAGAGGACGTAGCGGCGGGCGGCCGTTCAAGATGACGCCGGCTAAGCTGCGCCTGGCGATGACGTCCATGGGAAAGCCGGAAACCAAGTGGGAGTGTATCGCCAAATGGCGAACTCCGTCCGAGTGGTGAAAAATTAATTAAACAATAATATTTTTAACAACTGATTTACGTTTTTGCCAACTAATTACCCAGGAAAATATTAACCATGCATACAACAATTGCCCTCTTCAATCACAAGGGTGGCGTCAGTAAAACGACTACCACTTTCAATCTTGGTTGGATGCTTGCCGAAAAAGGCCATCGAGTTGTGATGATTGACACTGACCCGCAATGTAATCTTAGCGGTTTAGTTCTCGATTACGATTCGTCGACGGAGTTTGATGCATTTTATGAAGCGCATCCAAACGCGAATCTCAAAGCGGCATTGGCGCCTGCTTTTGAATCGCAGCCAAGACCCATAGAGACATGCGAATGTGTCGAGGTGAAAGGACGCCCAGGACTGTTTCTTGTTCCTGGTCACGTGAATTTGAGTGAATACGAGGTTACATTAGGAATCGCGCAAGAACTGTCCGGTTCTATCCAGGCCCTGAAGAATCTTCCTGGTGCGTTTCATTTTTTTGTCCAACGAGTAGCTGAGGCGCAAAAAGCCGACTACGTGTTAATCGACATGAGTCCTAGCCTGGGTGCCATGAATCAAAATTTCTTGATGTCCAGTGACTGTTTTATTGTACCTACAGCTCCAGATTATTTTAGTGTTATGGCGATAGACTCTCTTGCCACGATTCTTCCAAAGTGGATCGAATGGGCCAAAAAGGCTGCTGAACTAGACACCTTAAAGACCGCAAACTATCCATTTCCAAAATGTAAAGTTAAGTTTCTTGGGACGGTCATTCAAAGATATCGACCACGGAAAGGGAAGCCAACAGTGGGCTTCCAAGATTGGATTAATCAAATTAATGCAAGAGTCAAAGATCGACTTGTCCCAGCTTTGGCAAAGCACGGAGCTGCGTTCCTACCTGAAACCTACCATGTGGCTGGTGTTGATGTTGCCAAGGGCTATTGCCTTGCTGAAATATCGGATTTCAATTCTTTGATCACTGCTTCCCAGAATTTCCAAACACCTGTATTCGCGCTGGATCAGAGCATGCTCGGGCATGTCGGAACCGTACTGGCGCAAGATATCGTTAAGCGCGATGAATTCAAAAAAGTTTTCGAAAAATTAGCAGATCATGTGATTGCCATCGCAAAATATGCTTAACACGATGCAACAATTTCGAAACAATTTGTTACGTGCTCGTGAACTTGGCACGTTAGCTGTAGGTGTAACCAAGATCACAACAGTGGCGATAGATGTAACAGATATGTGGCGTGCTCAAATTGTTTTGGGGGTAAGTGCGCTTGATTATCTTATTCATGAATTAGCTCGGATCGGAATGATTGAAATTTCGAAAGGCATTCGCCCTCGAACTGACGCATTCGCAAAATTTCAATTATCACTAGATGCGGTGGAGCGAGCGTTAAGTGGACACGCGCATGAGTCATGGCTTGGTGATACTGTGCGCGAAAAACACTCATGGCTCAGCTTTCAACATCCTGATAAAATTGCAGATGCGATTCGCCTGATATCCACAAAGAAACTTTGGGAAGAGGTTGGAAGCGAAATTAACCTCTCCGCTAAGGACATAAAGCTTAGAATCGAGATGATTGTTGATCGAAGAAACAAAATAGCGCACGAAGCTGATATGGATCCAACTAATCCAGGGTTTCGCTGGCCAATTGATTTTCAAATGGCAAGTGATGCGCTCACAGAAATTGAGCGCGTGGGTGAGGCGATATTTAAGGTTGCTGTCTAGTACCTGATTCCGTGCCCGAAATTTGAGCGTCGCTTGTTCCTTGGTAAAACTGCAAATTTTTGCAGATTTCGCATTCTGATGGCGCCGCTATCGAGCACTGTTGCGGCTTACTCGGCTCAAATTTGCCGCTTATGAATGAAGCCAGCCATGATTCCAGAGCGGTTTTGGTGTGTCAGCCCATGCGCGCTCCTTTTGGCACGCCGCAATCGTGAAGTTGCTCCGTCAATCGTTGCCTCTGCTGCTGCCTGCCGATCACGCCGTCCCCAGACGTGACAGACGCGCTTGCAGGGCACAGAAGATGTCGGCATGCATCGTTGCCGTGCGGCCGAAGTCGAGCACCAATCGGCGCGCGTGCTCGATGTATTTGGCCGCCCGATACATGATTTCCTGCAATACCGTTTTCAAACGACGCCGTTTCGCCGGATGCCTGACCGGCGAGATGTCACCCGTCAAACCCAGCTGGCCGAGCAAGCGCAAACAGTTATAGGCGAACATCGCCAGATGCATGATCGCGTCGTTGCTGTCGAACTTGCCCTACGGCAGACGTTCCATGTCCAGGTCGGTCTTGATCTCGGAGTGAAATTGTTCATGGGTGCCGTGGCGGCGATACAGCCCGATGACTTCCTCCGGCGCGCTGTCCAGGCTGGTCACCAACCTTCGATCTCAACTTCCGGCTCGATCAGGTGCTGCCCTTTTTTGTCGATGGTGCGCTCGGTTACCGACACGACCAGTCGCATGCTCTGGCGTTGCTTGCCGTGGGCGCGCTCAAGCTGCTGTGACATTAACGCGCAGCGTTTGCCTGGGCGTATCTCGCTGAACCCGTTCGCTTGCGCGGCGCTCGCCACCCAGGCGGCCTTGTCCTGTTGGCGGGGGTTCCACTTGATGACATAGTCCAGTTGCCACCCCAAAGGCGCGATTCGCTCGCGCTCGGCCTCGCACTGGAACAACAATTTGGCGCTATCGAAGCCGCTATCCTTGCGTAACAGGTCGGTCGGCAGCGAGCAGGCGCTCGAGCTTGCAGTATACCCGCTACAAGCGTAGCATGATCACTCGGGTGAAAGCAGAAAATGCAATATTTTACTTTGCAATCAAGGACTTGATAACTATTGGATGAGCTGGAACACGGATTCAGGCTTCTGAAAACGACATCAGGATAGGGTTGCTCTCGCAATTACTTGACATATGCCTTGAACGGTCATAGAGTCTTTTCGGACACATGTTGTTAAGGAGTCACGTTTTGAGAGGTCAACGCATAGGTTATGTACGGGTCAGCAGTTTCGAACAGAATGCAGAGCGCCAGCTAGATCAGGTGCAGGTGGACAAGCTATTCACTGACAAGGCCTCGGGTAAAGATGCACAGCGGCCGCAGCTCGACGCGTTGCTGTCGTTCGCCCGCGAGGGCGATACGGTGGTCGTGCACAGCATGGACCGTCTGGCGCGTAACCTGGACGATCTGCGACGGCTGGTGCAGACGTTGACAAAGCGCCGGATACGAATCGAATTTTTTCCAGGAATGCCTGAGCTTCACCGGTGAAGATTCGCCAATGGCCTACCCGCTGCTGTCAGTCATGGGGGCATTCGCGGAGTTCGAGGGGGCCTTGATCGGCGAGCGGTAGCGCGAAGGGATCGCATTGGCGAAACAGCGCGGCGCCTACCGAGGTCGCAAGAAAGCGCTTGCGGATAACCAGGTTGTCGAACTGCGCCGCCGCGCTGGTGCCGGCGAGCCAAAAGCCACGCTTGCGCGCGGGTTCGGCATCAGTCGAGAGAACCTTTATCAGTACCTGAAAGTTGCGCCACTGGCTTAACCCGGTTTTCCAATCCACTGCACCTCAAACCCCAACTGCAGCGTTGCCCATCCTGCCTTAGCATAGCAAGATTTAATTTGTGACACAGCAAGACTAGGCGGGCGCCACCTTGCTCACCACATAGCGAAATTTGCCCGAGGCGTCGGCCGGAATCTGCGCCACTTCCTCGATCGTCACCGCCACCGCGAGCCCCAGCCGGGCCTGGAAGCGCTGCTCGATCTGGCGCCGGGTCGCCTCGTCGAGCAGTGGCGCGGCCACCAGCAACACCCTGGTGAGCAGCAGCGTTTCCTGAATAATCTTGAAGGCGCGCACCTGCGGAAGGTCGCGCAAAATATACACCAGCGCCAGGCCATGCATCACGGTGCCGTCGTGCGCCACCAGGAAATCGGTGCTGCGCCCTTCGATCCGTTTGAGCAGCGGCAGCCCGCGCCCGCATGGGCAGTGCGCGGTGTCGAGCGCGCCGACGTCGCCGGTGGCGTAGCGGATGAAGGGAAAGTCGCCGCTGGCCAAGTGGGTGATCACGATCCCGCCGGTGTCGCCGTCCGGCACCGGCACGCCGTCGGCGTCGACGATTTCGACGATGATATCCTCGGCCGTGATGTGCATGCCGCCCTCCGGGCACTCGTGGGCGATGAAGCCGGCGTCGCGCCCGCCGTAACCGTTGGCGACGCGGCAGCCGAAAGTGGCGCCAATCAGTTCGCGTTGCTCGTCATAGAGCCGCTCCGAGGTGACGAAAGCGACCCGGATGCCCAGCCCGTCGAGCGGGATGTCGCGCGCCCGCGCGTGGCGGGCGATATGGCTCAGGGCCGACGGATAGCCGAACAACATGCGCGGGCGCAGGCGCACAATCTGCTCGATGAACTGGTCCAGGCGCGCGGCCGACATCTCGAACGCGGGCAGCAGGCAGGTACGCAGCAAGCGGTCGCGCGCCGCGCGCAGCCGGTCTTGCGCGTTCAGCTCGATGGGCGAGCCCCACACCACCACTTCGGGGTCGCCGATATCGACTCCCCACCAGCGCGTGGCGCGCCACTTGGCGGCCACGTCATGGCTCACGCGCTCTTTGCCGAGATAAAAAACCAGCGGTTCGCCGCTGGAGCCGCCCGTATTGCTGCGCGCCAGCGCGCGCGCCGAGTCGGACTTGAAGCCGTCGCGGTCGGCGCCGATGTCGGCCTTGCGCAGCAGGGGCAGGCGCGCCAGCCCGCTCAAGTCGGACAATCCGTCGGGATCGAAGCCGATGCGCTCGAACAGGTTGCGGTAGTGGGGCACGTGCTGGCGCGCGTGCAGCAGCAGCGCGCGCAAACGCTGCAACTGGGCCGCCCGCAGCCGCGCGCGATCCCACCACTGCGACAATTCGAGCTGGCGCCGCACGGTCACGCTGTCATGCCCTTTCAGGCGCTCATGCAGCGGGAACAGCAGCCCCGCCACCAGCGTGGTGTACCAGCCGCGGCGCGCGCTGCCGAGCAGGCGCCGATAGTGCGAGATCAGGGCCGGCGCCACCTGTTCCCAGCCGTGCGGCGCGGCCAGCGCACGTCCGGCGCCGGCCAGACGGCGCGCGCGCGGCGGGTCGCCGATCAGCGCCACCAGCGCCGCGCCCATGGCGCCGGCGTCGCCCGGCGCCACCAGCACGGCGTTCACCTCGTGGCGCAGCAGGCGCGCGCCGGCGCCGACATCGACGCCCACCAGCGGCAGGGCGCAGGCCAGCGCTTCGAGCAGCGACAGGGGAATATGGTCGGCGGCGCCGGGATCGAGCGCGATATCGCACGCCTGATATAGGCGCGCCATCTCGGCCGGTTCCCGCCAGCCGGTAAATTGCACCGATTCGGCCAGCCGCAAATGCGCCGCCAGTTGCCGCATCGCTTCCATTTGCACGCCATCGCCGGCGATCACCAGGGCCGCCGCCGGACAGCGCTGTTTGACGATGGCAAAGGCGCGCAGCGCGGTGGCGCAATCGCAGCCCGGGCCCAGGCCGCGCGCCATCAGCAGCAAGGCACTGGCGCCGACCGGCTTGGGATGGGGGCGCGGCGCGAAGCGGGTCAGATCGATCAGGTCGGGGAGAATATGGGCGGCCAAGCCGCGCTGCTCGAGCGTGCGCGCCAGTGCGGGGTCGGGCACCACCAGCGCGTCGGCCCGGCGCAAGCTCAAGCCCGCCAGTGGCGCCAGCCGCTTGAGCGGCGCGCCCACGCCGTTGCCGCGGTAGTGCAGCAGCACCGGCTTGGCGCGCAGGCGGCCCAGCCATACCGCCGGCGCGGCGCGCACGGGCCAGTCACGGCCGCCGTCGGCCATGATATGGATCAGGTCCACCGCCCTGGTCGCGCGCCACAGGCGCAACAGGTAGGCGGGCAGGCTGGCGCCGTCTTTGCCGTCGGTGTCGATCACGTGCACGGTGGCGCCATCGGCCCGCAGCAGCGCGGCCAGCTGGCCGGTTTGCCGGGCGCCGGCGTGCGGCGGCGCCAACGGGCCGACCAGCGCGATCCGCAAGCCGGCCAGGCGCATCATGCCGGCTGGCGCGCGAGCGCGGCAGGGCGACGCGCCAGCGCGCGCTGATAGACGGCGCCGTAACCGGCCACGCTGGCGGCCCAGTTGCGCTCCTTGGCCACGTAATGGCGCCCCGCGTGGCGCAGCGCCGGCCATAGCGAGGGATCGGCCAGCAAACGCAGCACCGCCTGCGACAGGGCGGCGGCGTCGCCCGCCTTGAACAGGATGCCGGTGCGGCCGTGGGTGATCAATTCACGGTGGCCGCCCACGTTCGAGGCCACCACCAGCCGGCCCTGGGCCATCGCCTCAAGCGGCTTGAGCGGCGTGACCAGTTCGGTCAGCCGCATCGGCAGGCGCGGATAGACCAGGATATCGATGCGCTGATAATAGGAAGCGACCGCCGGGTGCGGTACGCGACCGGTGAAGATCACGGCCTGTTCCAGCGCCAGCTCGCCGGCCAGCGCCTGAAGCTGCGCTTGCTGCGGCCCGCCGCCGACCAGCAACAGGCGCAGCGTGGGCTGGGCGGCCAGCATGGCGGGCATGGCGCGCAATAGCAGCGCCAGGCCTTCGTAGGCGTAAAACGAGCCGATGAATCCGATCACGGGGCCGCTTCCCAGGCGCGCGGCCAGGGCCGGTTCCAACTTTGTGGCGGCGTCCGACGGGCCGGCGGGCGGCGCGAAGTCGGACGGGTCGACCGCGTTGGGAATGACGGTGATGCGCTCGGCGGCGATGCCGCGCGCGGCGATATCGTCGCGCAAACCGTGGCAGATGGTGGTGACGGCGTCGACCCGGCGCAAGGCGTAGCTTTCCAGGGCGCGCGTGAGGCGGTAGCGCAGCCCGCCCGTGCGGCCGCTGCCATGGTCGGCCGCCGCGTCTTCCCAAAAGGCGCGCACTTCGTACACCACCGGCAGCGCCAGCCGGCGCCCGACCCAGAGCGCGGCGATCGCGTTCAAGGCGGGCGAATGGGCATGCAAAATGTCGGGCCGGTCCTGTTCGACGATCTGGCGCAGGCGCCGGGCCAGGCCGGCGATCACGCCGATCTGGCCCAGCAGCGGCAATCGGGCCCACCAGGCCGGGTGCGGCGCGGTGCGGTAAAAATGCCAGCCGTCGACCATCTGCTCGGGCGCGCCGGGATCGGCCCCATGGGCGCTCTGTTTGGCGCCCGTCACATGGGCGGTGGACCAGCCCAGCGCGCGCTGCTGGCGCAAAATCGACAAGGTGCGAAACACATAGCCGCTGTGGAGCGGCGCCGAATGGTCCAGGATGTGCAATATGCGCATGGCGGCCTTGGAATGTGGGAATGAAGTTAGACGGCGGCTTGACGCTCATGGAGCGCGGTCGCGCGCTGTATGGCCGCCTATCGCTATCATTGAGCGTATTGGCGGCGCCCCATTGATATGGATCAGCCCGATGCCAGCCCGTTCTTCACACCGTTTCAGGTTCGCCACTGGCCACCGCCACAGCGGGGCGCGGCAAGACCTGACGCAAGAACGCTTCGAACATGAGTAGCGACCACAGGGGCGCGCTGAAGTCGCGCCGGCCCGACTGATGCTGAGCGATCAATTGGGCGATATATGCCATGTCGAACAGGCCGCATTGGCTGAGCACGGGCCCCAGCAGCCGCTGTCGCAGCCGCTCGCGCAGCGGGCCGCGCAGCCAGCTTGCCAGCGGCAGCGAAAAGCCCATTTTTTTGCGGTACAGGATGCTGTCCGGCAGATACGGCCGCAGCGCCTTTTTGAACAGGTACTTGCCCTCGCCGCCATGCAGCTTGAAGGCCGGCGGCAGGCCCGACATCCATGCCACCAGTTCCTGGTCCAGCAGCGGTCCGCGCACCTCCAGGCCGTGCGCCATGCTGGCGCGGTCGACCTTGGTCAAGATGTCGCCCGGCAGATAGGTCTTCAAATCCAGGTACTGCACCGCCGACAGCGCGTCGCGCGCCGGGCTGGCGGCGGCGTGGCGGCTTAGCACCTCGAGCGCGTGATAACCGTTTAAGCTGTGGCGCAGGGCGGGGCTGAACAGGCGCGAGCGCATGGCGTCGTCCATCAGCGAGACGCTGTGAAAATAGGCGCCCACCGAGTCGCGCGCCAGCGCCTCGAAGCTGGTTTTGGCGCGCACGAAGCGCGGCGCCCAGTCGGCCTTGGGATAGAGTCGGCCGAGCATGCCGAACACGGGCCGGCGCAGCGCCAGCGGCAGCGCCGCGCGCAGGCGCTCCTCATGCAGGTGGGCGCGGTAACGGCGGTAGCCGGCCAGGCTTTCGTCGCCGCCGTCGCCCGACAGGGCCACCGTCACGCGCTGGCGCGCCAGCTGGCACACGCGGTAGGTGGGCAGGGCCGAGCTGTCGGCGAAGGGTTCGTCGTACAGCACGGCCAACTGGTCGATCAGGCCAAAGTCGTCCTGCTCGACCCGCAGCGCGTGGTGCCGGGTGCGATAGCGTTCGGCCACCGCGGCGGCGTGGGCCGACTCGTCGAAGGCGGGGTCGCCGAAGCCGATCGAGCAGGTGGTGACCGGGGCGCCGCCATCGGCCATCATGGCCACCACCGCGCTCGAATCGACGCCGCCCGACAGGAAGGCGCCCAGCGGCACCTCGGCCACCAGGCGGATTTTCACCGCCTCGCGCAGGCGCTCGATCAATTCGGCCCCGGCGTCGGCCTCGCTCATGGCCGGATGCGGGGCGAACGGAATGTCCCAGTAACGCGCCGGCTGACCCATGGCCTGGCCCTGGCGCAGCAGCAGGGTGTGGCCGGGCGCGAGTTTGCGGGCCTGGCGCAAGATGGTGCGCGGCTCGGGCACATAGCCGTAGGCGAAGTAGTCTTCCACGGCCAGCGCGTCGAGCTCGCGGCTCACGCCAGGGTGGGCCAGCAAGGCCTTGAGCTCGGAGCCGAATACCACGCTGCCGTCGCCCGGCGTGGCGTAATACAGGGGCTTGACGCCGAGCCGGTCGCGCGCCAGAAACAAGGCGCGCAGCTTGCGGTCCCACAGCGCAAAAGCGAACATGCCGCGCAGGCGGTCGACGCAGCGCTCGCCCCACTGCTCCCAGGCGTGCACGATCACTTCCGTGTCCGAATGGGTGCGGAACCGGTGGCCCAGGCCGAGCAATTGGCGCGCCAGCTCCTGAAAATTATAGATTTCGCCGTTGAACACCAGCGCCACGCTGCCGTCTTCATTGAACAGCGGCTGCTGGCCGGACGCCAGGTCGATGATGGACAGGCGCCGGTGGCCCAGCGCCACGCCCGGCTCCAGATGCACGCCGCCTTCGTCCGGGCCGCGGTGCAGCAGGCTGCGGTTCATGTCCGCCAGCAGGGCCGGGTCGAAGGCGCGCGCGCCCTGTAAATCCATGATGCCGACGATGCCACACATGCCGATTCCTTTCGAGGGTTGACCGAGGGTTGGGCGAGAGTCGATTCAGGGCGTGCCGGAGGTGAGCGCGTCGTACACCGCCAGATACGACGCGGCCATGCTGGCCAAGCCGTGCCGCGCCAGCACCTGGGCGCGGCCGCAGCGGCCGTGGCGCGCGGCCAAGCCGGGCATGCGGTAATAATGTCCGATGGCCTCGGCCAGCAGCTCCGGCGCGGCCGGCGGCACCAGGGTGCCGCCGGCGCCGGCCCGCACCAGATCGGGATTGCCGCCGACCCGGGTGGCCACCACCGGCAGTCCGCTGGCCATCGCCTCCAGGATGGTGTTCGAGCTGCCTTCGGCCAGGGATGGCTGCACGAACACGTCCATGGAGCGCATCAGGCAGGCGATGTCGTCGCGGCTGCCCGGCAACCAGGCCAGTTCGGCCACGCCGGCCCGTTCGAGCAGGGTGAGGCACTGGGCGCGGCAAGGGCCGTCGCCCACGATCAGCAGGCGCAGGCGCGCGCCGCTGCCGTGCTGGGCGGCCAGCAAGAGCAGGAAAGCGCGCACCAGGCTGGCGTAATCCTTGATGCCCACCATGCGTCCGACGGCGCCGATCACAAACGCGTCCTGGCACATGAAGCCGGGCGGGCCGACGCCGGCGGCCGGGCCCAGGCGCGGGTGGAATTGCAGGCTGTCGACGCCATTGTCGATGTGGCTCACCCGCGCCGGGGCCACGCCGATACGCTCGACCAGCCAGCGCTCCAGATCGGCGCTGACGGCGATGAAGTGGCCGATCAGGGGCGCGAGCACCCGCCGCAGCAGGCGGTATTTTCGGCTCTCGCCGCGCAGATCGGCCAGTTCGCGCCCGTGTTCGCCGTGCACGCGCAGCTTGACGCCGGCCGCCGCCGCCAGCAGCTGGCCTTCCATGCCGGCCAGGTTGCGGGTATGGATCAGGCTCGGTTGCAGGCGCTTGAGGGTGCGGTACAGTTCCAGGTAATGGCGCCAGTCCTTGCCCTCGCGCTTATTGAGGCTGACGATTTCCACGTCCGGACGCCGGATGCGCTGGTGGAAGGCGGTGTAATCCTTGAGGCAGACGATGGCGTGGCGGTAGCGCTGGGGCGGCATATGGTTAATCAGGTTGATCAAACCGTTTTCCATGCCGCCCATGCCCAGCTGGTGGATCAGGTGGACGATCAGGGGCGGCGCGACGGGCGCCTGCGCTTCAGCGGGCGGCGGCATCGGACAGACTTTGTTCAATGGCCGGCAGCGTCACCGCCAGGAAGTCGCGCAGCGTCGCCTCGGCCACGGCCGGCTGCTGATCGAAGGGCGCGCTCAAGGTGATCTCGGCGCCGCCGTCGGCCTGGCCCAGCAGATTGCTGCGCGCCAGTAAAAACTTCACCAGAAAAGGGTTGGCGGTGTCGACGCCACTCTGACGGTACCAGCGCCACACCAGCAGCCGGCCGTCTTTGCCTTGCTGGATACTTTGGCGCACGTCCAGGGTGCGCCCGTTAAGCCGCACGGCGCGCCGGCCCTGATCGATCTCGCGCCACAGCGCGTCGGGCAGCTTTTCCAGTTGCGTCAGCAATTCGGCGTGCTGGCGCTGATGGCTGTACCAGACCAGTTCCAGGTTCACGCTGCGGCCTTCGGCCAGGTAGGAATTGGCCAGCAGCGTTGGCGTGCCCGCGCGGGGCAGACGCCAGGCGTGCGCGGGCATGGGCCCGGCGCGCCAGCCGGGCGGCGCCGCCAGCGCCAGCGTGACGGCGGGCGCCGGCGACGGCGCCGCCAACAGGCGCGCGGCGAGCAGCGGCGCGCAGGCGGCCAGCGCCACGCACGCCAGCGCCGCCACGGTCTGGTTTCGGGCGCGCCCGGCCGGATCGGGCGGCGCTGGCGCTGGCGCTGGCGCGGCCGCGCTGCCTGGCGCGGCCACGTCACGCCAGCGCGCCGCGCCCCAAAACAGCAGCAACGAGACCAGACCGAAAAACACCCAGCCATAGATCAAGTGGTCGACCCCGACGGCCAGACGCATGTCGCTCCAGTGGCCGAGCATGACGATCAGGTAGGCGCGCACGCCGTTGGCCAGCACGGGCAGCAGTACGGCGGCCGCCAGAAAAGCGATGCGGCGCCCGGTGGCGCGGAAGTTCAAGTGGGCGTGCAAGGCGCCCAGGGCCAGCGAGGCGATCAGGTAACGCAGGCCGCTGCACGCTTCGACCACCGACCAGTTGCCGCTGGGGATGCTGAACAGATGATGTTCCCGGAACACGGGCACGCCGCTCAGTTGCAGCGCGCCCACGGTGAAGCGGGCCGTAAATTCCATCAGCGGCGGTATCAACACTTCGCCGAACGGCACCGCCAGCAGCAGGTAGGCCAGCGGGAAGGCGATCACGTGGGCGCAGCGCCAGCCCAGCACGGCGACGACGCCAGCGGCGATCATCAACATGGCGCTGTATTGCATCAGCACGGGCACGCTGGCGGCGGCCGCCACCAGCCACACCAGGGCCAGCGCGGCCAGCAGCAACACGCCCAGCGCGGCCGGGCGCTGGGGGCAGGCGGCCAGCTCGGCGCGGCTGCGCCAGATCAGCCAGGCGCTGATGGGCAGCACGGCGAAACCGTGGGCGAAGGTTTGCGAGCGCGACCAGATCAAGATCATGGACCAGAAGGTGTCGTGTTGAAGCGCGCACATGACGCCGACGGTGGCCGCCGCCAGCAGCAAGCGTTGGCGCGGGGCCGCGCCAACCCGGCCGCGTCGGCCGCGTCGGCCACTGCCGTCGCTTCGGCCAGCGGCGCCATGGCGGCCCGCGCACGCGTCGCCGATCGTTCCGCGGACCGCTCGCCCGACCGCGCGCCTGACCGGATGCTCATGCCAGCGCGTCCGGCAAGGCCAGGCGGGCCGGATGCAGGTCGCTCGCCGGCGCCAGTCCCAGCATGGTTTCGAGCCGGCTCAAGTTGCCGCTCCAGGCGTAATCGCGCAACACGCGTTGGCGCGCGGCCTGGCCCAATTCGGGGCCGTGTGCGAGGAAGTAGCCGATGCGGGCGATCCAGGCCGGGGCGTCGTGCGCGACCAGCACTTCGCCGCCCGGCACGGCGTCGATGCCTTCGAGCGCCTGGGGCGAGGCGAGTACGGTTTTTTGCATCGCCATCGCCTCGAGCACCTTGTTTTGCACGCCGCGCGCGATGCGCAGCGGCGCCACCGCCATGGCCGCGTGGGCCAGGTAGGGCCGGGTGTCGGGCACGGCGCCGGTGACCACCACGCCCGGCAGGGCGGCCAGCTGGCGCACCCGGGGCGCCGGACGGGCGCCCACGATGTAAAAGCGCAGCGCCGGCCGGCGCGCCAGCAGCGCGGGCAATACGGCGCGGGCGAACCAGTCGACCGCTTCGATGTTGGGCCAGTAGTCCATGGCGCCGGTGAAGGCGAGCACGGTGACGTCAAGCGGATAGGGACGGGGATAGTCGGGTTGGGGCCGGAAATACAGGGCGTCCACGCCGTTGTTGAAGTGGCCGACCCGCTGCGCCGCGTCGGGCGCGCGCTGGCGAAACAGTTCGGCCTCGGCGGCCGAGACGAAGCTGGCGCCGTCGCAGTCGCGCGCGATGCGGGCTTCCGCCTGGCGCAGGCGCAGGCCTTCGCGCCGGTACAGGGCCGACAGGGGCCAGCGACGGGTGGCGGCGTAGGCCGACCATTTTTCGGAATCGACGTCGACGAAATCGATCACCCGCCTCACGCCGCCTGGCAAAACCCGCTCCAGATACTGGGCCATCGGACTGGAATAGGCCAGGGCCGCGTCGACCCGCGCGTCTTGCAGCAGGCTGTCGGTCCAGCGTTGCAGGCGGGCGCTGCGATAGTAAGCCATGCTCATCGGCTCGCCGCTGAGCAGGGCGCGCAGGCTGGCCACGCGCGCCATGGAGGGCGACAAGTCGACGAAGCAGCTGCTGGCGCACCAGGGGCGCAGGGTGGCGATATGACGGCGGTCGGCCGGATCGTCAATGAAGCAGCCCAAATGGACCCGGTGGCGCGCCGCCAGGTGGCGCAGCACATGGTAGGAGCGGATTTTGTCGCCCTTGTCTGGCGGATACGGGATGCGGTGGGTCAGGTACAAGATCTCGGCCATGGTCAGCCCAGGTAGCGCACGAGGTGGGGGCCGAGCCGGTTGGCCACCGGCAGCGGCAAACGGCGCCAGGCGGCGATGGCCAGGCGGTAGCGCGGGTTCAGCGGATTGACTTCCGGCAGCGTTTGCGCGCGGTGCAACTGGTAGGCGTAATGCAGGGGCTGGGCATCGAAGCCCCAATTGTTTTTGAAGTCGTAGGCCCCCGTGCCCAGCTTGCTGCGCCCGAAGTCGAACAGGGTACAGCCGCGCTGCACGGCGCGCCGCATCACTTCCCAGTACAGGAAGTCGTTGCCGGCCACGGCGCGGGCCAGATCCAGGCCGCCGCCGTAATAGGGCAGCACTTCATCGCGGAAATAGAACAGCAGCACGCTGCTCACCGGCCGTTCGCCCTGGCGCACGGTGAGGATGGCGCAGTCGTCGCCGAACACCCGCCGCAGCACATGGAAATAGGCGGGCGCGAACATGGGTGTGCCGAGCCGGTGCACGCTGTGGCCATACACGTCGAAGAAGGGGGCGATGCCCTCGTCGAGCGTGCTGTGCAGCCCGGCCGCGATGCCTTTGCGCACCATGGCGCGCTGCTTGCGCGGAATGGCCAGCAGGTTCGCTTCTTCGGTCGCGGCCAGCGTTTTGCGAAAGGTGCAATAGAGCGCGCGCCGCTGCCAGCGCGCGCCGTCGTCCGGTCCGCCCGCTTGGCCGGGTTGGCCCGCCTCGCGGGACCGGTATTCCAGATGGCCCACGCCGAGCCGGGCCGCCAGCTCCTGGGCCGCCCGGTCGAGCGCTGCGGCGGCGGGCGGCGCCTCGCTGGCGGGGCCGCCGTACACGCAAAAGGGTAGCGAGCACAGGCTGTGGCCGAACAAGCGGCTCTTGACCTGGGCCAGCGGCAGCACGCCCACGATGCGTCCATCCGACTCGGCGTACAGGAACCAGGTGCGGTGACCGAAGGCGTTCTCGATCACCTCTTGCCAGCCGGCGCGGTGAAAAAAGGTCGCTTGCGGACAGGCCATGACGAAGGCGTCCCAGCGCGCCCGGTCGGCCGGCTGGAGCAAACCCACCTTCAGGGCGGCGCCGGCGGCGGGGGCGGGCGCGGCGGTGGGTGGCGCGCGGTGGCACTCGATGCTCATGGTTGTCCCAGAAAGATACGGTCCATGCGGCCCCACTGGAAATCGCGGGTCAGCGCGTGCAGGCGGCGCTCCATGCGTTCCAGGTTGAGGTAGTGCCGCCAGCGGGTCTTGAGGCCGACTCCGGCCGGGCGCGGCTGGCCCGGGTCCAGTTCCCAAGGGTGAAAATAGAATATGCCAGCTTGCCCGTCGTGCGAGTTGATTCGACGCAAGCACCAGCGCGACACGGCGTAGGGAAACAGGCGGAAGTAGCCGCCGCCGCCGGCCGGCAGGTTGCGCCGCCACAGCCGCACTGTGCTGATCGGCAATTCCAGCAGGCCGGCCGCGCCGTTCGGGTAGCAGGCGAAACGGGGCGAATCGGGCATGCCGTAATGGTCGTGGCGGATCGGGTAAATGCTCGAACTGTAGCGGTAGCCGGCGCCCAGCAGGGTGTCGAGCGCCCACAGATTGCCGGCGCCGATGGAAAAGCTGGGCGCCCGGTAGCCCAGCACGGCGGCGCCGCTGATGTCTTCGAGCAGTTGCTTGCTCATGCCGACGTCGTGCGCGAAGGCCAAAGCGCTTTGCTCGGAGGCGCGCAAGTGGTCGTAGCCGTGGCTGGCCAGCTCGTGGCCGGCGCCGACGATGCGGCGCACCATGGCCGGATAGCGCTGGGCGATCCAGCCCAGGGTGAAGAAGGTGGCCTCGATCTGGGCCGCGTCGAGCAGGCCGAGAATGCGCTCGACGTTGCGCTCGACCCGGCACGACAGCGAGGGCCAGTCGTCGCGCCGGATGTGGGGCGCGAAGGCGGAGACTTGAAAATAGTCTTCGACATCGATGGTGAGGGCGTTGCGGATGGCCGGGTGGGCGGGGTGGGCGGGGTGTGACATGGGTCTCTCCTGGGCGGTGGGCGCTACTCGGTGCCGGGCGGGATGGCGGCGGGGCGGGCCGGGCGGCGCGCCAGCCAGGCCGCCACGGCGGCGGCGATGCGCTCGGCGGCCCGGCCATCCCACAGGGCCGGCGTGCGGCCGCGCTTGCCGCCCCCGGCCAGAATTTCGTCGCACAAGGCCAGAATGCGGCCCGGCTCGCAGCCCGCCACGGTGTTACTGCCCTCGGTGACGGTGATGGGGCGCTCGGTGTTCTCGCGCAGGGTGAGGCAGGGCACGCCCAGGGCGGTGGTTTCTTCCTGCACCCCGCCCGAATCGGTCAACACCAGGCGCGCGTGCTGCATCAAACCCAGCATGTCCAGATAGCCCATGGGCGGCAGGGCCAGCACGCCGGGGCGCTCCAGCATGGGCAGCAAGTCGAAGCGTGCCAGCATGGCGCGGGTGCGCGGATGGATGGGAAAGATGAGCGGCAGCCGTTCGCTCAGCGTCATCATCGCGCCCAGCAGGGGCAGTAAATCGTCGCGCCGGTCGACATTGGAGGGGCGGTGCAGCGTGAGCAGCGCATACTGGCCGGGCTGGCAAAAGCCGGGCCGCCCGGCCTCTTCCAAGATGGCCGGCAGCGCGACCGCTTGCGGCAACTGGCGGCGCAGGGTGTCGATCATGACGTTGCCGGCGAAGTGGATGCGGGCCTGATCCACCCCTTCGCGCCGCAACTGCGCCACACCGGCCGCCTCGCTGGTAAATAACAGGTCGGACAGTTGGTCGGTCAGGATGCGGTTGAGCTCCTCCGGCATGGCGCGGTCGAAACTGCGCAGGCCGGCCTCGACATGGATGACGGCCACGCCCATCTTGGCCGCCACCAGCGCGCAAGCGAGGGTGGAGTTGACGTCGCCCACCACCAGCACCGCGTCCGGGTCGGCGCGCGCGAGCACCGGTTCGAATCGGCGCATCACTTCGGCGGTCTGCTGGGCATGGCTGGCCGAGCCGACTTCCAGATTGATGTCGGGCGCGGCCATGCCCAGGTCGCGGAAATATTGAGCGTTCATGGCCGCGTCGTAGTGCTGGCCCGTGTGCACCAGGGTCAGCCGGGGCGCCGGACGTAACCCGTTCAAGGCGGCCAGGATGGGCGCCATTTTCATCAGGTTGGGCCGGGCCGCCACCACGCACACGATGTGGCGGGCGGGCGCGCTGGCGGGGTCAAGCGGCAAGCTGGTATCCATGGTGTTCCCTAAAGTTGAAAGACGAGCGTGGCGCTGATGCCGTTTTCGCGGTAACCGCCGCCCATGTTGCTGCTGTGGCGCATGCGGCGCAGGTCGAGCGCGGCGCTCACCTTGTGGCGCAAGGCGCGGCTGATGCCGGCGCTCAGCGCCAGGTTGCGGTCGCGCCGTCCGGCCGAGATCGAATCGTTGGCGGCGTAACTGGTGGCCAGATTCAAGTTGGTGCGGGCCGAGGCGCGCCAACTCCAGCCGGCGTTGGCGCCGCGCTGGCGGGTGCGCTCTTCGAGCAGCGTTTGCAGCGGCGGTAATAGGGCGCTGTCGATGCCGCTGGTGGTCTGGGCGGTGCGTCCGGTGGCGCTCAAGTCGAACGAGAGCGTGCTTTTCTGGCTGACTCTGACCGTGCTCAGGCGCCACTGTTTTTGCAAGAAATAGCGCTGGGTGAAATAATTGACGGCGCCCGCCTCCGGCCCCAGATAGCGCGCGTAGCCGACGAAGGCGGCGATCCTTTGCTGGCGCAAGACCGGATCGGGCATGCTCGCGCTCCACAGCTGGTCAAGCAGGGCGGCCGTGCCGCCGCTACTTAAGCGGCTCAATTCTTGCGGCGTGCTGGTGATATCCTCGTGGTAGCCGAACGACCAGCTGGTTTGGCGGCTGCGGTAGGTGGCGTCGGCGCTGTAGGTATTGCCGAAGAAGCGCTTGCCGCCGCTGACAACCAGGCTGGTGCGCGCCGACGGATACCAGCCGGCGCCCAGCGACCAGCTGCGTCCTTGGGGTGACTCGCCGGCCACGCCCTGGCCAGCCTGTTCATCGCGATAGCCTTGGGCTTCGTGACCGATGGTGCCGAACAGGCCCAGGCTGGCCGAGACGGGGTAGCTGAGCGTGAGCGTGGCGCGCTGCGACACCTGCGGCGCGCGCGAGCCGTCTTCGCCGCGGCGCCGCTCGTAATGGGCGCGCCAATTCCAGCTGCCGGCCGGACGCTCGCCGGTCAGCTCGCACTGGACTTGGTCGGCGCGGCTGCCAAGCAGCGCGCTGTCGCTGTCGATCCGGGTATGGGTGTAGCGCAGCTCGGCGCCGGCCAGGCCGATCCAGCGGTGCCGCAGGTAGGGGCTCAGGCTGGTGCTGCCGACGCTGCTCTGGTTGGGCGTGCGGTGCAGTTGGTCGGCCAGCTGCGGGCCGAAAGCGGAGACGTTGCGTTCGCTGATGCTGGAGCGGGCGTCGAGAAACAACCAGTCTTCCAGCAGCTGAGCGCGGGCCTCGGCGCTGAGCTGGTGGCTGGTGGCATCGGGCTGGCGCGTGTTGCTCAAGCGGGCCAGGGAATACGCCAGTTGCAAGTCCAGACGCGGCCCGCGCGCGGCCAGCACCAGACCGGGCGCCACTTCCGAGATCAGGCCGGCATGGTTTTGGCCCGGCGGCGCCAGCGCGATATTGTCGGAATAGCTCTCGCGCAGGCGCAAGGTGGGGGCGATGCTCCAGTCGGCGCCGCGCGCCGTTGGCAGCAAGAGCAAGAGTAGCAAAGGCAACGGCGGCAGCGGCGGCAGCGGCGGCAGCGCGCCGCGGGCGCCCGGCCCGCGCCCGGGCGGGCCGCTAATCGTAATAGCCATAGTAATCGCTGCCGGGAAAACCTTTGGTCTTGTTGCAGATCAGGTTAATGTGCGCGCAACCTTCGATCCGGCGCAGCGCTTCCTTGACCGCGTGCTGGGTGGTGGTTTCGGCTTCCACCACCAGCACCACCTGGCCCATCTGCGCGGCCAGCACGTTCGCTTCCGTGGTCAGCAGCAGTGGCGGGGAATCGAAAATGACGATGCGGTCGGCATAGCGGTTGGCGATTTCGGCCAGCAAGTCGCTCATGCTGCGGCTGGCGAGCAATTCGGTCGCGTGTTTGTTGATGCGTCCGGCAGGCAAGATGCTCAGGGTCGGCACATTGGTTTTCAAGATCACATCGGCCAATGCCAGCTGGGAGTCGAGCAAGATATCCATCAAGCCCGCTTCCGGGCCCAGCCCCAGCACCTTGAGCACGGACGGGCGGGCCACGTCGGCATCGACCAGCAGCACCGTGATGTCCATTTCCATGGCGATGCTCATGGCCAGGTTGACGGCGCAGTAAGTTTTGCCTTCGCCGGGCAGGGCGCTGGTGAGCGCGATCAGATTGCCGTGTTTGATGGCGGCGTTGCGCGCGTTACGCAGCAGGGGGCGCTTGATGATGCGGAAATCCTCCGCCACATTGGTGCGCCCGCCATCCTGGGTCACCATGCCAAGCTGGCTCATGCGGGCCAAATTGATGCTGCACGATTTGACCTGGCGGGCGCCGGGCGGGGCCGCCGGGCCGGGCGGGAACTGCGGTGGGGGGAAGTCGCTCACGAATTGCCTCTCGAAATGTGGGGCCGGGTCGGTCAATGACGCACCAGGGTGAGCGCCATCACCGCGCAATAGGCGAGCAGCAAGGCGCCCAGCATCAGGCCGTAACCGTACAGGCCGCGGCGGCGCTTGATTTTTTCCACCTCGGTCCAATTCATGGACACCGTGCCCAGCACCGGCAAGCCGGTGATGTCGCGCAGTTGGCCGGGGCTGAGGAAGGTGGGCCGTATCTGGCTCACCAGTAAGGCGGTGGCGGCGCCGGCCAACAGCGCGCCAAGCAGCACGGCGCTAAACAGCAGCGGCCGGTTTGGGCCGTTCGGGGTCATGGGCACGGTGGGCGGATCGATGATCTTGAAGGTCATCATCTCGGTGGTGGAATTGAGCTCGCCCGACAATTTGGCCGCTTCGCGCCGCCCGAGCAGCTTTTCGTAATTGTCTTTGTTGGTGGCATAGTCGCGGTTGAGCTGGGTCAACTGCGATTCCACCTCGGGCACCGCGGCGCTGCGTTCCTGCAACTGCTGATAGCGGGTGTGTAACTCCTGGACCCGGGCCCCGATGGCCGCCACCTTGGCGTCGGCTTCCGCTTGCGCCACCTTCAGTTGTTGCAGCATCGGACTGTAATGCTTGCCTGGATCGGTATTGTTGGGCTTGCGCTTGTTTTCCTCGATCTTGCGCGCCTCGAGCTGGTCCACCAGGCGCTTGGCGGCGATGATGTCAGGGTGCAGCTCGGTATATTGCAAGCGCAGGCTGTCGAGCTGCTTGTTGAGGGTGGCGATGCGCCCGTCCAGTTCCGGGTTGTCGATCACGGCCGCGGTCGGCTCCAGGGAGAGCACCGGTTCGTCGCCCGAGATTTGGCTGGTGATGGCCTTGCGGGCTTGCTCGGCTTCGAGCAGCTCCAGCTTGGCGTTATTGAAGGCGTCGGCCGCCATCAGCATGTGGGAGCTGTAATCGATGCCCTGGCGCGGCAATAAGGCGCTATGTTTGATTTTGAATTCCTTGAGAATGTTTTCGGCCACATTCAATTTATCTTCATAATTTTTTATTTGCTCGTCGATAAACTGCACCGCTTTTTCAGCCTCGCCTTTTTTACCGCGAAAACTGCCCTCGACAAAAATGGTCAATAAAGACTGCACCACGTCGCGCACCAGTTTCGGGCTTTTATTGTTATAGGTGATGGTGTAAATGTCGTAACTGTTGGTGCCGCTGATTTTAATCTTGCTCATTAATTCGTCGAGCTGACGCTCGTGTTCGCGCGGGGTGGTCGCGCCCACGTCCAGGTCGACCATGCGGATCACCCGTTCCACATTCGGGCGGCTGAGCAGGGTGCGGCTCATGATGGCCACTTGCTGCTCGATATTGGGGGAACTGGTCATGCCCGCCAGCAGGGGCTTGAGGATGCTCTGGGTATCGACAAACACGCGCGCCGAGGTTTGATAATCGTCCGGCAAGGTGGCCACCTTGGCCCATCCCAGCAGAGCCACCAGCCAGGCCACCAGCAGGGCATGCCAGCGATATTTCCATATGCCCTTCACACTGGATAGCAACTGGCTGATCAATTCCTCCATACACCGTCTCCAAGAACATACGCACGCGATCGAACGGACTGTACCGGATTAAATTATATGGCCGCGAAAGTGATAATTATCTTCAACATTGGTTGTTTTTGATGCATGTCAATGAGTCTGGGCATCTTTCTCTCAATCATAAGAAGCGCGCTGGCTGCGCGTTGCGCGGTTTTTAGCGCGCGTCCTGGCGGCGCTGTGGTGGCGACCCATGTCTTTTTATTTGAGAGGCAATATGAATCTTTTACGCCGTCAATTACTGGGTCGGCTCAGCGCGGCCGCCCTGTGTGCCCTGACCGGCTGCGCCAGCCGCGCGCCGGCGCCCCCGCCAGTGGCGCCGCCGGCGCGCGATTATGTGATCGGCCCTGGCGACGCGGTCAATATTTTGGTGTGGCGCAATCCGGATGTGTCGCTGACGGTGGCGGTGCGTCCGGACGGCAAAATCACCACGCCCCTGGTGGAAGACTTGCAGGCCAGCGGCAAGAGTTCCACCGAGCTGGCGCGCGATATCGAAAAGGCCTTGTCGAAGTTCATTCAACAGCCGGTGGTGACGGTGATCGTCACCAGCTTCGTGGGCCCGTATTCGGAACAGATTCGGGTGCTGGGCGAGGCGGCCCGGCCGCAGGCTCTGCCTTATCGGCTGGGCATGTCGCTCATGGATGTGATGATCGCCGTCGGCGGCATCACCGATTTTGCGGCCGGCAACCGGGCCAATATCGTGCGGGAACATGACGGTAAACAACAGACCTTCGCGGTGCGGCTCAAGGATTTACTCAAGGACGGTGATGTATCGGCCAATGTGGATATGCGGCCTGGCGATGTGCTTGTTATTCCAGAAAGTTTTTTCTGATATAAAAGCGGCCGCGCTGACGCCAGTATTGCCCATCCTTATCTAATCATCCCGCAACGGCAGCTACATTCCTGCTTTCTCATGCCGCATGAGGAAAGCGCGCCGGCCCTCGGCCGAAAAAATAAATTCGGCGCACGGGGAACTTTCTATGATTTTCAGTTGTCACACGGCATTGGGTTCAGCTCGTCATTAGACGACTTGTCAATACAAACGTGAGGATACAGATGAGCCAGGACGATCAACCTATCATTTCCTTCGACACGCCAGGCGCGCTCAGCGATCTGATGGTGGGTGAGGGAGGCGCCGAGCCCGAGCTCGAGCAGACGATCGATCAACAAAAATTCAATATCCGAATGGCCAACTCGCGCGGGCGGCGTGAAGCGGCCAGCCTCTTGATCAAGAAAATGTATGGTTGGCGCGGTTATTCTGTCGAGCCCGGTTCCAGTCCCGCGCTCAACACCATCACCCTGTTCGCCGAAACGGGCGGCAGCACGGTGGGCACCATGACCTTGTGCCTGGACGACCAGGTCAACGGTTTACCGGCCGACGACAATTTCCGCGACAAACTCGACGACCTGCGCGAGCAAGGCCGGCGCCTGTGCGAGCCGTCCCGGCTGGCGATCGACAAGGGCGTGTCGAAACGGGTGTTCGCCGCGCTGATCCACATCTCCTATATTTATGCGCACAATATCCATCGCTACACCGACTATGTGATCGAGGTCAATCCGCGCCACGTCATGTTTTACAAGCGCATGCTGGGTTTTCGCGACTTCGGCGGCCAGCGCGAGTGCACCCGGGTCGGCGCGCCGGCCGTGCTGCTGCGGCTGGAATTGGAATACATGGGCGAGCAAATCCGCAAATATGGCGGCTTGATGGAACAGCACGGAGGCGAGCGCTCGTTTTATCCCTATTTTTTTCCCACGTGGGATGAGCCCGGCATCACGGACCGGCTAAAGGAGGGGCGCACCTAGCCGCGCACGGCGGCGCCGGCCTCGCCGGTCTATTTGGCGCGTAACAGATCACGGATGTAGTTTCCCGGTATCGCGTAGGTGATGCCGCTTGGCGCCGTCACGGCCGCTTCCTTGAGACCTTTGACATAGACCATGTTGATGACGCCGTACACCAGCCCGCTTTCCGGGTCGTATAGCGGACTGCCGCTGCTGCCCGGGTAAGCGGTGCCGTCGAGCTGGAACACGGGGTAGGGGGGCTTGCGCAACTGGACCAGCAGTTTGGGGTCGAGCTTGTCGGCACGCATGGCGGGCAGGGCCACCGGCGTGATGGCCGACACCATGGCCCGGTGCGTGACGTGGTGTAAGCCCAGTAGCATACCGAGCGGAAAACCGGTAAATACCATGCTCTGGCCTTCCACCACGGTGGCCGAGTCGCCCAGTCGCATCGCCGGCAGCGGGGCGCCGGCGATGCGCAACTGGGCCAGATCGTGTTCGCGGTCCAGCGCCACCACCGTGGCCGGCCGGAATTGGGCGCGGTCGCCGTGGCCGAGCAAAATGCCGAGCGTGTCTTTGCGCTCGCCCATCAACTGGCTTTGCAGCACGTGGGCGGCGGTCAGCACCGTCAAGCCGTCTCCCACCACGAAGCCGGTGCCGACGAAGGCGACCGGCGGACTGCGCGTGGCTTGATGGCTACCGATGCCGACAATGGAAGCCTTGGCGTGATCGATGCCGGCGCTCAAGGCCGGCGCCGCCCTGGCATGGTGGGGCAGCCATAGCAAGAGCAAGCTCAGGAGCAGAAACAAGCGGTAGGGCAAGCGGGTCATGGCAAGCTTTCAAGGGAGGCGGCGGCCGGCGGCGCGCTCGCGCGCAAGGAGCGCCGTGGCCGCCGCACGGAAAGGGGACTGGGAAGCGGACGCAACAGAGCGCACAGCAGCAGTAAATAAAACAGCAGGGCCAGGCGCGGCACGTCCAGCAAGCTGTCGAACACGCCGACCACCAGAAAGCCGGTCAACGCGGCCAGGCAGGGCGCGGCGCCCGCTTGTCCGCGCCATACTTGGCGCGCCAGGGTTGCCAGCGCGCAGGCGACCAGCAGTGACCAGCTTAGCAAGCCGAACCAGCCGGTTTCCGCATACAGGTGCAAAGGCAGATTTTTGATGTGCCAAGGCAGGTGATGCCGGTCGCTGCTAAAGAACCAGTAGTCATGGCCAGCCATGAATGTCCCGTTGCGCAGCAATTCCGGGCCGCCCGCTTCGCTGCGCAGGCTCAGGTTGTCGATATCGACGGTGCCGGGCGCGCCGTCGACGGCCAGTTCCAGTTGCACCGGCGCGCGCCGCGGCCACGGCGCGTCGCCCAGAGCGCCGGAGTCGACAGTGACGTGGTGGCGCCGCCAGCGGCCATCGGACGCGGCCGGGCGCAAGGGCGCCGACACGCAGCCCTGCGGGTACAATAACAAGCGCTCGCACAGACGGATGGTGAGCGCCGGGCGCGCCGGTTCGCCGCGCATGTCCAGCGTCAAGCGGTAGCGGGTGTGCGGCTGCACTTCGACGTGTTGCAGCAGGCGCAGTACTTCGCCGTATCCGAGCCGGTATTGGGGCGCGCTGAGCCGAAGAAAACGGTTGCCGCCCTGATCCAGATAACGGAAATCGGCTGGCATTTCGCCATCCCGATTCCGCCAGAAATAGGTGCGCGGGAAGCTGCCCAGTCCCATGCCGAAGGCGGCCGTCATGGGATCTTGGTCGAGCATGGCCAATACCGCGCGCCAGTGCTCCAGCCGGGTCTGCAAGTCGTGGGCGCTGGAGGCGAAACGTTCGCCGGCGTAGTAACTGGCCGAAATCGGGATCGCCGCCAGCATGGCGATGGCGATGGCCGCGGCCGTGGTCAAGCTGGCCCGGCCGATCTGCCAGCGGGGCGCCCGGCCGTCGTTGCGGCCGCGCACCGCCAGCAGCAGCAAGGCCAGTGCCGCCGGCAAGATGGCTGGTGCGAGCGCGGCTTGCCCGGCCCGGTGCCAGGCGATCCAGACCGCCGCGCACAGCATGCAAGCGAACGCGACGAGCGCGGCGGCCAGCACGGTGGGTGGCGTCGGGCCGCTGTCACGCGCCGCCGTGGCGCGGCGTAACAGGGCTGGCATGGCGCAGGCGAAACCGGCGCAGGACAGTATCAACAGCAAGTACGGCGGCTTGAGCAACGCCAGGCCGTCCGGGCCAGGCCAGGCCGGCGCGGCCGCCAGCGCGCACGCCAGGGCGGCGCCGCACAGGCAAGTGGCGGGCAGCAGCCGGGCCGGAACCGGCAAACTGGCCAGCAGGAAGGCGGCGCCGAGCACGGCTAAGCTGGCGGCGAAGCCCCGGTACCCGGCGCTGGCGAAACTTTGTTCCAGGCTGAACGCGAGCAGCGTGAGCACCAACCCGCCGCCGGCCAGGCCGCGCCAACGCAGCGCCCCGCGTCGCCAGGCCGCCAGCAGCAGGGCGGCGCCGATCAGCGCGGCCGAGCAGGCGTAGGCGGCGAACAGGCCGCGCGAAAATGTGGTCAGGCCGGCATACGCGGCCAGGGCCAGTATGGCGAGCGCGGCCACGCCATGCCGATGGCGCGGCGGATCGAGCAGCCACAGCACGAGCAGGGGCGCGGTCAGCGCCAGGTAGCCGTCGAGCGCGGCGCCACCTGTGTGCATGCCGGAGAAGGGCGCGCTGGTGCGGTAGTCGGTGGAAAAATTGCTCAGACCTGGAAACAGCCAGCGCTCGCGCAGGTCTGCCAGGGTCACCAGGGTCAGGCCGGTTAGCATGCCCGGCAGAGCATAGCGGCGCAAGCCGCACAGTTGCGGACCGGCGTCGCGCAGTAGCGCCGGCAACAGCAACAGAGCCCAGAACCAGGCTTTGCCGAGCCGCAGCGCGTTGTAGCTGCTGTGGTAGTGGGCCAGGGCGTTGGCGTCCGGTGGCGAAAGCGGCACCATGCCGCGCAGCAGCGCGATCGTGTACGCCAGGCTGAGCCCGGCTATGCCGGCTGTCGCCGCGGCCGGCAGCGTGGCCCAGCGCGGCCCGCGCGGCGCCTGCCAGTAGAGTACGACACAGGTCAACAGCAGGAGCAAGTCGATTTCTTCAAGCATGAACCAACCGGTCCAAGGCGCCAAGTCCAGCACGGGCAACCAGGCTGGCAAGGCGAACAGCCAGCAGTGCGGCCGCCAACATAGCAGCGCGGCATAGGCCAGCAGGATAGGGCCAAGCCAGGTATTGCCGAACGGGTAGTGGCAAATGGCGCCCAGCAAGGCGGCGCCGCAGGTGAGCGCCACGCACTTGGCCGCGATACGGGGGCCGCTCATCGCGCTGGTTTAAGGCGCGTCGGCAAGACGGGCCAACGGTTCTTTCGGCCGAGATGGGCGCTGCGCCGCGCGGCAAAGCTCACGCATGGGGTTTTGCCGCCGCGCTGCCACTGGGGACCTTATTGAGCAAGCGTGGGTTTCCCGGCTTGGCGGCCCGCGCGGATTCGTCGAGCTCGGTGAGCAGGGCACGCGCTTGCGGCTTGTCGGCGAACGGCTGCTTTGAGTCCAGTGCTTGCTGCAATTGGCTGCGGGCGCCCGCTTGGTCGCCGCTTTTGAATAGCGCCAGGCCTAGGTGGTAGCGGATTTCGGCCGCTTGGGGAGCCAATGCGGTGGCTTGCTGCAATAGGGACAGGGCGCGTGCCCTGTCACCCCCGTCGAGCACAATGCACGCCAGGGTGTCGAGCACGGCGGGATTGCGCGGCGCCAGTGTATACGCGCGTTCGGCCGTGGCCAGCGCGCGTGGGTCGCGCTGCTGCTGGTAAGTCCAGGCGAGGTCGTTTAACACCACGACATTGTCGGGCTGCTGACGCAGGATGTGGCCGTATTGCTCGACCGCGCCCGGATAATCCCTGCTGGCCAGCTTGCTTCCCCCGACGTAAAGCCGGCTCGGCAAGTCGTTCGGGTGGGCGTGCAGCCAGGCGCGCATGCGGGTTTCGGCCACCTCCGGGTTGCCGGCTTGCACCAGCGTTTGATGGAGCAGGATTGCCAGCGGCCCGATCGGGTTCAAGTCGAATGCTTTTTGATATGGCGCCAAGGCGGCTTTTGGCTGGCTTTCCGCCATGCGCACATCGCCTTCGAGCTTGAACCCGGCGGCCAGCGTGGGATGGGCTTGTTGTACCGCGCGGGCCATGGTCAGCGCTTCGGTCAACTTGCCTTGCTTGATATATACGCCGGCCGCCATCACTTTGGCCGCCAGCATGGCTGGCTGCAAATGGATGGCTTTTTTGGCCGCTTGCAGGGCGCAGCTTTGATCGTCGATCACGATGCAGGTATTGGCGATGCGCATTTGTAGTTCCGCCGAGGCTGGTTGCACTTGCGCTAATTTTTGCAGGGTGTCGCGCGCGCCGGCGCCATTGCCGGTGGCGCTTTGCTGCTCGGCGAGCAGGGCCAGCAAGTCGGTCCGTTCCGGGTGGCTGGTCAGTAGCTGCTGCGTCAGGGCCAACGCTTTCGGCGCTTGCCCTTGTTGCAAATAAAAGTTGCTGAGCAAGACCGCCGGTCCCAGCGCCTGGGGATTGTCGCGGCTGGCTTTTTCCAGCCAGGCCGTGGCGTCTGCGATCTTACCTTGCTGCATGGCCAATTTGGCCAGCGCCGCCATCAGCTGCGGGTTGCTTTGGTCTTTTTCCAGCGCCGATTGGTACCGCAGGCGCGCCCGCTCGGGCTGGCGCTCGGCTTGATCGAGCTGGGCCAAGTTGTCGAGGGCGGCGACATAGGTGGGCGCCAAAGCCAGCGCCCGTTCGAAACTGGCGCGCGCCGCCTTGGGGTCTTGTTTGGATAGATATACGCCGCCTTTCAGATTGTGTACCAGCGGATTGTCAGGTTGTTGCCGCTCCAGCGCCATGGCCGCCGCCATGGCCTTGTCGTCTTGCTTGTCGCGCAGATGCGTCATCACCAGCATGATGGTGGGACGGGTGGCGTGCCCATCGAGCACGGTGGCCTGCTCCAGTTCGGTTATCGCGCCCGGGTGGTCGCCGCTGCCCAGACGGCTCACGCCAAGCGCGGTGCGCAGCGACGCCTGCTTGGGCGCGAGCACGGTGGCGCGCTCGAAATAACGGGCCGCTTCGGTGAAACGGCGCGCGCGCATTGCCGTCTCGCCCGCCAACGACAGCAGCTCGACGTCGCCCACCTCGCCTTCGAGCAGCGGCGCGAGCAAGGCTTGGGCCGCTTCCGGCTGGTTGGCGTTGAGGGCAATCGATGCCAACAGCTTGCTGGCGTAGGGATGGCGCGGATGCGCTTTCAAGAAATGCTGCAAGGCTTGTTCGGCCAATTGCGGCGAACCGAGCGCCAGTTGCACGGCGCCCAGCAGCAGCAAACTGGGCATGTGCTCGGGCGCCACGCGCAAGATTTGCTGCAACGATTCCAGGGACGATTTGTATTTCGCCTCGCGGAAGTCGAGCATGGCTTGCGCATGCACCACCAGTAAATTGTTGGGCGCGTTGCGCCGGGCGGCGGCGATGGCGGCCCGCGCGTCCTCGAATTTGCCGGCCTGTAGATACAGATTGGCCAAGTCGATATGGGCATGCACATGGTCGGGCCGCAATGTCAAGATGGCCAGGTAAACCAGGCGGGCCGCGTCGGTGTCGCCTTGCAGGCGCAACAGGTCACCCTTCAAGCGCAGGCTGTCGATATCGTCGGGGCGCAGCGCCAAGGCTTGCTCGGCCAACGCGGCGGCGCGCGCGGGTTGCTGTTCGAGCGCGGCCAGGCGCGCCAGGCCCAGCAGGGCGGGAATGAAAGCGGGCTGCTTGCGCGCGATCAGTTCGAACAATTGTTTCGCTTGCGCGGTGTCGCCCAGGGCCAGAAAAGCCTCGGCGCGCACGGCCACCACGTCCATTTGTTCCGGGCTGGCGCGGTCGAGCCGGATCTCGGCCAAGACCTTGTCGGCCTGGCCCTGCATCAACATGGCCCGGCCCAGGGCTGGCAGAATCCGCGCCGGCGCCGCGCCCAACGCCAAGGCGCGCCGCAATTCCTTTTCAGCCGATGGCAAATCGCCGGCCTCGATATATAACTCGCCCAGTTTGGTGCGCGCCTGAATGTGTTCGGGCTGGGTTTGTAAGACGTTTTTAAGCTGGATGATGGCGGCTTTGAACTGGCCTTTTTGCCGGTAGTGTTCGGCATCGCTGAGCAAGCTGGCCGGATCGGGCGCGCCGGCGCAGCCGGCCAAGCCCACCAGTAGCGCGCTCAAGGGCAATAGTGTGCGTAGCGCCGCGCGCGCCGTTTGGCGGCGCGCCGGTGTGCCCGCCGTGCCGCTGCTGCCATGTTCGATCCCGTGCTTCATGTTTTCTCCCGTCGAGCCGCCCTTGCGGTACCCGCTAGCGTAGGGAGAATGGGCGTGCCAGCTGTTGATTGTGCTCAACGAAAATGACGATGCGGCACGTATCCGACAGCAATCCGCCGGCTTTTGTCCATTCTCAACAATGGCTTTCGACCGCCTCGTAGAATCGCCTCAAACGGGCGCTGCCGCTGCGCCGCGTGACGCCGCGCCGGGTACGCCCGGGGCCTTCGGTGCACAATTCTCCGCTACGGATGGGTGCTATGGACGTTGTCGCTGTGATGGGATTGGGGTATGTGGGGTTGCCGCTGGCGGTGTTGTTTGGCAGCCGCCAGCGCACCATCGGCGTCGATTTATCGGCGCGCAAGATCGAACATTACCGGCGCGGAATCGATCCCACCGGCGAGTTGAGCGTGGAGCAAATGGCGGGAGCCAAATGGCTCAGCGTCGGCACCGATCCGGCCGAGCTGGCCTTGGCCGATTTTATCGTGGTGGCCGTGCCAACGCCGGTCGACAGCGCCCATAACCCCGATTTCACGGCCTTGATCGGCGCCAGCGAAGCGGTGGGACGGCATATGAAGCGGGGCGCCATTGTGGTGTTCGAATCGACCGTGTATCCGGGCGCCACCGAGGAAGTGTGCATCCCCCTGCTGGAAAAACACTCCGGCATGCGCTGGCAAACCGATTTTCATGTCGGCTTTTCCCCGGAGCGCATCAACCCGGGCGACAAGGAACACACCTTGACCAGCATCCGCAAGGTGGTGTCGGGCGACGATGCCGAGACCTTGGAAAAGGTGGCGCAATTGTATGAAAACATTGTACAGGCCGGCGTGCACCGGGCCTCCAGCATCAAGGTGGCCGAGGCCGCCAAGGTGATTGAAAACACCCAGCGCGATTTGAACATCGCGCTCATGAACGAGCTGGCCATCATTTTCGACCGGCTTGGCATCGACACCATGGAAGTGTTGCAAGCGGCCGGCACCAAATGGAATTTCTTGCCGTTTCGACCCGGTCTGGTGGGCGGCCATTGTATCGGCGTCGATCCCTATTATCTGACCCACAAGGCCGAGATGCTGGGATACCACCCGCACGTGATTTTGGCCGGGCGCCGCATTAACGACGGCATGGCCAAATTCGTCGCTGAAAAAACCGTGAAGGAAATGGTGCGCGCCGGATTTAAGTTGAAGGGTTGCTGCGTCAATGTGATGGGCTTGACGTTCAAGGAAAACTGCCCCGATCTGCGCAATTCCAAAGTGGTGGACATGATTCACGAGCTGCAATCGTATGGTTTGCAAGTCCATGTGCACGATCCGGTGGCCGACGCCGCCGACGCCTGGGCCGAGTACGGCATACGCCTGTGCAGCTGGGAGCAGTTGCCGCGCGCCGAGGCGATCATCAGCGCCGTGTCGCACCGCCAATTGACGGCCAGGCCGCTGAGCGATTTCCAGGACAAAGTGGATCCGGCCGGGTGCTTCATCGACGTTAAAGCCTTTTTCGACCAGCAACAGCTGCGCGAGAGCGGCTTACATGTGTGGAGACTGTGATGAATGCGCCAGAGAACCGCCGTCCTTCGTCCGTCGCGCCCGCCGGGGCCACCGCCTACCAAAGCGCGCGCGCCCATCTGGCGCAGCAGCGCTATCACTGGCTCGTGACGGGTGTGGCCGGCTTCATCGGATCGAATCTCCTGGAAACTTTGCTCATGCTGGGCCAGCGTGTGACGGGCCTGGATAATTTCATGACGGGTTTCCGCCATAATCTGGAGCAAGTGGCGGCGGCCGTGGGACCGGCCGCCTGGGAAAACTTCACCCTGATCGAAGGCGATATCCGCGATCTGCATACGTGCCGCCAAGCCACGGACGGGGTGGACTTGGTGCTCCATCATGCGGCGCTGGGCTCGGTAGCCCGTTCGATCGAAGAGCCGCTACTCAGCCATGAGATCAATATCAGCGGTTTTTTGAACATGCTGCTGGCCGCGCGTCAAAACGGGGTGCGGCGTGTCATTTACGCCGCCTCCAGCGCCACCTATGGCGACCACGCGGGTTTGCCGAAAGTGGAAGATTGTATCGGCAAGCAATTGTCGCCCTATGCGCTCACCAAGTACGCCAACGAACTGTATGCCGATGTGTTCGCCCGCTGCTACGGCACGCAAGCCATTGGTTTGCGTTATTTCAACGTGTTCGGCCCGCGCCAAGATCCGAACGGCGCCTACGCCGCCGTGATACCGCAATGGATCGCCGCCATGCTGGCGGGCCAGCGCGTCACTATTCATGGCGACGGCGAGACCAGCCGCGACTTTTGCTTCATCGATAATGTGGTGCAAGCCAATATCCTGGCGGCGCTCACGGAGCGCGAGGAAGCGGTCAACCAGGTCTACAATGTGGCCATCAACGCGCGCACCAGCTTGAACCAATTGTTCGAGTCGATCCGGGGCTTGCTGTTGCCGTCCTGCCCCCATTTGCTGCACTACCGGCCCCATTACGGGCCGTTCCGTCCAGGCGACGTGCGCCACTCGCAAGCCGATATCGCGAAAGTGGTCAAATTGCTCGGTTTCGTGCCCAGCCACGATATCGAGCGGGGTTTGCAACAGGCCATCGGCTGGTACACGGCGCATTTGCCGCCGGCCGCTTGAGCCGAGCGGGCGGGCCCAGGGCCGCGCAGGGGTCGCGCAGAGCCAGGTTGGCGCCGTTCAGGGAAACATATCGGCCTTGCCCTTGTGCGTGAGGGTGCGCGCCAAGCCGCGGAAGTCCACCGTGTGCAAGGTGACGGGACGGCGCCAGATGCGGCCCACATAGTCCATCACGCGCTCGGCCTGGCTCAATTCAAGACCGCGGCCATCGCGCTGGTGGTCATGCCGCAGCACCAGGCTGGCGTCGTTGTTGAGCTGGGTGGCCGCGATGCAGGGCGCGCCGTAATTGTACTTGGGCGCCAAAATGGCTTCGCGGATGGCGTGGATGTCGCGATTGACGATGCGCGTTTCGCCATCCTTGCGGCTTTCGTAGACAAACAGGTCGAGCCGGTCCGCCATGTCCTGGTCCAGATAATTGCGAATGAAGCCGAAATCGTCTTCCTCGCGGCAAATCTGGCGCGCCGCCGCAATACCCTTGGTATCGATCAGGTGCTCCCAAAGCGAAAAACCCAGGTGGTAGGGGTTGACGGACAGCGCCAGCTGGCTTTGGCCGGCGAAGGGCCGCACCACATCGGAATGGGATTTGACGGCCGACACGTACACATCGCCGGGCAAAAAGTCGGCTTCGCGCAGCAGGCGCGCATGCCAATAGGAGGCCCAGCCTTCGTTCATGATCTGGCAGGCAAACACCGGGTAAAAATAAAACGCTTCTTCGCGCACGGCCAGAAAGATGTCGCGCTCCCAGTCGTCGAGCTCGGGCGCGTAATGGGCGATAAACCACAGCAAGTCGTACTCGGGTTGGGGCGGCAATTCCACGCGGGCCGGCGGTGGCGGGGACGGCGCCGCTTTTTCTCCCGGCAAGGCATGGTAACGCTGCTGAAAAGCGCCGACCATCGGCGCCGCCGCTGGCCGGGGCGCCGGCGCCGGGTAAGGCGGGCGGTACAAGATGGTGTTGACATCGACATGGGGTTCCAGTGCCAGCGCCGCGTCGAGCACCGCTTCCACTTTTTCCTGGCCGTGACGCGTCAGGGCCGCTTCGATGCGGTGCGCGCGCGCCGCGCTCTGCTCCAGAATGTGGCTACCGGCCATACTGGCAAAGCGGGTAAACAGCTGATTGTTCTTGGCAAAATCGGCATGGCCCAGCACATGGGCCGTGACCAGGGTATTTTCCGCCAGCGAATTACTGTCCACCATGTAGGCGTGGCAAGGATCGCCGGGAAACATCACTTCGAAAATGCGCGAATTGCCCATTTTTTGGCGCACCAGCTGGTGAATATAGCGCACCCCGAACGACCAGTGGCGCATCCGCACCGGCAAGCCGTAGACGGCGATTTCGGTCATGAAATGATTCGGCACCAGCTCGAAGTCGACCGGGTAATAATCGAGACCGAGCTCGGTGGCCAGCGCTTCGATGCGGGCCGTATAGTCGGCCAGTTGCCCGGCCTGCTGATCGCTGACCTTCATGATACGCTCTCCTCGGACTGGGTCTGGTTGACGAAAAACTTGCGGATGGCGCGCCAGACGTCGTCGGTATTGGCCAGCACGCTGCTGGAAATGGGCATGCCGCGGCGCTCCAGTTCGCTGCACAGGCGGCGCATTTCCGTGTCCAGCGAGCGCGGCATGCCTGGCACGGTTTCCAGGTAACCGATGTAGTTGAGCAGCCCGGCCAATTCCATCAAGGCATGGTTGGCCGCGCCCCGGTCCTCGGTGAAATTTTCGCCATCGGAGGCGTAAAACATATAACTGTTGTAGAGGCCCGGGTCGTAATGTTCGCGCATCAGCTCGAGCGTGAGCCGGAACGCGCTCGAGGCGATGGTGCCGCCGATACCGGTGACGAGAAAGAATTCATTTTCAGGAAACTCCCAGGCGCGGGTGGTGTGGGCCACGAAACGGGTTTCCACTTTGCCATACTTGCGCCGTATGCCTTGCAATGCAAAAAAGAAAAACGCCTTGGCCAGTTTGCGCTCGGCCTGCGTCATGCTGGCCGACACATCCACCACGAAAAACACGACCGCGTTACTGGTCGGTTTGCGCCGCATCACCAATTGGCGGAAGCGTAAGTCTTCATTGGTGAATGCCACCGGATTGGCCTGGATGGCGCGGCGCTTGATCGCTTCCTTGACGGTGCGGCGCCGGTCCAGCCGCGAACGCGCGCCATGGCGGTCCCAGCCTTCGCGCACCAATTCATGTTCTTCTATGTAAGTATGACGCTTCGGCTTGAGCAAGGGCAGTTTCAACTCTTCCCACAGCCAGTCCATGATGTCATCGATGGAAAACTCGAGCAGCAGCTTGACTTCGCCATCCTGATTGCCGCCGCCTTCGTTGCCGCCCTCGCCGGCGCCGACCTCGGGCCGGGACGGGCGCAGCACGTCGCCCGGCTGGCCTTCGCCCTGGCCGGCGCCGCTGCTGATGCGGGTGTCGGCCAGCCGGAAGCGCGCGTGTTCGAGCATGCGCACCGGCACGTGCACGGTGCGTTCCTGGGGCCCGGAAATGAGATCGGGGCCGGCGATCAGCTCGGGCAGGTGCTGTTGCACCGCCTCGCGCACCTTTTCGTTATGGCGCAGCCAGTCGCGGGCGCCGCGGGAAAACAAGTCGTACCATGTACTCTGCCTGCTTTGGCCTGCTTGGCTCACTATGTACCCCTTCCGTTGAAATTACTCCTGTGCCAACAAGGTGGTCACATAATTGAGCGCTTCGCGCGCGCTATGGCTGTCATAGCCGTATTCGTCCACCAAGCGCTGTTCCACCGCCGAGATCTTGGCGCGCACATCGTCGTCCGGCCGCTTGGCCGAGCTCACCAGACGCAACACGTCGCGCCGCTGTTCGAATAAATATTGCTGCACCGCGTCGTGCAGTTGGATATGGCTGCCCAGACCGAATTTTTCGCCCCGTTTATAGGCGCCCATGGCTTTGCGCACCACTTCTTGCCGGAACGACTGTTTGCCCGAGTCGGAAATGTGGATTTTTTCCTCCACGGCGCGCAAGAAGCGTTCGTCGGGGCGCCGCTCCTCGTTGGTGATGGGGTCCTTGATCTGGCGGTTGTCGAGCATGGCTTCCACCTCGTCGAGGTATTTGTTGAGCAAATCCTGGGCTTCCTGTTCGAACGAGACGAACAAGGCCTTATGCACGTCTTCCTTGACCCAACGGTTGTAAAAGTCTTTGCGGGTCAACACCAGGTAATCGACCCACTTGCGCTTTTTCTTCGGTTCGATGCGGGCATCGCTTTCAATCCCGTCTTTTAAGGCCAGCAAGACGTCCATGGTGCTCAAGCTGCGGCGGTTCGAGGCGATGATGGCGTTCGACAAGGCATTGATGACGAAGCGGGGCGACACCCCGGCCAGTCCCTCGTCGGGCGCCTTTTCCTTGTCCTTGAGGCGCTTGGCCTCGGAACGGTTGACGCCATCGACCTCTTCGTCCGCATGCACCCGCACTTTTTTCACCAGTTCGCTTTCTTTTTCCTCGCCTTCCTGCATGCGGCTGAGGATGGCGAACACCGCCGCCGCGTGCAGCACATGCGGATCCAGGTGCACGTCGCGAAACGCGGGCGCCGCCGACAGGATCAACTTGTGATAGATCCGCGCTTCCTCCTTATAGTTCAATGTGTAAGGCACCTGGACGATCACCATGCGGTCGAGCAAGGCTTCGTTTTCGCTTTCTTGCAAGAAACGGCGGAATTCCGCCAAGTTGGTGTGGGCCAAAATGGTCTCGTCGAGATAAATCAGGGGAAAGCGCGACACCTTGACGTTTTTCTCTTGCGTGAGCGTGAGCAGCAAATACAGGAATTCGCGCTTGACCTTAAGAATTTCGATCATTTCCAGCATGCCGCGGCTGGCCGCGTACACGGCGCCCGACCAGGACCAGGCGCGCGGGTCGCCCTCGTCGCCGAATTCGGCCACCTTGGACAGGTCGACCGAGCCCACCAGATCGGCCAGGTCGGCGGTGGTGGGATCGTGCGGCGCATAGGTGCCGATGCCGCTGCGGCCCGCCTCGGAAATGTAGATGCGCTCGACCGGCATGCGCAGGAAGTCGCCGCTGTATTGCTCTTCTAGCCGGGCGCGGCAATGCGGGCATACTTCGCCCACGATATCGACGCCATAGGTATCGCGAAAACCGGCGCGCATGGTGTGCGGCACCAGATGCAGGGGCGACTCGTGCACGGGACAACCGGCGATGCCGTACAGGGCGCCGTCCTTGGTGTAGCTGTATTCCTCCAGGCCGCGCTTGAGCAGGATGACCATGGTCGACTTGCCCCCGGACGGGGGACCGAGCAGCAACAGCAGGCGGCGCCCGACCTCCGAGCCGGCCGCGGCGGCCTTGAAGTAGGCGGCCACGCGGTCGATCGCGTCGTCGATGCCGAACAGGTCGTCGGCGAACAGGCGGCAGCGAAAATGGCCGTCTTCGTCGTCGTAGCCGGTCCAACGGATCATGTCCCACATGTATTGATGCGAGCTGCGCGCCACCTGGCAGGCCGACGCGGGCAGGATATGTTCCATGAATTGGGCGAACGTGCCCGACCAGTGTCCCACGCGGTGTTCCTGGGTGAAGGCCACCAGCCGGGTCAGAAATTGGTCTTGGCGCTCGACTTCGCCGGGCTGCATGTCGTCTCGATGTGCGCTCACGTTTATCTCCGATCAGTGGCGATCGCCCGCCATGCGGCCCCGCCGTTTGTGCCCGCCGGATGCCCCGGCTTCCACTCTCAGTATAGGGCGCGCACTGTCGGCGCAGGCATGATGCCGATCAATCGCGCCAGCCGAACCAGGCTTGCCGCGGCCTTAATCGCACCTGGGTTCGCCGCTCAGAAAGGGCTGGCGCGGCCCGTTCCATCATGCAATAATTACAACACGACAAGCGTGGCGGCGGCTTCCCTGTCGTTCGTCGGTACGATTGATCTATATCAAGCCCCACACGGCGTATGGCGCTAGCGTGGCTTGAGTGCGGATCGCGACGCGTCTGAACGCCGATTGGCGGCCAGGGCGGGGCGGTTCGGCGTTGTGCATCGCGGCCAATCCAAAGGCAGCCAATCGGGAGTGCGAATGAATCGAATGCAAGGAAAACGGCCGGCGCGGCCATGGTTGCGGCGCCGCCAAGCGGCGGCACTGATCACGCTGGCCTGCGGCCTGTGGCTGGCGCCCACCGGCGCGGCGTGGGCCGACGAAACCTGCAATTCGCCTTATATGGCCAGTCTCATCAAGGGCCAGGAAGATTATGTGCATGTCTGGACCGTGGGCGTGGCCGGCATGGGCGACGGTGCCGACAAGCTGGTGACGGTGGATGTCAATCCCGCCTCGCCCCAGTTCGGCAAGGTGATCGGCAGCGTTTCGGTCGAAGGCCGCGGCGAGGCGCATCACGTCGGTTTCACGGACGACCGCAAATACCTGTGGGCCGGGCGCCTGGACGATAGCCGCATCTTCATTTTCGACGTTGGCACCGATCCCGCCAAGCCGCGCCTGGTAAAAACCCTCAATGACGTGGCCCAGGCCACCGGGCTGGTCGGCCCGCACACCTTCTATGCGCTGCCGGGCCGGATGCTGGTCGGCTTCCTGTCCAATAACAAGGATCAGGGCGGCGCCACCGGTTTGGCCGTGTACAACAACCGCGGCGATTTGATTTCGCGCCATGACATGCCAGCCGGGAAAATGGCCGGGGGGCTGGGCGATGGCTATGGTTACGACTTGGCGGTCAATCCGCAAAAAAACGTGTTGCTCACGTCCAGCTTCACCGGCAAGAAAAATTATATGAGCGAGCTCACGTCACTGACCACCGATCCGGAAGCGATGAAACGCTTCGGCAACACCATGGTGTTGTGGGATTTGAAAGCCATGCAGCCCAAGAAAATTTTCAATACGCCGGGCGCGCCGTTGGAAATTCGCTGGTCGCTCAAGCCGGGCGACAATTGGGCCATCACGGCCACCGCCCTCGGTTCCAAGCTGTGGCTGGTGCGTCAAGACAAGCGCGGTGCCTGGCAAGCGGGCGAAGTGGCCACCATCGGCGACCCGGCCAAGACCCCGTTGCCGGTCGATATCTCGATTAGCGCCGATGCGAAGCGTTTATGGGTCAATACCTTCATGGACGGCAAGACCCGTCTGTTTGACCTGAGCAACCCGCGCGCGCCGGTGCAAATTTACGAGAAAGTGACTGGCAAGCACGTCAACATGGTGAGCCAAAGCTGGGACGGCAAGCGGATTTACATCACCACCAGTTTGCTAAGCGCCTGGGATCTGGACAATGACGACCAATTCATGAAACTGTATCACTGGGATGGCAAGCAATTGCAGGAACAGTGGAAAATCGATTTTTACAAGGAAAAACTGGGCCGCCCCCATCACATGAAATTCACCGCCAAGTCGAGCGCGGCGCCGGAGTTGGCCCTTGCCCAGCCTTAGCGTGGCACAGTGGCTGCTGGGCGCGCTCGGCGCGGCCCTGGCCTTGCCGGCGATGGCGGCCGAGCCGGAATGGCGGGCGACGGCGCCCAGCCAGCAATTTACGGCGCCGGCGCCGGGAAGCTATACCTTGTATGCTATCCAGCCGGGGCCGCAGGGCGGGGTGCTCGGCAGCGATGGCCGGCCCTATCGGCTGGAACAGCTCACCCGCGGCAAGGTGACGCTGCTCAGCTTCATGTACACGTATTGCAGCGATCCGATCGGCTGCCCTTTGGCATGGGCCACCTTGCAGCAGTTGCGCACCCGCTTGCTGGCGGCACCCAATCTGGCGCGCCAGGTGCGTTTCATCAGCCTCTCGTTCGACCCCTTGCACGATACACCGTCGGCCATGCGGCTGTATGCCGGGCCGCTCGCCCAAGCGGGCAGCCTGCCGCGCTGGCATTTTTTAACCACATCGTCGGTGGCGCAACTGAAACCGATCGCCGATGACCTCGGCCAAGACGTGCAAGTGCAATTGGACGCGGCCGGCCGGCCCAGCCGCCTGATTCACCATATGCTGAAAGTGTTTTTGCTCGATGACAAAGGGCGGGTGCGGGAGATTTATTCGACCGCCTTTCTCCAGCCTGATGTGATGTATAACGATATCGTTAGCTTGGCCATGGAGCGCGGCCGGGCCGCCACGGCGCTTGAAACGGCCGACGCGAAAGCGGGCGGCTCAGCGCGCCGGTAGCGGCCTCTACGCTGCGCGCTCGCGCTCGGGCATGGCGCCCTGGGCGGGCAGCGCACCGATCAAGCCGCGCTGGGTGGCCAGCGCCACCGCATGGGTGCGCGCGTGCGCGCCAAGCTTGCTCATCACCGCCTGGACATGGGTTTTGACGGTGCCCGAGCCTATGCCCAACTCGCGCGCGATCAATTTATTGCAGCAACCCTTGGCCAGCAGGTGCAAGACGTCGGTTTCGCGCGCGGTCAGTTGGTCGCGCCCCTGGCCTGCGGCCAGGGTGCGCGCGACGGCCTCGCTCAGATAGCGTTGACCGGCACCCAAAGCCCGCACCGCTTCGATCAGCTCGCCCGGCGCGCAAGCTTGCAACAGGTAGCCATCGACCCCGCTGGCCAGGGCGCACCGCAATTGCGATTCTTTATCGTACTGTGACAAAATCACGATGCGGCCGCGCCGGCCGGCGCCGTTGTGGGCCGATTGGCGGGCGGCGGCGATGCCGGCCCGATAGTCGCAAACGAGCACGTCGGCCCCGGCGCGCGCTTCCGGCCCGCCGTGGGCGCTGCTGACCGCCAAGCGGGGCAGGGGTGTCAAAATCGCCACCACACCGGCGCTCACCACCTGGTCGGCGTGCATGACGTGCACCTTGATGGCATCACTGTGCTGCATCGTGTCTCTCCTCATGCATCGGCCGCCATCGCATCGGCGTTGGCGGAAAACGGTTGGCCAGTGCGGCGAGCCTTAAAATCGGTTCCAGTTATTGTGCCGGTGCTCGCTCGCCTCCTTCAGCAGATGGCTGGCGCGCAATGGATCTTTCACCGTCAAGGCATCGCCGGCCTGCATGGTCATCGCCCATTCCTGCATCGCCGGTGGGTATTCGTGCTCGGCCGCCTGTTCCAGCCAGTGGCGGGCCAGGCCCGCGTCGGCCGGCACGCCCTGGCCATCGCGGTACACGTTTGCCAGCAAAAACATGGCATGTGGATGGCCTAGCTCGCTTGCCAGCAGCAGCCAGCCTGCCGCCTCGCTGTCGTCGGGCGTGCGGCCCTCGCCATTTCTGGCCATTAAAGCGAGCATCAATGCCGAGCGGGCATGGTGCTGGAGCGCGGCTTGCCGATACCAGGGCCAGGCCAGCGCCGGTCGCGATGCTTGCCCCGGCTGGTCGCGCCGGTATAGCTCGGCCAATTGAAAGGCGGCCTCGGTATCGCCGGCGCGCGCCGCGCGCTCGCACCAGGCCATGGCCTGGACCTGATGGCCGGGGCGCTTGCTATACAGCAGCCCCAGCTCGCGTTGGGCCACCGGCAATTGCGCGGCGGCCCAGCCTTGCAATTGCTGCTCGGCGGCCCGGTCTTTTTGCTGGGCGGCCCGCATCGCGCTCGCTTCGATTTGAGCCGCGCCCGGCGCCGGCGCGGCGGCCGGCGCACACGCGGCCAGCCACAGCAAGCCGAGCACGCTGGCCCACCGGGTCGGCAGCCGATGCGGCGTGACGGCCAAGGTCGTTTGAGGGCTGCTCACGTCGCCGAGACCATTATTTGCTTAAATCGATGGCGTACTTGGCGAAACCGCTCGCGTCCAGACCGCCTTCGGCAACCACATTGGCGATGCCGGCCGCTTGCGCCAGCGCCAGGCGCCCCGGCGCCGAACGCAAAATCACGGGGCCGGCCGTGGCCACCCTGACGAAACTCCAGCTGCGCGCCGCGCCATGATCGGCCAGCGTCACTTTGCCGGCGCCACGACCCAGGGCTTGCAGGTAATTGCTCACCACGGTTTGGTTGGCGTCGGGCGACTTGAGGATGGTTTTGCTGCCATCGATGCCGGGCACGTTGCCGCCGCCGCCGGCGCGGTAGTCATTGGTGGCGACAATAAAATCGTCGTCATCGGCCACCGCCTTGCCGCGGTAGGTGAGCGCGGCGATGCGGGAACCGGCCGCCTGGGTCACGTCTATCCTGTATTGCAGATCATTGTTTTCGGCATAAAAAACGTCAAAGTTATAGATCGTGCCGTACGATGGCACCAGATCTTGCTCGGCGGTGGAGGCCGGGTCGATCCGGGCGAATTGTTTGGCGGACGTTTCCAGCCAGGCCCGCAAGTGAGCGCCCTTGATTTTCACCGCTTGCAGATTGTTATTGCTGTACAAATAGAGATCACCGGGATTGCGCACTTGCAATCCGAGCGGCGCGGCGGCGCTGGCGCCGGCCGCGACATCGGTGAAGTCGGTCGGGCCGTTGCGGCCCGCCTTGAATGGCGCACTGCACGAAATGACGGGAATGGCGCGATAGCTGGCCAAGGTGGGGTCAGTGCTGGTGGCAATCGCCTGTTTCACATATTCAAGTTGCGCTTGATTGACCAGCTCGATGGCGCTGACATCGCCCGCCAGCGCGAAGTAGGCCGACATGGGGAACTCGGTCGCCACGCCCAGCGGCTGCTTGGCATACGCCACCGTGGCGGCATGCTCGTCGGCGACCAAGGCCGCGATGGCGGGGTCGGCGCCGACCACCGTTTTGCCATCGGTATATTTGAAGCCGCGCGACTCGACCGTGGTTTGACCGGCTTGCACCACCCACTTGCCGCCTTGATACGCCAGGGTCAGCTTGATGATGCCCAGTCTGCGGCCCCAGCTTTGCGCCATCACGGTCGGCACGCCATTCACGAAACCATTGAGGGCATCGACCTTGGCACTGGCGGGCAGGGCGGCGAACGAGGCATCGAGCGCGGCCGCGCCGATTTCTTTGCCCTTCGGGAAAATCAAATGGGCGTGGCCGATCAGCAAAGCGTCGATGCCGGTGCCCGTCAAATGGTAACTGCCGTTTTCCATTTTCGGACTGTAGTCGCCCGTATCGAGCCCGCCATGCGACAGGGCCACCACCAGATCGGCGCCTTTGGCACGCAATTCGGGCAGGTAGTGCAGGGCCGCTTCGCGCACGCCGCCGACGGCGACCTTACCCTGCAAATTGCGTTGATCCCACTCCAGGATTTGCGGCGGCACAAAACTCATGATGCCGATCTTGATGGGTACATTTAATTTGCTGCCATCGGGCGCCAAGGCGGAAAATTCGCGCGGCAACACCGCATATGGCTGGAAGATCGGCCTTTGACTGGCCACCCCGCTGACATTGGTCAATACCAGGGGAAAGGCGGGCGCGCCGCAGTTACCGGCCGGCCTACTGACGCCGGGGATGCCGAAATCGGTATTGGTGATTTGGCTCAGGTAAGGCAAACCGTAATTGAATTCATGGTTGCCCATGCCGCCGCCATCATACTTGAGCGCGTTCATCGCTTTATGCACGGCCAGCGTGGCGCCGCACGGAACCGGCGCCGCCACCGCTTGCAAATCGGCCAGCAGGGTGCCCTGGATCACGTCTCCATTGTCGAGCAACACGTGGTTGGGGTTTTCCGCGCGCGCCGCCTGGATCAGGGTCGCCGTCCGTTCCAGGCCGACGCTGGTGTCCGGCGCCAAGCCGTAGTAGTTATAGCTTAGTACGTTGGAATGGAGGTCGGTGGTTTCCAACAGCGCCAAGCTCACCGTGGTGCCCTCCGGAATCGCCGGTTTGGTGGCCGAGCTGCCGCTACAGCCACACACGCCCGCCGCGGCCAAGGCCGCGAGCATCGCCAGATTCGATTTCATGCCCATCCTTGTTTGATAGAAGTTGGCCATGGTAGCGCGGTAGGATGACCCTGTGATGACCATGCAAAGCGGATCAGACCGGCGGCAAACCGTACAGTTTCAACCAGCTATTTCCAGATTGCATAACCAAGTCAAACTCCCGTTCTATGGCCGGCAGCAAGATGGGCACATCATGTTGTCGCTGTTCCGCCATCGCCAATTCGAGCGCCAGGGCGGCCGACACGAAACGCTTGGCGCCCAGGTTGCCCACCGTGCCACGCAAGCCGTGCAGCACGCGCGCCGCTTCGCCGTACTGGCCGCTGCGCACGGCGGCGCAGGCTTGCTGAACCGGCTCGCGTCCTCCGACCAGCGCGTCATGCACGATTTTTCCGATGATGGCGCGGCCTTTTTCATCGCTGCCCATGTATTTGAACAAGCCGTCCACATTGAAAATCGGTTCGATACTATTGCCTGTGTTTGATTCGGGCATCGCCCACCCCGTGACAAGTTGAACAAAACGGCGTCAGCCGCCACTTTTCTGCTGTGGACGGTACAGCGCATCATACCGCGTTCCGCGCCCGCCGTTGCTGCAAATCGGCTGGCGCCGCGCGGCATTGCAGTATGTCAATTCGTATCGATGTCGGCCGCGCCGGCGCGCGCGCCAAGCGGTTGGCATGCCGGCGCAGGTCTGCCAGCGACCGTCGCACCGCGCGGGCGCGGCACAAGCGCCCAATTTTATGCTCGCATGCAAATGACTTGCATTACAATGAGCAAACGCAAGTGAGTTGCGTTTGCGTAATCCATATCTGACCTGTATCGGGAGAGTTTTTGTGTCACATTTATTAGCGATGTTTAACCGGGCGGGCAGTCGATGACCGCGCTTGACGGCGCCGCGCCCGGCCTGGTGGTGATCTTGATGTTAGGCATGCGCCACGGTCTCGATCCCGATCATCTGGCCGCCATCGACGGCTTGACCATGCGCGCCAGCCAGGCCCGGCCCCGCTGGGCGCCCTGGATGGGCGGCCTGTTTGCGCTGGGCCACGGCCTGGTGGTGATGTTGATTATCGCCGCCACCGCGCTCGCTTCGGCGCGCTGGCGCCCGTCGGCGGTGCTGTTCGACTGGCTGGAGTGGCTGCCGGCCATTTTCTTACTGCTGCTGGCCGGCTTGAATGCGCGCGCGTTGCGCCGCGGCGACGCGTATCGGCTGACCGGTTTGCGCGGCGGGTGGTTGCCGCCCGTGTTGAGGCGGGCCCAGGGGCCGCTGCCGGCGCTGATGGTGGGCATGGTGTTCGCGCTGGTATTCGATACCGCGGTGCAGGCCGCGGCCTGGGGTTACGCGGCCAGCGCACTGGGCGGAATGGGTGGCGCCATGCTGATCGGATTGACATTTACTTGCGGCATGGCGATGACCGATACGCTGGACGGCTGGGTCGGCGCGCGGGTGCTGCGCAGCGGCCGCCAAGACGCACTGATCGCGTTTCGGCGTCGGATGGGCTGGCCCATCGTTGGCTTGTGTGTAGCGGTGGCACTGTATTTGATCGCCGGCAAATTGTTGCCCGGTTTGAGCTTGCCCGAGCACTGGTATGGCGTGCTGGGCGGGCTGATGATGGCCGGCATGATGCTGTTGTACGGCATCACCCTGTTTGGTTTGCGCCGCAACGCCAGACCCGCCGGGCATTGCTGAGCGCAGCCTTCACGATTGACAGCGTGGGCATAGCCCCTTGATCAGGAAGTCCATCTGTTGGCTGCGAAATCCTTCGGGCAAGGTCAACTCGCGCGGCAATTTCACTTCGGTGAAGCATGTCAGTGTGTCGCATTTGGTGCATTGAAAGTGAGCATGCTGGTGTGACCGGTGGCCGCCACCCGCGCTAAAGCGCCAGACTTGGTCGGCGCCGGCGATGCGGTGCACCAGATCGTTGTCGATCAGCCATTCCAGCACCCGGTACAGGGTGACCGAATCGATGCCGGCGTCGCCCGCGAGCCGGGTCTGGATCTCGTGATGGGTCAGGGAACGCTCTTGCGCGAGCAGGAAGTCGAGCACTTTCACACGCGCCACGGTAACGCGGGCGCGAGTGGTGCGGATCAGCGCTGCGGCGGGGCTGGTGTCGGTGCTGCGGGCGGTGGTGGACATGGGCGGCCGTCGGAGTCGGTGCGACTGGGGGCGCCATCTTAACATGCGCGCCCGCGCCGATGCGGCACCGGCGGCTATTTCTTGAACGTCCAGTAGCGGCCGGCGGCTTGGAATTGGAGGCCGAAACGGTCGGCCGCCCGCGTGTTGTTGTTGATAAGATAATACATATCACCCAGGGTCGAGCGCCGGCTGGCGAAATAGGAATGTTTGATGAAGCTGGTGTCGACGCCGGTGGCGTCGATGGTTTCCACGCCGTCCATCACCACCATGCCGCTGCCGCTGTCGCCGGCGCGCGGATAGCCATGGATGCGCTTGGACGCGGCCAGGGCGATATCTTCCGATGAGGCATACAGCGTGATCGGGTTGGCCGCCCCCGCCAGGGCCGGCACGATGTCGCGCCGGAATACATCGGCGTCGATATCGGGCGCGGTCAAGATGATTTCACGGATGCGGGCCGCCGCTTGCGGTTGCTCGGCCAGCACTTGCGCCAGCGCGCGCGTCAAGGCGCGGTTGCCCATGCTGTGCGCGATCAGATAAATGTGGGTGGCGTCGGTGCGTTGCAGGAAATCGCGCAGAAACAGGCCCAGATTGGCCTGGCTCCACTCGATATTGGCTTCGTCTTCCAGATAGCCGGACAGCGACGCTTGCGAGGGCCAGCTGTAAAACACGGGCGCGCCGTCAAAGCCCAGGTCGTATGCCATTTGGCCGGTGCGGCGCGCCGCGTCCTCGAAGGAAACGTTATAGCCATGGACGAACAGCAGGGCGTGGCCGGGGGGCGAGGCGCGCAAACGCCGGCCCAGGTCGGTGAAAAACGCCTCGCGCTGTTGCAGCTCGGTTTTGAGCAGCAGCACATGTTTGGCGGGATTGTCGCGAAACTCCAGACGCAGCAGCGAGCGCGACTCCAGCTCCCCCATGCGGTGCTCGCGCGGGATGCTGATCTCGCAGCGGCCATAGCTGACGGCGGCGCGTGCAGTGCCGAACTGGCGCGCCGGTGCCGTCTCGCCCGTGGCTTGGCGGTCGGTGGCGAACCAAACCGGGACCATCGCATAATTCTTGCGCGCCGCTAGCGCGAACTCGGCCGCGGCCGTCACCGGCATGGCCGCGGTGGCCAGGGACAGCAAGGCGGCGGCCGCCTCGTCCAGTTTGGCGTCGCCGGCCGCGCCCGCCATCAGCAAGGCACGCGCCAGGCTGTCGCGGCGCGACAGGGAGCCGGGATCGGCGGCCAATTGCGCCACATGGTCCAGCAAGTCCGAGCGCGCGGCGCTGTCGGCCAGTTGCTCCAGCAGTTTGCGTAAGCGGCGGTAGGCGGCGCCCGCCGCGTGGCTGGGGGGGGGACGTGTCGAAGAAAGCGGCGAGGGCGGAAACGATCAGGTCCATGGTGGAGCTTCCTGGCGGATGCCAAATAAATAATATAGAACTTATTATATCCCTCGCCACGCGCGGCACGCGTCGGCGGCGTCACCGTGGCACGAGCACAATTGGGTGAGCGCACCGGATCGGGAAAATCAGTGCCAAGGAATTTTTCACGATGCTAAGTCGGGCGCTTATGCGTTGGGTGTGGTGCTGCTTGCTCCGCTCATTTGCGTGCTCCCCAACCGGCGCACTGTGTCGGGGTCCGGTTCCGATCAGCGCACGCGCGCGCGGCGCGCATGCGCTGATCAGCGACCGTTAAAAGTCGACCGTGGCCGACAGCGCCACCGTGCGTGGCGCACCCAGCACCAAATAGCCGGCGTTGGCCGAGCCGCCGGCGGAGGCCCAGTAGTTGCGGTCGGCGACATTGTCGATGCGGGCGCGCAAGGTCACGTTGCGCCCGGCGACGGTGACGTGATAGCGGGCGCCGAGGTCCAGCCGGGTCCAGGACGGCAATCTTTGCGCATTGGCGCTATCGGCATACTGCGCCGCCGTGTAGACGGTGCGGGCGTTCAGACTCAAGCCGCGCGCGCCCGGCACATCCCATTCGGCGCCAAAATTGAACTGGGTATCGGGCGCGCCGATCGCGTCCTTGCCTTGGTTGACGCCGCCGGCGGTGTTGATTTGCTCGGCGTCGATCAGGGTTAAGCCGCCCAGCAAGCGCAGGCCGCGCACCGGCATGCCATACACGGATAGTTCCAGGCCGCGGTTGCGCTGCTCGCCAAACGCGCCGAACAAATTGTTTTGCACATATGCCGATGGTTGCGCGGTGGTAAACAACGCCGCGCTCACGCCCAGCGTGCCCAAGTCGTACTTGGCGCCGATCTCCCTTTGTTTCGACTTGTAAGGCGCCAAGGTTTCGCCCACGTTGGACACCGGTTGGCCATTCGCGCCATTGCCGGCCGCGACCGCGCCCTGCTGCAAGCCTTCGATATAGTTGGCGTACAGGGACAAGCTGCTGCTCGCTTTGTAGACCAGACCCACCATGGGCGTGGTGGCGCTCTGGTCGTAGCGCGAAGTTTCGGCGCCGGTGTTGTAGTCGTAGCTAAAGTCCTTGATGGTTTGGCGGCGCGCGCCCAGCGTCAGCAAGACTTGCTCGTCCGCCAGCGACAGGGTATCGGCCACGGCGTAGCTCGACAAGATGCTTTTATGCGTGACCAGGGGAGCGGACAAGATGCCGCCGACGAAAAAGTCGGCGGCCGGCGCGGCGCTGGCGGCGGGGCGGTAGATATTGGTTTGGAACGGCTTAAAAAAATCGCTCAGCGCATAGGCATTGCGCGATTCCAAACGGAAGCCGGAAACGGTGGCGCTCACGCTGTGGCCGACCGGGCCGGTGCGCAGCTTGCCGCGCAGGCCGATTTCAGCGGTGCGCACCGTATCTTCGCGCTGGTTATCGAAGCGGTACATGGTGGCGTCGCCGTTGGCGCCATTGACGGTGGGCGAGGCCAGCACGTTTGACTCGTCGCCGCGGCGCGCGCCCAGGGCGGCCCAGGCCACCACCTCGCGCCCGAGATCCCATTCGCCGCGCAGGGTGCCAAAGGTGTCGCGTTCGTTCGAGCGGGTCCAGGATTGGGCGAAGTTGGCGCCGGCATCGGGCGCGGCGGGAATGGCGACGCCGTCGGCCGCCGTCACGCTGGGCCTGGCCGCGCCCAGCTGATGGTCCTGGTAGCCGATGTCGGCCGACAGGCGCACGCCACGGCCCCGGTAATCCATGCCGGCCGAAAACATGCTCAAGCGGCGCTGCTCGGCGTCGACGCCGGTCTCGCCATCGCGCCGGACGGCGTTGATGCGCAAACCAGTATTGTTGTCGGGACCGAAACGGCGACCGATATCGAGCGCGGCCACGCCCTGGCCGCCGCTTTGCACGCCGACCGTGACTTCGGTGAGCGGTGTGTTGCTGGCCCGTTTAGGCAACAGGTTGATGGCCCCGCCGACCCCGCCGCCGCCGGGCGCGGCGCCATTGATGAAGGTGTTCGCGCCACGGAACACTTCCACCCGCTCGAGCAGTTCGGTGGCCACGAATTGGCGCGGAAGCAAGCCATACAAACCGTTGTAGCCGACATCGTCCGAATTGACGGCAAAGCCACGGATCACATACAGCTCTTGATAGTTGCCGAAACCGCGAGAGATACGTACCGAGGGATCGTTTTGCAGCACATCGGCCACGCTACGGGCTTGCTGGTCCTGGATCAATGCCTGGGTGTAGTTGAGGCTGTTGAACGGGGCGTCCATCATGTTCACGTTGCCCAGTAAGCCCAGCCGGCCGCCGCGCGCCACCTGGCCGCCGGCGTAGGCGCCCGGCAGACCGCCGGCCGACGCATCGGCCGAAGCGCTGATGGTGACGGTGGGTATGGTTGGAGCGGAGGCGTCGTGCGCCCCGACCTGGGCCGCGACCGCAGCCGGGATTTCGGCTCCGTTATCGGCTCCGTTATCGGCTCGGTTATCGGCACCGCTATCGAAACCGGCTGCGCCAGCGAGGGCGGCGTTGCTTAGCGCTAGCATGGCGGCCAAGGCGAATGGAGTGAGCTTGAAGCGGAATGAGCGCATGAAGTAGCAACCTGATCGATAATGAGAATGATTTGCATTATACCGAGCACGTTTGTTTCTGGCTAGCAAATGAGATTGATTTGCATTATCATTGTGAATTGCGCGGCGTCGTCCTGGCGCCTGGAGCCGATTGATGAGAACGACCACCATCCGCCGCTGGGCCTGGATACATAAATGGAGCAGCTTGATCTGCACCGTCTTCATGTTGCTGCTATGCCTAACCGGTTTGCCGCTGATTTTCCATCATCAAATCGACGATTGGCTGGGCAATGTGGTGCGGGCGCCTGACCTGCCCGCGGACACCCCGCGCGCCGACCTGGACCGGGTGATCGCGGCCGGCCTGGCGCTGTATCCAAACAAGGTGATGCAGTACATGTCGCGCGAGATCGACGAAGACCGGATCTGGTATCTGACCTTGGGCGACAGTATTCTCGACCCCGCTTTCAAGTCGATCGCGGTCGACGCGCGCAGCGCCCTGGTGCTGGCCGAACCGAAGTTCGAGGGCACGTTCATGTATTACATGTTCCGCCTGCATGTCGATTTGTTCGCGGACTTGCCCGGCATGCTGTTTCTCGGCTTGATGGGATTGCTGCTGCTGGTGGCTATCGCTTCCGGGGCCGTGCTGTATGCGCCCTTCATGCGCAAACTCGAATTTGGCAGCGTGCGGCGGGAACGCGGCGCCCGCCTCGGCTGGCTCGATACGCACAATTTGCTCGGCATCGTGACGCTGGTATGGGCGCTGGTGGTGGGCGCGACCGGCATGATCAATACCTGGGCCGATCTGGTGCTGCGCTACTGGAAGTCGGATCAATTAGCGCAGATGGTGGCGCCGCACAAAAACTTGCCGATGCCTACCACCTTGGCGCCGGTACAGCGTTCGGTACACGCGGCCCAAGCCCTGGCGCCGGGGATGGATATCGCGTTCATCGCCTGGCCGGGTACGGCGTTTAGCAGTAACCATCATTACGGCGTGTTTATGCGCGGGCAAGCGGCGCTCACCGCGCGCCTGTATAAGCCGGTGCTGGTGGACGCCCAAACCGGCACAGTGAGCGACAGCCGCAGCCTGCCGTGGTATTTGGCGGGGCTGTTGGTATCACAGCCCTTGCATTTTGGCGACTATGGCGGGTTGGGGATGCAGCTGTTGTGGGCCGTGTTCGACATCGCCACCATCGCGGTGCTGGGCAGTGGGATATATTTGTGGTGCAAGCGCGGCGGCAAGGCGCACGCGGCCATGCCGGCGGCAGCGGCGGCGCAGCGCGGCGCCGCCGAGCCCGCCGGCGCGGCATTATCGGCCCCGCCAGGATCGGCCCGGCCAGGATCGGCCCAGCCAGGATCGGCCCGGCCCGGATCGGCCCAGCCAGGATCGGCCCGGCCAGGATCGGCCCGGCCAGGATCGGCCCGGCCCGGATCGGCCCGGTCAGGTCCGGCCCGGCGCGCATGAAGCGGCCTGCCGCGCGCGGCGCGTTTTGGCGCATATGGGGCTGGCCCTTGACGGTGGGCACACTGAGCCTCGCCGGCCTGATCGGCGCGCTGGTCGGCGAAGGCTGGTGGGACCATCTGTGCGCGCTGGCACTGGCGACGCCGCTGCTGGCGGCGGCCTGGTTCGGCCGGCGCCGGACCACGGCGCGGCAAGGTGGCGACGGCGCCGATTGAGGCTGGCGAACGAGGCCGCTTTGTCCGCCCTGCGTACAACCGCGTCCGCTTACGGCTGGTTGGAATGAAATTGCTGGGCCAAGGTTTGCAGCGGCGCGGCGGCGAAGTCGCCGGCATTGATGTTGGCCGGCAGCGGCACCCGCACCGGTTTGCTGGTCATGCTAAGCGAGGACAGCACATTGCTGGTGGCCTCGGGGGCGGCGTCCCAGACCGGATCGTCGATGCCTTCGAACACGGTTTTCAATTGACGGCCCCAGCAGTTGCGTATCATCTGGAAGTACTGATTCCCCTCGTCGATGGTGACAAAACGCGACACGGCCAGGCTGTCGGCCTGGTAGACCAGCAAGTCGAGCGGCAAGCCGACCGAGATATTCGAACGCAAGGTGGAATCCATCGAGATCAGCGCGCATTTGGCGGCCTCGTCGAGCGGGGTGGCGGGGTTGATCACGCGGTCGAGGATGGGCTTGCCATACTTGGCTTCGCCGATCTGAAAGTAAGTGTTTTCGTTGTGCGATTCGATGAAGTTGCCGGCCGAGTAGATGTGGAACAGCCGGCAGCGCTCGCCTTTGATTTGCCCGCCAAAAATGATGCTGACGTTGAAATCGATGCCGAACTGGTTCAGCGCCTGGGCGTCGCGCTGGTGTACGGTGCGCACCGCCTCGCCAAGGATACGCGCGGCCTCGTACATATTGGGCGCGTTCCAGATGCTGCGGCCGTCGGTGTCAACATGCTCGGACACCAGTTGCACGATGGCTTGGGAGATCGATAGATTGCCGGCGGTCATCATGACCATCATGCGTTCGCCCGCGTTCTCAAACACGCTCATCTTGCGGAAAGTGCCGACTTGATCGACACCGGCGTTGGTGCGTGAATCGGAAAGAAACACCAGCCCGGCGTCCAGGCGCAAGCCTATGCAGTATGTCATTGTGCGGTCCGGTCAAATCCGGATTTTACACCACGGCACTATGCGCTCTCCAAAATCGGCAAAATTTGCACGTCCACGCTCAGGCTTTCGTCGCCGCCGCCGCGCCGCATGCCGCGGATGGGCGCGGCAGAATCGTAGTCGCGTCCGATCGCCAGGCGGCAGTAAGCGTCCGTCATCAGGCGGGCGTGGGTCACGTCGATGCTGACCCAGCCGGTGAAGTCGCCATCGTCAACCCAGGCGTCGACCCAGGCGTGGCTGGCGGCATGGCCACTCGATTCGGGGTCGATGTAGCCGGACACGTAACGGGCGGGAATGCCGCGCGCGTGGCAGCAGGCCAGGAAGATATGGGCATGGTCCTGGCACACGCCGTGGCCCAACAGCAAGGCGTCGCCGGCGCTGCTGGTGACCACGGTCGCACCAGTTTGATACGCCACCGCACCAATGATGTGCTCGGCCAACTGTAGCATGTCGGCGGTGCGGGCGCGTCCGTTCGGCAGGCAGGCCGCGCCCAATTCCAAAATGGGCGCGGTGGGCTCGGTCAGCGCGGTCGAGACCGTGAAGATGAGGGGCGGCAGCTTGTCTTGCCCCGTCAACCGGCCCTGGTGGGGCGAGACCGTGTCGACCACGCCATGCGCCACGATGGCCAGCGAGTCGTGCTGGGCGTTGATGGTGAGCATGTGCGACAAATTGCAATAGGCATCCTTGTAGGCATGCATTTGGCCCGAGGTATTGATGTGCCAGGACAGCACGCGCTGCTGCGGCTCGGCGCGCGGGCTCAGGTGCAGCTGCTGGATGGTGTAGGCCAGCGGGGCGGTGTAACTGTATTTGGTTTCGTGCCGGATCGAAAGTCTCATGGAATGCCGTTCGGATGGGCCGGCCTTGCGGGCCGGCTGGGGTTAGCGAAGCACTGATCAAGCCAATTAAGCCAATTAAGCCAGTGTTTCCTCAGGCGGCCAGCGGCACCAGGAAATCGCGGCTGACCAGATTGCCCAGCTCGTAGATGCGCTGCAAAAAGGTGGTCAAGCTGCCGTGCAAGCCCGCTTCCAGGATGTCGTCGATGTGGCCGAATTTGAGTTCGGCGTGCAGCTTGCCGGCGCAGCGCTCGGTATCGGCGGACACGTCGTTGCGTACTTCCTTGAGATTGTCGACCACTTCGTCCATGCAAGCGAGCAGCGAGCGCGGCATGTCCGAGCGCAGCATCAGCAGTTCGGCGATGCGGGCCGGGGTGATCACGTCGCGGTACACCTTGCGGTAGATTTCAAAGCCGGACACCGAGCGCAGCAACGCGGCCCAGTAATAAAAGTCGCGCTGGGTGCTCACTTCGCTGCCCGCTTGTTCCTTTTCTTTGGCGCCATGAAACTTGACGTCGAGGATACGGGCGGTGTTGTCGGCCCGTTCCAGGAAGGTGCCCAGACGAATGAAGTAAATCGCCTCGTCCTTGAGCATGGTGCCCAGGGTGACGCCGCGCGACAGGTGGGAGCGGTATTTGACCCATTCGAAAAACTGGCTGGGGTCGTTTTCCAGCAATTTACTGTCGAGCCGGCTCTGCATATCGAGCCAGGTGGCGTTTTGTACTTCCCATACTTCGGTGGTCAAGGTGCCGCGCACGGCGCGCGCGTTTTCGCGCGCCTCGGTCAGGCAGGCGGCGATCGAGGACGGGTTATCCGGGTCGCGCACCATGAAATCGATGACGTCGCGCGCATTGACGCTGTCGTATTTCTTGTCATAGGCGCTTTGCAGTTCCGAAATGCCCAGCATGGCGCGCCAGCCGCGCGCGGCGTCCAGCTCGGACTGCGGCAACATGGCGGTCTGCACGTTTACGTCGAGCATGCGGGCGGTGTTTTCGGCGCGCTCGGTGTAGCGCGCCATCCAGAACAGGTGATCGGCGGTGCGGCTTAACATGGTGTGTTCTCCAGCGGGGTGAGGGTGGCGGCGTCGATTATTTTTCCAAAATCCAGGTGTCCTTGGTGCCGCCACCTTGCGAGGAGTTGACCACCAGCGAGCCTTCCTGCAAGGCCACACGGGTCAGCCCGCCCGGCACCATGGAGATGGTTTTGCCCGACAGAACGAACGGGCGCAAATCGATGTGGCGCGGCGCGATGCCGTTCTCGACATAGGTGGGGCAGGCCGACAGGGCCAGGGTGGGTTGGGCGATGTAGCCGTCCGGACGGGCCAGCAGGCGGCGCCGGAAATCGTCGATCTGACGCGCGCTCGAGGCCGGGCCGACCAGCATGCCGTAGCCGCCGGCGCCATGCACTTCCTTGACCACCAGTTCGCTCAGATGGGCCAGGGTGTAGGCCAGATCGGCCGGTTTGCGGCACTGGTAGGTGGGCACATTGTTGAGCACCGGCTGCTCCGACAGGTAAAACTTGATCATGTCGGGCACGAAGGGGTAAATCGACTTGTCATCGGCCACGCCGGTGCCGATGGCGTTGGCCAGGGTGACGCGTCCGGAGCGGTAGACTGACAGCAGGCCCGGCACGCCAAGCGAGGAATCGGCGCGAAACGCCAGCGGATCGAGAAAATCGTCGTCGATGCGGCGGTAAATCACGTCCACCCGTTTCGGGCCGCGCGTGGTGCGCATATACACCGCGTTGTCGTTGACGAACAAATCTTTGCCCTCGACCAGTTCCACTCCCATCTGTTGCGCCAGGAAAGCGTGCTCGAAGTAAGCCGAGTTGTGCATGCCGGGCGTCATCACGACCACGGTGGGGTCGTTCACGCCCATCGGCGCCACCGAGCGCAAATTGTCGAGCAACATGTCCGGGTAGTGGTCGACCGGGGCCACCTTGTTGCGCGCGAACAGGTCGGGAAACAGCCGCATCATCATTTTGCGGTTTTCCAGCATGTAGGACACGCCGGAAGGGACCCGCAGATTGTCTTCCAACACATAGAATTCGCCGGCCCCGGCGCGTACGATGTCGACTCCGGCGATATGGGCGTAAATGTCGGAGGCCACTGAAATGTCCTGCATTTCTGGGCGGTATTGGGCGTTTTTATAGATTTGTTCGGCCGGAATGATGCCGGCCTTGATGATATTTTGTTCGTGATAAATATCATGGATGAACATATTGAGCGCCTTGACACGCTGCACCAGCCCGGTTTCCAGCTGGGCCCATTCCTGGGCTGGAATAATGCGCGGAATCGTGTCGAACGGAATCAGGCGCTCGGTGCCGGCGTCATCGCCGTACACGGCGAAGGTAATGCCCACGCGGCGAAAGGTGAGGTCGGCCTCGGCCCGCTTGCGCTCCATGGTTTCGTCGGTTTGCTGGCCCAGCCATTGACTAAATTCGCGGTAGTGTTCGCGCGGTTCGCCGGGCGTCGCCACGTCGGGCGTGGCAACGGCGGAGGCCGTCTCTGGCGCGTCCTCGGCTGTCATTTCGTTAAAGAATTTCACCATGTCCTGATTTCTCCGCTTGTTGTGCAATCTCTTCAATTCTTCTATATCAAGAAGCGTGCCAGGATATTTTCATAGATCGGCTCGCCAAGCAAGTCAATCCGCCCCAGTATGGTGCGCAAGAGCACATATTACTGTCGTTTGGCACGGGCGGGCGCCATTTCAGCCTCTTTACTACGGATCAGTGCGCTTCAACCACGCGCAGGAGCGGGTTGAACTCGTTCAAGCGAACAGTGCTTGTGGAAGCCGAGGCGGCGGTTTTATACTGGACCGATGGCGGGCGCGAGCTGGCCTGCGCGCAGGCTGATATCAGACTGACTGGAGGGCACAATGCCGACCGATTTTGACCGCATGATCCTGGAGCAGGCGCCCGGCGGCGTGGTGGTGACCACCCCCCAAGGCTTGGTGAAGCATTGGAACCTGGGCGCGCAAGTCATTTTCGGCTACAGCAGCGAGGAAGCCACCGGGCGCATGCTGGACGCCTTGATTTCCCTGCCCGGCCACGAGGAAGATTGGGCCAAGGTGGTGCAAGCCTTGCTCTCTTTCGGCAATTACGATTACGAATGCCTGCGCCGCAAGAAGGATGGCTCGCTGGTCTATGTTTCTGTGTCGAGCAAGGCGGTGTATGACCGCAATGGCGAAATCGAATACATATTATGCAGTAAGAAAGACGTCACTCAGCTCAAGGCGCTGCGCGAGGCCAAGTTGGTGGAGGCGAAGTTTCGCGATTTGTTGGAATCGACTCCTGACGGCATCATCATGGCCAATTCGACCGGCCGCATCGTGCTGGCCAATAGCCAGGCGGAACGGCTGTTCGGTTACGCGGCGGGCGAATTGCGCGGTCAGTTGCTCGAGGTGCTGTTGCCGAAGCGCTTTCGGTCCAGCCACGTGGGCCACCGGTCCGACTATTTTGGCGTGCCGCGCACCCGCACCATGGGCGCGGGGCTGGAATTGTATGGCTTGCGCAAGGACCAGGTTGAGTTTCCCGTGGAAATTAGTTTGAGCCCGATTCAAACCGATGAGGGTACCTTGGTGATGAGCGCGATCCGCAATATCAGCGAGCGCAAAAAGGCCGAGCAAAAGTTTCGCGGCTTGCTGGAATCGGCGCCCGATTCCATCGTGATCGTCAACCGCAGCGGGGAAATCGTGCTGGTCAACTCGCAAACGGAAAAACTGTTTGCGTATCCGCGCCATGAGCTGCTGGGCAAGAAGGTCGAGATTTTGATTCCAAAGCTGTTCGGCGACAACCATGAGGATAGCCGGACCGGCTTTTTCAACGAGCCCCGTTCGCGCGCCATGGGGGCCGGGTTGGAGTTGTACGGCTTGCGCCGCGACGGCAGTGAGTTCCCCGTCGAAATCAGTCTCAGTCCGCTTGAAACGGAGGGCGAGGTGCTGGTGTCGAGCGCGATCCGCGATATCACCGAGCGCAAGAATATCGAGCGTACCTTGCAGGAAAAGACGCTGGAGCTCGAACGCGCCAATCATGCCAAGGACCGTTTTTTGGCCAGCATGTCGCACGAGCTGCGCACGCCCTTGAACGCGATTCTCGGCTTTGCCCAGCTGTTGGCCAACGATTCCTTGCCGGTGACGCCCGTGCAACGTAAGGAATTTACCTCATGCATTTTGAAGGCTGGCAAACACTTGCTCACCTTGATTAACGAGACGCTCGATCTGGCCAAGGTGGAGTCCGGCACCATCGGGCTGGCGATGGAGTCGGTGGAGCTGGCCGAGGTGATCGAGGAAACGCGCACCATGATCGAGCCGCTGGGCGACCGGCGCAGCATCCGCATGATCTTTCCGAAAAAGGTGACCTTGCATGTGCAGGCCGACCGTACCAGGCTCAAGCAAATCATCTTGAATTTGTTATCGAACGCGATCAAATACAATCGGGAAATGGGCGCCATGGTGGTCGATTGCGCGCACACGGGGGAGGGCCGGGTGCGCATCTCGGTGCAGGACACGGGTATCGGCTTGCGACCGGAACAGATGTCCTTGTTATTTGAACCGTTCAACCGGCTGGGGCAGGAAGCGGGAATGGAAGAGGGCACCGGCATCGGGCTGGTGGTCACCAAGCGGCTGGTGGAATTGATGGGGGGGCAGATCGGCGCCTCGAGCACGGTCGGTATCGGCAGCGTGTTTTGGATCGAGTTACAGTCGGCCACGCCGCACGGGGCGCGCAGCGCGCCGCTGGAGATCCCGCTGGTCTTGCCAAGCCCGGCGGGCGACGTGGAAGGCCGGGTGGACGGCGGCGTGCCGACTTTGCTGTATGTGGAAGACAATCCTGCCAACTTGCGCCTGGTTGAAGAGATCATGCGGTTTCGCAGCGATTTGCGCCTGATTTCGGCGCCCGATGCGGCGCTGGGCATCGCGCTGGCCAAGGCCCACCTGCCGCAGGTGATTTTGATGGACATGAATTTGCCCGGCATGAGCGGCAGCGAGGCGCAAAAAATTTTGCGCGACGATACCCGCACGGCCGCCATTCCCGTTATCGCCCTGACCGCCAATGCCATGCCGAGCGATATCGAGGCGGCGCTGGCGGCCGGCTTTTACCGCTACATCACCAAGCCGATCATCATTGAGGAGTTTAGCGCCGCCGTTAATAACGCGCTGGAGTTCGCCGCCATGAGGGGCGCCGCGCGCGGCGTGGTGGACGCGGAGGCCGACCTGCTGACCGATAATAAATAAACAAAATAGGTTTACTGATCCTGGCCACTCCTTTACGCTTCGGCATCGAATCGTTTTCAAGTCGCCATGAAATCCACCGCACTGATCGTAGCGGCATGCCTGTTGGCGTTACTATCGACCATTGGCTGTTCGCTGCCCTATCCCATCTTGCCACCGCTGTTCGCGGCTTAGCAGGCTGTCGGACTTGGGATCGTCGGCTGCAAAATGACCTGGTGCGGTCCATATTTCGCCGCTTTCTTGGCCAATAGCTCGCTATTGGCACTTCGAAATCGTCAAAATCTGGCCTCGCCCAGCTCATTTTTCGCTTCGACTCCCCAAATCCGGCAGCCTGCCAGGCGCATAACAACTTCAACCACTTTTTAGGCTTGCCGCCTAAATTGCTGTTTGGCTTGGCGCTGGCGATTAATCCGCTTGGTCTGTTGATCGGTTCGGCGCTGATGGGGCCACTTTCCGACCGGTATGGACGCCGTCCAGTGCTGCTGCTAACCGCCAGTGGCGCCGCCGCCGGGCACGCGCTCACCGGGCTGGCCTTGCTGCACGAATCGTATCCCCTGTTTTTGCTGGCGCGCTTCGTGACGGGTGTGTTAGAAGGCAACGTCGCGGTCGCGCGCGCCTTGCTGGCCGACCGGCTGGAGGGGCCATTGCGTCTGCGCGCCATGTCCTGGTTAAACGGCGCTGCGTATCTGGGCTGGCTGGTCGGCCCCTTGCTGGCGGGATTTACGCTGGCGTGGGGCGTGACAACGCCGTTTTGGATCGCGGTGGTGGCGTTGCTGTCGGTGGCGGCCGTGGTGGCCGTGGTGTTGCCAAAAGATGCGGCCTCGCAGGCCACCACTTCCTGGTGGGAGGTGGCGCGCCATCGTCATTCGCTCAACTTGCTGCGGCATGATGAATTGCGAATGGTGTTTATAGTGCAACTGGGTTTTACGTGCGGAATAACGGCGTTTTATGAATATTATCCGCTCTGGCTGGTGGAGCAGCTCGCTTATGCCGCGCGCGGCATCGCTTGGGTGACGGCCGGGCTGTGCGCCCTGATGACGGCCACGTCGGTGTTCGCCGGCGGCCCCAGCAAATTCGAACCTTTGCGCCGGGCGGCCTGGTATGCCATGGGCGTGGCGTTGGCGGTGGGCTTGGTGGCTGTCGGTAATGGTTGGGTGGGTCTGGCGGCGATCGTGCTGTGCGGCTTGCCCAACGCGCTGTATAACGCGGTGCTGCAAGGTTGGTGCGCGGAGCGGTTTGGCGCCCACGGCCAGGGTACGGTGATGGGTTTGCTATCAACCACGTTTTGCTTGGCAAACATCATGATGGCGGTGGCGGGCGCTTTGCTGACCCTGATCGATACCCGCCTGATTTTGCTGATGGGGGCGCTGTTGACGGGGTGGGCCGGCTGGCGCATTCGCGGCTGGCAGCACCAATTGGCCATGCCTGCGGCGGCGACAACCGTGGCGGCGCCATGACGCGCCCGGCGCGCGGCAGGCGGCCGAGCCGATGCGATTCATACCACCCTGTTGCTGTGTTGGCGCGCTAGCAAAATAGGCAACAACAATGTTGCTTATACAAATCGTATTGCCTCAAGCGAAGAATGGCGGAACTGGTTAAAATCGGCGCACGGACCTGCTGGCTTTGTCACCAGGCCGCCACCGCCATTATGACTCGAGGATATTGCCCGTGAAACTACACCTTCTTTCGTCCGGTTTTGCCGTTCTGTGTGCCAGCTTGAGTGGGTCCGCCTTGGCGCAGGATATTCATGCCGCCCACCCCAGCCACCACGCTCAGCATCCGCATCATTGGAGTTATACGGGCGCCACCGGCACCACCCATTGGAGCGAGCTGGAAGCCGATTTCGCCACCTGCAAAGTGGGCCACGCCCAGTCGCCGATCAATATTTTGGGTGCCGTGAAGGCCGAACTGCCGGCGATCGGCTTCAATTATGCGGCCACCGCGGGCGAAGTGATCAACAACGGCCACACCATCCAGGTTAACTTACCGCCGGGCAGTAGCGTGAGTCTCGGTGGCGGCACCTATCAATTGCTCCAATTCCATTTTCATACGCCAAGCGAAGAGCGCATCAACGGTAAATCGTTTCCGCTGGTGGCCCATATGGTGCATCGGAATGAAGAGGGCAAACTTGCCGTGGTCGCGGTATTGTTTAAGTTAGGCAAGGAGCATCCCGTGCTGGCCAAGATTTTCGCTGTCATGCCGCACAAGGAAGGTGGCAAAGCGGCGCTGCCGGCACTCTTGAACCCGGCCGATTTGCTGCCTGCCAAGCAAGCCTATTACTCGTTTATGGGCTCGCTGACCACGCCGCCGTGCACCGAGGGCGTGCGCTGGCAGGTATTGGAAGACCCGGTGGAAATTTCTCATGCTCAGCTAAACGCATTCCACAAACTATACCGGATGAATGCGCGTCCGGTGCAGCCGTTGAATGGGCGCGACGTGCGGGAAAGCTCGTAAGCTACCAATTGATACGGTGTTTTTCCTCCGTTTCCGCGTGGCGCAGGTCGTCCGGGGAATGGAGGTAAATATTCGTGGTGCTGATCGATTCATGACCCAGGTTGTCGCGCACGTGACGCAAATCGAGCGCGCCGTTAGCCATGTGCGACCCGGCCGTGTGGCGCAACCAATGGGCCGATATGTCGAGCGCGCGCAGCGCATCCGGTTCCCATGCGGGGCCGCGCTGGCGGAAGCGCTCGGCGGTTTGAATAAACACTTGTTTGACGATGGCGTGCACGCCGCCGCGCGTTAGCCTGCGGTGCTTGCCGCCGATGGGCAGCAGCAGGGGTGCGGTCTCATGCGTTGACGGTAGCGGCGCCATGCCAAGTTGGCGCCGGTAAGTGGCCAGTTCGGCCATCAACTCGCCGGTGGCGGGAACCAGACGCAGCTTGTCGCCCTTGCCCAGCACTTCCAGCCACCAGCGGTCCACGCCGGCCTTGTCGCGGCGCTGGAAAAACGCGCCCATGTCGGTGCCGATCACTTCCGAAATGCGCAAGCCGCATACATACAGCAGGGTAAACAACCACCGCAGCCGGTAATAGTGCTCGCGGTGTTTTGGCGTTTCGCGCGGCAGCGCGTCGATGGTGGCCTTGATTTCCGTCCAAATATCGTCATCGACGTAGCGGGTCACGCGCGCCGGGCCACGCCGCTTGCGTTCGCGCGACAGCGCCAGCGGATTGCCGGCCAGATAACCGGCATTGACCAGCCAGGAAAACAAGGCGTTGAGGATCACCGCGCTTTGACGCTGACTGGCCAATGACAGCGGACCGGCAAACGGGCGCCAGCCCGGGTGGGCGCGGGCAAACTTGCGGCCGTCCGGCGTGACCCAGCGCGACGCCGGTTGCGGATCCTTCAAAAATTGCTTATAGGCGAGCCAATCTTCGTGATGCAGGGAAGAGAGCGGCTTGGCGCGCTCGACGGTACACCACAACAGCAAGCGCTCGGCCTCCTTACGGTAATTGTCGAACGTGGTTTTGGTATCGACAAAACGCGCCAGCCACGCCTTGATCGCATCGACATCGTTGTTGGCGGCGATCTGCGCCCGGGCCGCTTGCGCGCGGTTGCTGCCGGCGCAACCGCTCAGGCCAGCCGGCAAGACGATCGATTCCATAGGGGCCGGCTGGACCACGACATCGAAAGGACTCAATAAGCTCATATCTGCTCGCTAAGGCTAAAGGGGTGGAATACGTTGATTAATTCGACATTATACAAGTAATGTCATATTTTACGATAGTGTAGTTAGATTCACTACATAATATGTTATATTATTTTGTATTTCACAGTTTAGGATGTGCTGATGGACCTTCCCCGCCAAACCGACGAGCGCGCCCTATTGGCCGACATCGAAGCCCTGCGCGGCCAGTTTTCCCAGACCCAAGACCTGTATCGTGAGGTGTGTGGGCTGATGTTCTTCCGGTACGGGGTCACGCCCACCGCCAATAAGTTGTATCAGTTGGTCAGGAAAGGCAGCATGTCGGCGCCGGCCGAGGCCCTCAACCGATTTTGGGAGAATCTGCGCGATAAGAGTAGGGTGGTGATCGCCCACCCGGATTTGCCCGAGCCCTTGAAGGCGGCCACCGCGGAGCTGGCGGTGGCGCTGTGGAAAACCGCGCTCGATCAAGCCGGCGCGTCACTGGCAGGCTTTCGCCAGGATGCACAACTCGCGCTCGATACCGCACGGGGCGAGGCGGCCGCCGCCTTGGCGCAGCGGGAACGGGCCCAATCGCTGGCGCGCGATATCGAACAGCAGCTAAGCTTGGCACGGCAGCGCATCGCGGGCTTGGAAAGCGATCTCGCAACCGCTTCCAACATAAAAGTCGGACTGGAAGCCACCGTTCTGGAGGCGAAAGATGCGCTGGTGGGCCTGCATCAGCATGTCGACCGGGTTCGCGATGAACACGGACAGGAACTGGCCACGTTGCGCGAGGCGACCGCCTTGGCAGAGGCGCGCTGCCGCGCGGTGGAAGAGCGCTCCCTATTGGAAATCGACCGGGAACGCAGCGACGCGAAAAAGTGGCAAAAAATGGTGGAGCTGGAGCGCGCCAACACGGCGGCCGTCGCGCAAAGACATCAGACCGAGGTGCGCGACCTGCACAATGACCTGGGCACGCTGCGCCAGCGGTTTGGCGTCATGGAAGGCACGTGGCAAGCCAGCGTCGCCAGCTTAGCTCAGTGTGAGCAACATTTGTCCGCCGCCCGCCAGCGGCTCGACGCCAGCAAAGCCGAAATCGAAACGTTGCGAGTTGAAATAGGGCAGGTACGGCAGGCCTGGCAGCAGGCGCATGCCGATGCAAACTTGCAAAGAGAAATGTTGGCACAGGCGGTGCAGGCCGCCCCGACGCCAGCAACGCCAGCAACGCCTGGTCGGGTGCGCAAGCCCCGGCAGGCAAAATGATCGGCGCGCCACGACGTGGCGCATTGGCGCGCCAGATACGATTACAATTTCTGGTCGCCGCGATACCAGTCGTTGCCCACACGCCGCAAATCGGCCGATTGGACCGAGCCCAACGCGCCAGACCCGGAACGCGACGCATCAATATATGACACCTTATCAATGCTGACCACCACGTCCCGGTCATAAGTCATATCGTTATACACAACTCTGAGCTGATCAGGCGGCGCCTGAAAAATCTGT
>JAZKGI010000007.1:0-107309 GCA_040385995.1 Pseudomonadota bacterium
GCTCGATCAGCTCGTCCTTTTTGACGTCCTGGTCTTCCATCACATCGTGCAGCAGGGCGGCCATGATGGCTTGGGCGTCGAGCTTCCAGCCGGCGCAGATTTCGGCCACGGCGATCGGATGGGAGATATAGGGTTCGCCCGAGCGGCGCACCTGGCCCAGATGCATCTCGTCGGAAAAGCGGTAAGCCTCCTTGACCTTTTTTAGGTCGGAAGGCCCCATGTACTCGGCCAGTTTTTCAGTCAGATGGGTGACCGAGGCCACCCCGGGCGCCAGGGTGGGCGCGCCACCGCTGACCGCGGCGGGCGCGGTGGCGCCGCCGCCGCCGGTGCCGGGTTTATGGGCCGGGCGCGGTGTGGCGGCGGCCGTGCCAGAGACTGTCGGTTCGGCTGGGGTCAGATTCATACGCTGGTGCGTCACGTTGCAGTGTGATCAATAAATTACAGGGCGAACCTGGGTCACACTGGGCAGTCACGCAGGTTCCACCATTACATGGGGACCTTTTTCAACATTTCTATACCGACTTTACCGGCCGCGATTTCGCGCAGCGCGACCACGGTCGCTTTATCCTTGGCGTCCACCTTCGGCGTATGACCTTGCAACAATTGGCGGGCGCGGTAGGTTGCGGCCAGGGTCAACTGAAAGCGGTTAGAAATATGTTCGAGGCAATCTTCGATCGTGATGCGGGCCATGGTGACTCCTGATAGTGGTGGCGGTCGACCATCCGGTGCCGCGTCCGCGCCGGGTGGCGTGGTGCGGGCGCACTGGGATGGCTGGTCGGGGTACAATTTGCTCTGTTGGCTAGGCTTACTCGGCGTGGATGCCCAATTGGGCGAAGAGTGAGGCATTGCGGGCCGCTTGTTGTGCGAAGCGGCAGCGGGTGGCGCCGACGATCGCGCGCAATTGTGACAAAGCGACCGTAAACTCTTCATTGATAATAACATACTCGAACTCGGGTGCGTGCGCCATTTCACCCCCGGCGGCCAGCATGCGGCGCATGATGATGTGCGGTTCGTCCTGGCCGCGCTTGTTTAAACGCTCTTCCAGGGCTGCGATCGAGGGCGGCAAAATGAACACGCCCGCCGTTTGCGGAAACTGTTTGCGCACTTGGCGCGCGCCTTGCCAATCGATTTCCAGCAAGATGTCGGTGCCGGCTTGCATTTGCTGCTCGACTAAAATGCGCGAGGTGCCGTAATAATTGCCGTGCACCTCGGCCCACTCCAGAAACTCGCCCTGGTCGGCGCGCGCCACGAAGTCGTCGGCACTGGTGAAAAAGTATTCGCGGCCATGTACCTCACCCGGGCGCGGCGGCCGGGTGGTGGTGGAAATCGACAGTTTGATGCCCGGTTCCTGCGCCAGCAGCGCATTGACCAGGGTCGATTTGCCGGCGCCGGAAGGGGCGACGACCATGAACAGGCTGCCCGACAGGGCGTGAGGGTGGCTCATGCAAACTTTCCAAAACAATATTTCTGATGGCGAAAGGCCATGCCGAAAGGCCACGCCGAACGGCCATGCCCAAGCCGTCATTGTACCAAGAGCAAGCAAAATTTTACTAGCAGCCCGTCGGTACGGGCCGGCACAATGGCTTGTTGTTATCGTATCGAGTAGGTATTGCATCCAGGTTATCGACACCGATCGGCGGATATTGCGCACGATGAACACGGGCGATGCGGCCTTTATCCTGACGCTCTTGAATGAACCCGGGTGGCTGCGTTTCATCGGGGGCCGCGGCATCAGGACCATGGAAGAGGCGCGCGCGCCGGCGAGCAAGGGCGGAGTTTTGCCGTCGTGGCGGCCGAAGTACGCAATCTGGCACAGCGTTCGGCCGCCGCAGCTAAGGAAATCAAATCGTTGATCGGGGACTCCGTTGAGAAAGTCGAAGTCGGCTCCAAACTGGTCAATCAAGCCGGTGCCACCATGGATGAAGTTGTCGCCAGCGTCAAGTGCGTTACCGACATTATCAGCGAGATTACTTCAGCCAGCCAGGAACAAACTTCGGGAATCGAGCAAATTAATCAGGCCATCATGCCTATCCAAGCCGGGCGCCTGGCGCGTTGCCGGAAGGCTCGCGCAGCGAATTGATCTTGCGCAAGCCATCGGAGGACGGCGGCTTGGCTGGCGTTGCGGCTGTTCTTGGCGACCTTCGATTCCAGCTAATGAACCGGCTTGGAAAGCTTTCCACTGTTCTTTGAAAATCGCTCGCTCTAAACAGTCACGCTTATTCCAGGTTTTGTACCTGTTCGCGCATTTGCTCGATCAGCAGTTTCAATTCCATCGAGGCGTCGGCCAGCTCCTTGACGGCCGCCTTGGCGCCCAGGGTGTTGGCTTCGCGGTTCAATTCCTGCATCATGAAATCGAGCCGTTTGCCCACTTGCCCGCCTTTTTTCAGGATGTGGCGGGTTTCCGACAAGTGGGCCGACAGGCGCGAAAGCTCTTCCGAAACGTCGATCCGAATTCCGTATAGAATGACTTCCTGACGGATGCGTTCCATCGCGTCTTGACGCGACATGGCCGCGTTCGAACCCTGGCAAGCCATGCCGAGCGCGTCCTGCATGCGCTCCACGGCTTTTTGTTGGAATTGAGCAACAACTTGTGGAATCAATGGCGTAATGCGTTTCACAATCACGTCCATGGCGTCGATGCGCGCCACCAGCATCGCTTCGAGCGCGGCGCCCTCGCGCTGGCGGCTGTCCACGAAGGCGGCCACGGTGCGCGCGGTCAGCGACGCCACGTCCGCTTGCAGCGATTCCTGGCCCACCTGGGCTTCCTCGATCACGCCCGGCCAGCGCAGCAATTCGGCCACCGTCAGCACCGGGGCGGCCACGAAGTGTTTGCCCACTTCCGTTTGCAGGCGCGCCAGCTCGGCCAGCATCAGCTGATTGAGCGCTTGGCCGCCCACGGCGGCGCTCTTGCGCCCGAAGCTGAGCCTAACCTCGACCTTGCCGCGCGTGATGGCGGCCATCAGCGCCGCGCGCAGGTCCGGTTCCAGCGCCCGCAAGTCGTCATTGATGCGGAACTGGAGATCGAGAAAGCGCGAGTTGACGCTCTTGATTTCAATCGTCAGCGTGCCCGCCGCGCTCTCGCTGGTGGCCACTGCGTAACCTGTCATGCTTGAAATGCTCAAAGGAGTCCCCGGTTTTAACTTTACAAATCAGTGATATGTCCACACAATCGGGCTTGTTGAGGCGAGGAAACCTATGGCTGCACAAAATAACGCCCCGTTGCCCGATGGGCTGGAAATTGCTGGATATCGCATTGTAAAGAAAATTGCGTCCGGTGGGTTCAGTATTGTATATCTCGCTTATGACGCCGACGGCAATGCCGTCGCCATCAAGGAATACCTGCCGAGCGCGCTCGCGTTGCGCCAGCCGGGCGAGCTCATTCCCGTCATCGCCAAGCAAAACCTGCCGGTCTACCGCATCGGCCTGAAGTGCTTTTTCGAAGAGGGCCGGGCGCTGGCGCTGATCGCCCACCCCAACGTGGTGCGCGTGCTGAACTTCTTCCGCGCCAACGAGACGGTGTACATGGTGATGGCTTACGAATCGGGCTATTCGCTGCAGGAGCACATCGCGCGCCTGAACGCCAAGGGCAGCAAGCTCGGCGAGGCCTTCATCCGCCAGATCTTCAGCGGCGTCTGCGGCGGCCTGCGCGAGGTGCACGCCAACAAGCTGCTGCACCTGGACCTCAAGCCGGCCAACATCTACCTGCGCACCGACGGCACGCCGATCCTGCTCGACTTCGGCGCCGCGCGCCAGACCATCAACGCCGACGTCCCCAAGCTGACGCCGATGTACACACCCGGCTTTGCGCCGCCCGATTTGTACTCGAAGGCGGCGACGCTGGGCCCGTGGTCGGATATTTACAGCATCGGCGCCTCGATGTTCGCCTGCATGGCCGGCGCGCCGCCGCAGGCGGCCGACCAGCGCAAGCAGGAAGACAAGATGGCGCCGCACTTCGACAAGCTGGCGGCGTCCTATTCGCCCGAGCTGGTGGCGATGGTGCGCTCCTGCCTCGACATGGATCCGCTGGCGCGCCCGCAAAGCGTGTTCGCACTGCAGAAGGTGCTGCAGACGCCGATGCCGGCGCCGGCGCCGCCGAAAGTGGCCGACAAGCTGACCGGCCAGTGGCGCGCGCTGGTCGACCGCGTGAGTGGCTTTGGCCGCAACAAAACCAACACCTGACGCCGGAGCAATCGATGCAATTTTCAGTCTACCAGGAGAGCCACATCGGTGGCCGCAAGGTCAACCAGGACCGCATGGGCTACAGCTTCACGCGCGACGCGCTGCTGCTGGTGCTGGCCGACGGCATGGGCGGCCACCTGCACGGCGAGATCGCGGCCCAGCTCACCATGTCGGCCATGTCGGCCCTGTTCCAAAAACACGCCACGCCCTATGTCAAAAAGCCCGAGCGCTTCCTGGAAGAAAGCTTCATGGCGGCCCACAACGAGATCCACCGCTACCGCGAACTCAATCACATGCCCGACACGCCGCGCACCACCGTGGTCGCTTGCCTGATCCAGCACAACACGGCGGTGTGGGCCCATTGCGGCGATTCGCGCCTGTACTGGATGCGCGGCGGCCAGGTGCTGGCCCGCACGCGCGACCATTCGCATGTGGAAAACCTGATCTCGAAAGGCATGATCGCCCCGTCCGAGCGCGCCACCCACCCCGACCGCAACAAGTTGTTCAATTGCCTGGGCGCCTCCAGCGTGCCCAAGGTCGAAGTGTCGCGCCGTTCCAGCCTGCTGCCCGGCGACGTCATGCTGCTGTGCTCGGACGGCCTGTGGTCGATGCTGCCCGACGAGGACCTGGCCTACCGCCTGCACACCCAGACCATCGTGCGCGCGGTGCCGGAAATGATCTCGTCGGCCCTGACCCTGGCCGGCAAGACCAGCGACAACGTCACCGCCTTGTCGATCATGTGGCAAGGCAGCGCCGTCACCGACAGCGCCAACAGCGTCACCTCGGAAGCCATGTCGACCGTGATCTCGACCGAGGCCCTGCCGCAGGACGTGGTGAGCACCACCATCCAGGGCATGCCCGACACCGCGCCCGAAGTGGACGCCTTTAACGATGACGAGATCGAAAAAGCCATCGCCGAAATCCGCGGCGCCATCGAAAAATCGACCCACGTACTAAAATAGCGCCATCGCGGCTTTGCAGCGCCGCCCGTACAACCACAGGAAACGCCATGTCATTCGTATCCCGGCCGAGCGCACGCGCGGTCGACGCCCTGCGCGCCGTCGCGCTCACGCGCCATTACACCAAACACGCCGAAGGCTCGGTGCTGATCGCCTGCGGCGACACCAAGGTGATCTGCACCGCCAGCATCGAAGACAAGGTGCCCGGCTTCTTGAAGGGCAAGGGGCAGGGCTGGCTGACGGCCGAATACGGCATGCTGCCGCGCTCGACCCACAGCCGCATGGACCGTGAGGCGGCGCGCGGCAAGCAGTCCGGCCGCACCCAGGAAATCCAGCGCCTGATCGGCCGCTCGCTGCGCGCCGCCTTCGACTTGCAAGCCTTCGGCGAGCGCACCTTGCACCTCGATTGCGACGTGATCCAGGCCGACGGCGGCACCCGCACCGCCGCCATCACCGGCGCCATGGTGGCCGCCTATGACGCGTTTGCCCAACTGGTGGCGCAAGGCGCGCTGGGCGCGGTGCCGCTGCGCCATTTTGTGGCGGCCATCTCGGTCGGCGTGTACCGCGGCATGCCGGTGCTGGACCTCGATTACGCCGAGGATTCGGACTGCGACACCGACATGAACGTGGTCATGACCGAGAGCGGCCAGTTCATCGAAGTGCAGGGCACGGCCGAGGGCGCCGCCTTCGACCGGGCCGGCATGAACCGCCTGCTCGACCTGGCCCAGGGCGGCATCGCCGATCTCGTCACGCTGCAAAAAACCACCCTCGGCCTGCTGTAACGATCCACCCTTGCGCCTGCGGCTGCAATCTTGCGGCGCCTCGGCGCCGCTTTTCCATGGCTTTCCTCATGACCCAAAAACTGATACTGGCATCGAACAATGCCGGCAAACTCAAGGAATTCGGCGAACTGCTCGCCAGCGTCGGCTTTAGCGTGCACGCCCAGGGCGAGTTCGATGTGCCCGAGGCCGAGGAGCCGTATGCCACCTTCGTTGAAAACGCCCTGGCCAAGGCGCGCCACGCGGCCCGCCTGACCGGCTTGCCGGCCCTGGCCGACGACTCCGGCGTGTGCGTGACGGCGCTGGGCAACGCGCCCGGCGTGTACTCGGCCCGCTACGCCGGCGAGCCCAAATCGGACGCCCGCAACAGCGCCAAACTGATCGCCGACCTGGCCGGCCACGCCGATAAATCGGCGTATTATTACTGTGTGCTGGTGTACGTGCGTCATGCCGACGATCCGCAGCCGGTGATCGCCGACGGCCGCTGGCACGGCGAAATCGTGGCCACCCCGCGCGGTGCGGGCGGCTTCGGCTACGATCCCCATTTCTGGTTGCCGGCGCTGGGCAAATGCGCCGCCGAGCTGTCGGCCGACCAGAAAAACACGCTGTCGCACCGGGGCCAGGCCCTGCGCGCACTGGTTGAGAAACTGCGATGATACCGATCAAGGTGGCCGGCGCGCCCGCCGCGCCTGCGGCGCCCCGGCGCCAGCCCACGCCCGACCCCGTCACGGCGGCCAGCGGCGCGCTTCAGTATTTGCAGCCGGGCGCGCTGAACCTGGCCGCGCTGCCGCCGCTGTCGCTCTACATTCACTTTCCCTGGTGCGTCAAGAAGTGCCCTTATTGCGACTTTAACTCGCATGAGGTGCGCGCCGGCTTCCCCGAACAAGCCTATCTGGACGCGCTGCGGCTGGACCTGGAACAGGCGCTGCCCCTGATCTGGGGCCGCAAGATTTACACCGTGTTCATTGGCGGCGGCACCCCCAGCCTGATGTCGGCCGCCGGCCTGGACCGGCTGATGTCGGACGTGCGCACCTTGCTGCCTTTGGACGGCGCCGCCGAAATCACCATGGAGGCCAACCCCGGCACGTTTGAAGCGGAAAAGTTCAAGTCGTACCGGGCCAGCGGCATCAACCGCCTGTCGATCGGCATCCAGAGCTTCGACCCCCATCATTTGCAGGCGCTGGGCCGCATCCACGACGACCGCGAGGCGCGCCGCGCGGTGGAAATCGCGCAAGCCAATTTCGATAACTTCAATCTCGACCTGATGTATGCGTTGCCCGCGCAAACCCTGGAGCAGGCCAGGCGCGACCTGGACACGGCGCTCTCGTTCGCGCCGCCGCACCTGTCGCTGTACCACCTGACGCTGGAGCCGAACACGCTATTCGCCAAGTATCCGCCGGCCGTGCCGGACGACGACGCCAGCGCCGACATGCAAGACATGATCGCCCAGGTGACCGCTTCGGCCGGCTTCGGCCAGTACGAAGTGTCGGCCTACGCCCAGCCGGGGCGGCGCGCGCGCCACAACCTCAATTACTGGCAGTTTGGCGACTACCTGGGGATCGGCGCCGGCGCCCACTCCAAGATCTCGTTCCCGCACCGGGTGCTGCGCCAGGCCCGCTACAAGCAGCCCAAGGCGTATCTGGAGGCGGTCGCCGCCGGCAATCCGGTGCAGGAGCAGGCCGAGATCGGGCGCGAGGACTTGGGTTTCGAGTTCATGCTCAACGCCTTGCGCCTGAACGGCGGCTTCGCGCCCAACCTATTCGCCGAGCGCACCGGCATGGCCTTGAACGCCATCGAGCGCAGCATGAATCAGGCCGAGGCGAAAGGCTTGCTGTACCGCGATCACCAAATCATCCGCCCCACCGCGCTGGGCCAGCGCTTTTTGAACGACTTGCAGCAGCTGTTCTTGGCCGGCTGAAGCGCCGGCTTTCAGGCGCCAAAACAGGCGCGGCGCGGTGTTGATGTGAATCACGACGCCGTTGGCGTCGGCGATGGTCTGTCGTTGCGCGTGCAGCAGGCGCTGGGGCGCCCGCCCTGCGACTGCACGGCCTGCGTGTTCGCCAATCGCCGACCCCGCGCCTCGCACTGCGCGAGCGGCATGCCGTAGCCGCCTCGGCGGACATGCGTGCTTCGCGGCCGGCTACGCAAGGGCCAGGTCGCCATCGACGCTACCGATGCGATGTCGTTCGCCGACCAATTTATGGGCTGGCGGGAAAGGTCCTTCCAGTTTGAAGGGCGCTGTGCTATTCCGGGAAAAGTTTGACCTCTGATCAACAACGCGACAGAACCTTGCGCAGTGCCAGTTACGTCCAGGCTCGGGCAGGGACCACCCGCAGCCTGTCGGAACTGTCCAGCTGCGTGACGCGATGGGAGCAAGCGCTTGCCGATCATGCTGTTCGACGAGCACTACTCGTATTTGAGCGGTCCTCGGCGTTCCGGTGCCCACGAGGTAGGCGGCACATTGCAGACAAATTTGTTTCCTGAGATAAATTCACCTTGGCGTTTTAGACAAAATCGCTTTCCATTCCTACAGTGTGCAAGATTCTGACAATAGTCATTAATATTAAGGCTGATTAAACATTGTCAGTGCGACCAAAAAATATGAATACTCTCGTTCCCGCCAGCAACGCGGCGCAACTGATTCCGATCTCCCTCGACATCAATGGCCAGCAGCATGCGCTAAAAGTCGAACCCATTGTCACTCTGCTCGACTTGCTGCGCGAACGTCTGCACCTGACCGGCGCCAAAAAAGGCTGCGATCATGGCCAGTGCGGCGCGTGCACCGTCATCATCGACGGCAAGCGCATCAACAGCTGCCTGAAACTGGCGGTGTCACTCGACGGTGCGTCCGTGACCACCATCGAAGGCATCGGTACCGCAGCCGAGTTACACCCCTTGCAGCAAGCTTTTATCAAGCATGATGCTTTCCAGTGCGGTTATTGCACGCCAGGCCAGATCTGTTCGGCTAAAGCTTTGCTCGACGAAGGCCATTGCAAGAGCCGGGCCGATGTGAGGGAATGGATGAGCGGAAACTTGTGCCGCTGCGGCGCCTACAACAACATCACCGATGCCGTGATGGAAGTGCTGCAAACAAAGGGAGCGAACGCATGATCCGGTTCGACTACGTACGTTCCAACGACGTCGCCACCGCCACCCAGGCCGCCAACGTTGCCGTCACCGCCTTGCCGCAAGTGCGCTTTCTTGCCGGCGGTACCAATTTGATTGACTTGATCAAGGAAAATGTCGAGCGTCCGACCACCGTGATCGACATCAACCGCCTGCCGTTAGGCAAAATAGAAGCGTTGCCGACCGGGGGCTTGCGTCTTGGCGCCCTGGTCAGCAATGCCGATACAGCCAACCATGCGGAAGTCATAGCGCGCTACCCGCTGCTGGCCTCGGCCATTCTCGCCGGCGCCAGTCCGCAATTGCGCAACGCCGCCACCAATGGCGGCAACTTGAACCAGCGCACCCGGTGCTACTACTTTTACGATACCGGCACGCCATGCAACAAGCGTGAACCGGGCAGCGGTTGCGGGGCGATTGGCGGCGTGAACCGTATTCACGCCATCCTTGGCGCCAGCGCCGATTGCATCGCCACGCACCCGTCCGATATGTGTGTTGCCTTGACGGCGCTTGACGCTGTGGTCAATCTCAGCGGGCCGGATGGCGAGCGCCAACTCGCTTTCGCCGATTACCACCGCTTGCCCGGCAATGAACCGTGGCGCGACAATCACTTGAAGCGAGGTGAATTGGTGACGTCGATTGACTTGCCAGCCGGCGATTTTAGCGCGCATTACACGTATCTCAAACTGCGCGACCGGCTGTCGTACGCATTTGCGCTGGTGTCGGTGGCAGTGGCCTTGAAAATCGACAATGGCAAGCTGGAGAACGTACGCATCGCGCTTGGCGGGGTGGCGCACAAACCGTGGCGCGACCCGGCGGCGGAAGCGTTGCTGAACGGCCAAGCGGCGAGCACCGAGCTGTTTCACCAGACAGCTGCGCTGCTCCTGCGTGGCGCAGTCGGCCAGGGCAATAACGACTTTAAAATTGAACTGGCTCGTCGCGCCATCGCGCGCGCGCTGGCGCAGGCCGTGGCCGGTACGCCGCAGTCGCAATCCGACAAACGCATCGTATCTGGAGCACCATCATGAGCACCACGCCAAAAATCGGCGATAGCCTCAGCCGCGTAGACGGCATCCTTAAAGTGACCGGCAAATCGTCTTACGCGGCCGAACATTTCCCGGCGGACTTGCTGTATGGCTGGATCGTATCGAGCAGCATCGCCAAAGGCCGCATTGTCGACATCGACGACAGCCGGGCACGCAAGATTGCCGGCGTGGTCGAGATTATCACCCACAAAAATCGTCCGCACTTGGCGTTTCGTGACGGCAGTTACCGCGACGAGGTGGCGCCACCCGGTTCGCCATTTCGCCCGCTGTATGACGACAAGATCGTTTATAGCTTGCAACCGGTTGCCATCGTGGTGGCTAACACGCTGGAAAACGCGCGCGACGCCGCCGCGCTGGTTGAGGTGCGCTACGACGTGGAGCAACACAACACGGATTTTTCCCTTGCGCTGAAAGACAAGTACGAGCCGAAAAAGAAACGTGACAACTTTGAAATGCCGAAACCGCGCGGCGACGCAAAGAAGGCGTTTGCGGATAGCCCGATTCAGCAGCACGCTGTTTATCATACCGGCAATCACCATCACAATCCGATGGAAATGCATGGCGCCACGGTCGAATGGAATGACGGCAAGATTCTGGTGCATGACAAGACGCAGGGTGCGCAAAACGTGCAAGCCTACCTCTCGTCGATTTTTGGCTTTTCCAAAAAAGATGTGCGCGTGATGAATCCGTACGTCGGCGGCGCGTTCGGTTCCGGCCTGCGCCCGCAATACCATGTGGTGCTGGCCACGCTGGCCGCCAAAATGTTGGAGCGCTCGGTGCGCGTAACTATGACCCGTGCGCAAATGTTTAGCCATGTGCATCGTCCAGAAGCGCAGCTGGAAGTATCGCTAGGCGCCGACCACAGTGGTCAGTTGCAAGCCATCATCAACAACGCAACAACTGCCACCTCGAAGTTCGAAGATTATATGGAAGTGATCGCCAACTGGGGTTTAGTAAATTACAAGTGCGACAATGCAACGGGCGATTCCACCATTGCCAGCATCGATACCTACACACCAGGCGACATGCGCGCTCCCGGCGCGGCCACTGGCATGACGCTGTTTGAAATCGCCATGGATGAACTGGCCTACGCCACCAATGTCGACCCGCTACAACTGCGCCTGCTCAATTATTCCGAGAAGGATGCGATGCACGACAAGCCGTTCACCTCGAAGGCGCTGCGTGAAGCGTATGCAGAAGGCGCCGAACGTTTTGGCTGGGAGCGCCGTACGCCGGCGCCGGGTTCCATGCGCGATGGTAGCGAACTGGTCGGCTGGGGCATGGCGACCGGCATATGGGATGCCATGTTCATGAAGACGGCTGCGCGCGCCACGCTGACGCGCGATGGCAAGCTGGAAGTGGCCAGCGCCACGGCCGATATCGGCACCGGCTCTTACACGGTGATGACCCAGGTCGCTGGCGACGTGCTGGGCTTGCCGTTGGCTGATATCGCCGCCAAACTGGGCGATAGCGAGCTGCCGGCCGCGCCGGTGGAAGGCGGTTCCTGGGGCGCTGCCTCAACCGGCGCTGCGGTGGAGCTGGCTTGTACATCGCTGGCCGATGCCTTGTTCAAGGCGGCCGGCAAGGTCGAAGGCAAGCCGCTTGATGGCGCCAAGCGCGACGAGATCGATTTTATCGACGGTTTTATCGTGGTGCGCGCCGATCCTGTCAAACGCGTCAGCATCAAAGATGTGATGGCGGCGAGTGGCGAAGACAAGCTGGAAGCGGAAGAGACGGCTAAACCCGGCATCATGGACATGGTGAGTACCCTACAAAAATCGCGCAATACACATAGCGCGGTGTTTGTCGAAGTCAAAGTCGATGAAGAACTGCGTATCGTGCGCGTGACGCGCGTGGTCTGCGCGGTGGCAGCGGGGCGCATCATCAACCCGAAAACAGCGCGCAGCCAGATTCTCGGTGGCGTAGTGATGGGTATCGGTATGGCGCTGCATGAAGAGACCTTGACGGACCACAAGCTAGGGCGCTTCATGAACCATAGCTTTGCCGAGTACCACATTCCAGTCAATGCCGACATCGACAACATCGAGGTCATTTTCGTTGACGAGCCGGATCCCGAAGTGACACCGCTGGGCGTCAAGGGATTGGGCGAGATCGGTATCGTGGGAACGGCGGCGGCAGTAGCCAACGCGATTTATCACGCCACCGGCACCCGGGTGCGGTCCTTGCCGGTCACCGTGGACAAACTGTTGTAGTTGATCGATTGTCAAGACCCGCTTGGTTATATGCTCGCTTAACAATTCGCTTCAAGCACCGCAGCGCAAGCGAAGCGGGTCTGATTGACGATCTCGCCGATGCGGCCGTTGAGGCGCTCCACCATCCCATTGTTCTGCGGATGGCGTGGCACTGGGAAATCGTCAAAATCCGGCCTCGCCCAGCGCATTTTCGCTTGCGCTGCCCAAGTCCGACAGCCTGCCAACTGGGCGAGCGCGCCGGCCAGGTTTGCATGAACGGCAGATTGCCTGGACCGTGACCGCGGGCGCAGGCGAACACGCGCCTGCGGTGGCCTCAATTTAGCGCAAGCCGCCGCCCAAGGCCCGGTACAGATCGATGGCGCTGGTGGTGCGCAGCAGACGCGCCTGCACCAGCTGCTGCTGGGCCGTAAACAGTTCGCGCTGGGCGTCAAGCACGTCAAGCGTACTGGCCACGCCGTTGTCGAAACGCAGTTGCAGCAGCCGCAGGCGGTCGGCCTGGGCATCTTGCACCGCGCGCTGGGCCGTGACCTGGTCGGCCAGATAGCTGCGCGCGGCCAAGGCGTCGGCCACTTCGCGGAAGGCGACCTGGATGGTGCGCTCGTAATCGGCCACCGCCAGGTTCTTGCGCACTTCGGTCAGGTTCAGGTTGGCCCGGTTGCGGCCGGCGTCGAAGATCGGCAGCGCCAGCTGAGGCGAAAACGACCAGGTTCCACTGCCGCTGTCGAACAGCCCGGAGAAGGCGGCGCTGGTGCTGCCCAGCGCGGCGGTTAAGCTGATGCGCGGGAAAAACGCGGCGCGCGCGGCGCCGATGTTGGCGTTGGCCGCCTTCAGCCGCAGTTCGGCGGCGCGAATGTCGGGCCGGCGCGCGAGCAGGTCGGACGGCAGCCCGGCCGGCAACGCGCTCATGGCGTCGAGCGTGGTGTCGCTGGCGCCGGCGCCGCTGTTCGGCAGGGCCGACGCCTGGCCGACCAGCAGGGTCAGCGCGTTTTCCGCCTGGGCCCGCTGGCGCGCCAGGGTCAGGGCCGACACGCGCGCCGTTTCGTACAGCGATTCGTTCAGGCGCAGGTCGAGCCGCGAGGAGGCGCCCGCTTCCAAGCGCTGTTTGGTCAGGCTGAAGGTTTTTTCGCGCCCTTCCAGGGTTTGTTTGGCGATCGCGTACTGCTCGGCGTAGGCCCGTTCGGCGTAATACGCCTTGGCCACCTCGGCCACCAGACTCATTTGCGCGGCCTGGCGCGCCTCGTCGGTGGCCAGGTACAGCGAAAGGGCGGCCTCGTTCAAGCTGCGCACCCGGCCGAAGAAATCGAGCTCGAAGGAGGGGATGCTCAAGCCGGCGCTGTATTGCTCGCCCACGCCGGCCTGGCCGAGGGGGTTGGAGCCGGCGGCGCTGCGCGCGCGCGTGCCGCTCACGCCGGCGTTCAAGTTGGGCAGACGGTCGGCGCGGGCGATGTTGTACTGGGCGCGCGCCTCTTCGATGCGCAGCGCGGCCGTGCGCAGGTCGCGGTTGTTTTCCAGCGCGGCGGCGATCAGCTGTTGCAGGCGCGGTTCGCCGAAGTAGTCGCGCCAGCCGGTGTCGGTGGCCGCTGCGGCGGCGCCGTCCGGCGCCGCCGTGCCGTCGCCGGTCAGGTTGACAGGATAGGCGGCGGCCACGGGAGCGGCCGGTTGCTGGTAGGTAGGCGCCAGCGAACAGGCCGATAAGGTAAACAAGGCGCCGGCCAGCAGCAGGGCCGCCGGCAACGGGGACAAGGTGAAGTAGAAAGCGGGTTTAGACATGTTTTGGCTCCGCTGGCGCGTCCAGCTCATGGGTGGCCAAGCGCCGCTGGCGCTCGCTACCCTTAAAGATTTTGCGTATCACCACGAAAAACACGGGCACCAGGAACACCGCCAGCACAGTGGCCGTGATCATGCCGCCCATGACGCCGGTGCCGATGGCGCGCTGGCTGGCCGAACCGGCGCCGGTGGCGATCACCAGCGGCAGCACGCCCAGGATGAAGGCGAGCGAGGTCATGATGATGGGCCGGAAGCGCAGATGCACCGCTTCCAGCGTGGCTTCGACCACGCCCTTGCCTTGGGCTTGCAGATCCTTGGCGAATTCGATGATCAAAATCGCGTTTTTGGCCGACAAGCCGATGATGGCGATCAAGCCCACCTTGAAGTACACGTCGTTGGGCAAGCCGCGCATGGTGGCGCCCAGCAGCGCGCCCAGAATACCGAGCGGCACCACCAGCAGCACGGCGATCGGTATCGTTTCGCTTTCGTACAGGGCGGCCAGCACCAGGAAGGCGGCCAGCAGCGAGAGCGCGAACAGGGCCGGCGCTTGCGAGCCGGAGGTTTTTTCTTCCAGCGACTGGCCGGTCCATTCGATGCCAAAGCCAGGCGGCAGTTGCGCGGCCAGCCGTTCCAGTTCGTCCATCGCCTCGCCGGTGCTGCGGCCCGGTTTGGCGTCGCCGGTCAGCTTGATGGCCGGGTAGCCGTTGTAGCGCACCAGTTGCACCGGACCGACGATCCAGCGCGAGCTGGCAAACGAGGCGAACGGCACCATGCTGCCACTTGCGCTGCGCACGTTCAGGCGCAAGATGTCTTCCGGTTGCAGCCGTTCCGGCGCGTCGGCCTGGAGGATGACGCGCTGCTGGCGCCCGCTGCTGGTGAAGTCGTTTACATAGGACGAACCGAGCGCGTTCGACAGCATGCTGTTGATGTCGGCGAACGACACGCCCAGGGCATTGGCTTTGTCGCGGTCGATCTCCAGGCGCAGCTGGGGCGCGTCTTCCAGGCCTTCCGGACGCAGGCTGTTCAAGATGGCGCTTTTGCCGGCCATGCCCAGCAGCTGATTGCGGGCCGCGATCAGGGCGTCGTGTCCCAGGCCGCTGCGGTCTTGCAGGCGGGCCGTGATGCCGGTGGCGTTACCGAGTTCACGGATGGGCGGTGGGCTGAGCGGGAAGACGACGGCGTCGGCGATGCCCGACAGGGCGCCGAAGGCCTTGCCGGCGATGGCGGTGGCCGACGCGTCGGCGCCCCGTTCGCTCCAATCCTTGAGCGGCACGAACACCAGACCGGCGTTTTGGCCGTTGCCGGAAAAGCTAAAGCCGGCCACGCTGATGGTGCGCGCCACGCCCGGCTGCTTGCGGAAATAGGCGTCCACCTGGTCCAGCACGGCCAGGGTGCGGCTGGTGGAGGCGCCGGCAGGCAGCTGCACGTTGGTCACCAGATAGCCCTGGTCTTCATTGGGCAGGAAGGACGAGGGCAGGCGCACGTACAGCCAGCCCACCACGCCCAGGATCAGGGCGAAGATCAGCAGGAAGCGGCCGGTGCGCGTGAGCATGCGCGCGATCACGCCCTGGTAGCCGTCGGCGGTGCGCTGAAAGCCGCGGTTGAACCAGCCGAAGAAGCCTTTTTTCTCGTGGTGATGGCCCGCTTCCACCGGCTTGAGCAAGGTCGCGCACAGGGCCGGGGTCAAGGTGAGCGCCATTAAGGCCGAGAACAGCATGGCCGACACCATGGCCAGCGAGAATTGGCGGTAGATCGCGCCCACGGCGCCGCCGAAAAAAGCCATCGGAATGAAGACGGCGATCAGCACCAGGGTGATGCCGATGATGGCGCCGGTAATTTGCGACATCGCCTTGCGGGTGGCGTCGCGCGGCGACAAGCCTTCCTCGCTCATGATGCGCTCCACGTTTTCGACCACCACGATGGCGTCGTCGACCAGAATGCCGATCGCCAGCACCATGCCGAACATGGTGAGCACGTTGATCGAAAAGCCGAACAGCTGCATGGCGCCGAAGGTGCCCATCAGGGCGATCGGCACCACGATGGTGGGAATCAAGGTGTAGCGTATGTTTTGCAGGAACAGGTACATCACCAAAAACACCAGCCCGACCGCTTCGAACAGGGTCTTGACCACCTCCTCGATGGAAATGCGCACGAAGGTGGAGGTGTCGTAGGGGATGGTGTATTGCACGCCCGGGGGAAAATACTTGGACAGTTGTTCCATCTTGGCCTTGACGGCGGTGGCCGTTTGCAGCGCGTTGCCGGTCAAGGATTGCTGCACCGCCACGGCCGCGAACGGCTTGCCATTGAGGCGCGCGCTCAAGCCGTAGCTTTGGCCGCCGAACTCGACCCGGGCCACGTCCGACAGACGGGCCACCGAGCCGTCCGGATTGGCGCGCAGCACGATCTTGCCGAATTCTTCTGGCGAGCTCAGTTGGCCGCTCACCACCACCGGCGCCGAGTAGCTTTGGTTGGACGGGCTGGGCAGGTCGCCCAGGGTGCCCGAGGTCACTTGCGCGTTTTGGGCGCGGATGGCGGCGCCCACGTCGGCCATGGTCAGCTTCAGGCCGACCAGCTTGGCCGGATCGATCCAGATCCGCATGGCACGTTCGGTGCCGAACAGCTGGGCCTGGCCCACCCCGGGGATGCGCTTGATTTCATTGACCACATTGCGCGCCAGGTAGTCGCCCAGCGCCACCGGGTCCAGCTTGCCGTCGGTGGAAGACAGGCCGACGAACATCAAAATATTGCTGCGCGCCTTGTTCACTTGCACGCCCTGCTGGGTGACCGCTTGCGGCAGACGGGCCTCGACCCGCTTGATGCGGTTTTGCACGTCGACGGCGGCCAGGTCCGGATTGGTGCCGGGCTGGAACGTGACGGTGATCGTCACCTGGCCGCTGGCCTCGCTTTGCGACTCGACGTATTGCAGCCCGTCGGCGCCGTTCATTTCCTGTTCGATCACGCTGGTGACGCTATCGTCGAGCACCTGGGCGGTGGCGCCCGGGTAGGCGGCCGTCACCACGATGGAGGGCGGGGCGATGGTCGGATACTGGGCGATCGGCAAGACCGTGATGGCCAGGGCGCCGCCCAGTAGGATAAATAAGGCGAGCACCCAGGCAAATACCGGGCGGTCGATGAAAAACTTGGCCATCTGGACTCCTTGGGATTATTGCGCGGCTTTAGCGGGGGAGGCGCCATCGGCCGGCTTGGCGGGCGCGGCGGACTGGGTGGCGCCGCCCGGCGTGGCGGCGCCCGGATTCCACACCACCGGCTTGACCACGGTGCCCGGCTTGGCTTTCTGGAAGCCCTCGACCATGACGCGCTCACCGCCCTTCAAGCCGGCGCTGACCACCCACAGATTGCCCTGGGCGGTGTCGGCCTTGACCGGCTGGGCCACCACCTTGTTATCGGCGCCGACCAGCATCACGCTGGCGCCGTCCGCATTGCGCACCACCGCTTGCTGGGGCACCGTGATGGCCGCTTCCTTGATGGCCTGTTCCAGCTGGGCGCGCACATACATGCCCGGCAGCAGGCTGCGGTTCGGATTGGGAAATTCGGCCCGCATCGACACGGCGCCGGAACTCTCGTCCACGCTGATGTCGGCGAACAGCAGTTTGCCGGGCTGGGCATAGGGCTGGCCATCCTCGGTCAGCAGGGTGACCTTGGCCTGGCCGGCGCCGGCGCTTTTAAGTTGACCGCTGCTCAGGGCGCGTTGCAGGCGCAGCATCTCGGTCGACGATTGGGTGACGGTCACATACACCGGATCGAGCTGCTGGATGGAAGCCATCGGGGTCGCCTCGCCCTGGCCCACCAGCGCGCCTTCGGTGACCAGGGCGCGCCCGATGCGCCCGGCGATCGGCGCGGTGACGGTGGCGTAACCGAGCGTGAGGCCGGCGTTTTGGCGGGCCGCGCGGGTGGTGGCCAAATCGGCGGCCGCCTGTTTCTGGGCCGTGACGGCGTCGTCGTATTCTTGCGCGCTCACGGCCTGGGCCGCCAGCAAGGGCTGGTAGCGTTTCACCTTCAACTCGGCCTGGGCCAGATTGGCCTCGGCTTTTTGCACCGCCGCCTGGGCGCTGGCAAAACTGGCTTGGTAACTGGCCGGATCGATGCGAAACAGCACCTCGCCCGCCTTGACCTCGCCGCCTTCCTTGAATACCCGCTGCAACACGATGCCGGCGGTGCGCGCGCGCACTTCGGCGATGCGCGACGCTTCGATGCGGCCGGGCAGCTCGGTGCTGACGGTGAGCGTGCCGGGGGCGACGGTGTAGACGGCCACCGTGGGCGGCTGCGGCGGGGGCGGGGCGGCCGGCTTGTCGCCGCAAGCGGCCAGCAGGCTGAGGGTCAGCAAAGTGGCGGGGGGGCGAGGCGAAAATCTCATGGAGGTCTCGTAATCTAGGAGGGTAGCGATGCATTGGCACCTTGGCCGAAGCAATCGCCAAGATGAAGTCGCGTTATCGTACTACAGTGTCAATTGTAACGTTTTGTACGCGAAAGTCGGCCTCCCCAACGCGAACGGCGGGCAGGCCGGCTGCATGCCGTCCTGCCCGCCGTTCGGGGTGATGGTGGGGGCGGTGGCGGCGAACGATCAGCGCAAAGCGGAGATCATTTGCTTGAGTTTGCCCGAATCGGCGCAGAACGCGCGGATGCCCTCGGCCAGCTTTTCGGTGGCCATCGGATCTTCGTTCAGCATGAAGCGGAACGCCTTTTCATCGAGCGACAGCTTGACCAGGCTGGCGGCCGGGGCGGCGTCGGCGCTGAGCTTGCGCTCGAGCGGGGTGTCGCTGTCGGCCAGCTGTTGCAGCAGGTCGGGGCTGATGGTGAGCAAGTCGCAGCCGGCCAGTTCGGTAATTTGCGACACGTTGCGAAAGCTCGCGCCCATCACCTCGGTTTTGTACCCAAACTTGCGGTAGTAATTGTAGATGCGCTTGACCGATTGCACGCCAGGATCGTCGGCGCCGACGTACTCGATGCCGGTCGATTTTTTGAACCAGTCGTAGATGCGGCCCACGAACGGCGAAATCAGCTGGGCGCCGGCCTCGGCGCAGGCAATCGCCTGGGCCAGCGAGAACAGCAAGGTCATGTTGCAGCGTATGCCTTCGCGTTCGAGCACCTCGGCGGCGCGGATGCCTTCCCAGGTCGAGGCGATCTTGATGAGCACGCGTTCACGGGCAATCCCCGCTTGCTGGTACAGGGCGATCAACTCGCGGCCCTTGGCCACGGTGGCCTCGGTGTCGAAGGACAGGCGGGCGTCGATCTCGGTGGACACGCGGCCGGGGATCAGTTTCAGTATTTCCACGCCAAAGGCGATCAGCAAATGATCGATCACGTCGCCGGTGGACGCTTCCGGATGCTCGCGCACGGCCCGTTCCAGCAAGTGCTTGTACTCGTCCTTTTGCACCGCTTTCAAGATCAGCGAGGGATTGGTGGTGGCGTCGCGCGGCGTGTAAGCCTTGATCGATTGAAAATCGCCCGTGTCGGCAACGACGGTCGTAAATTGCTTGAGCTGTTCAAGTTGGTTCATGGCTGGGCTATCAGTGGTGAGGGAGTGCGTCTATTGTACGCAATTGTGGACAACGATCATGTACGAAAGCCAAGAAAGCCGGTACCGGACGGCGCGCCGGGCGCGCTAGCCCAAGCTTAGCCGATGAAGGAATCGAATTGCATGTCGAATTCCTGCAACGCTTTTTGGGCGTTTTGCATCTTTTTCCGAAATTCCGGGCCGCGCTGCAAGGCCAGTCCCACCGCCAGCACGTCGATCACCACCAGGTAAGCCAGGCGGGCCGAAATGGGGGTGTAGGGATCGGTGTTAAACACAAGATCGATAGGAATGAGCACGGTGGCCAGGTCGGCCAACGGCGTGCCGGACGGGGCCAGCACGATCACGTCGGCCCCGCCGCGCCGCGCCAGCTTGACCGAGCGCACCAGGGCGGCGCTATTGCCGCGCTGGGAAATGGCGACCACCGCGTCGCCGCCGCGCAACAGGGAGGCGGCGATGGCGTGGATGGCGGGGTCGGCGTAGGCGACGGTGGGCACGCCGGAGCGGAAAAACTTGTGCTGGGCGTCGGTGGCCACGATGCCCGAGGTGCCCTGGCCGTAAAACTCGATCTTGTTGGCGCGCGACAGGATGTCGAGCGCCTGCTGCACCGCTTCCGGATTCAGGTTGTTGCGCAGATCGAGCAAGGTATTGATGGAACGGCTGCAAATCTTGTTGACCAGATCGGCGGCCAAATCGTCTTGCGAAGTTTGTTCATTGATGCCGGGCATGGCCAGGGCCAGGCCCTGCGCCAGCTTGAGCTTGAACTCATGCCAGCCGTCGTAACCGAGGGTGCGGCAAAAGCGCACCACGGTCGGCTCCGACACCTGGGCGTGCTTGGCCAGGGCCGTGATGTTTTGGCTCACCGTTTGCCCGGGCCGCTCCAGCACCGCCAGCGCGACCTTGCGTTCGGACTTGGACAGCGAGTCGAGCTGGGTGCGGATCGAGTCCAGCAGCATTTAGTCTTCTGGCAGCGCTTCTTCGCGCCATTGCAGGCCGTCGCGGCCGATCAGGGCGCTGGCCGCGGCCGGGCCCCAGGTGCCGGCGCTGTACGGGATCGGGCCGCTTTCATCCTGTTCCCAGTTGTTGAGGATGGGCTCGACCCATTCCCAGGCCGCTTCGAGCTCGTCGCCCCGCATGAACAGGGTCAGCTGGCCGCGCAAGACATCGAGCAGCAAGCGCTCATAGGCGTCCATGCGCGGGGTCTTGAACGATTCGCGGAAATCGAGTTCGAGCTCGGCCGGTTTGAGGCGCATGCCGTCGCCCGGGGTCTTGGCCATCAGATTCATGCGCAAGCCTTCGTCCGGTTGCAAGCGGATCACCAGGCAATTGGGCTGGAAGCTCGAGGTCGGCTGGGCGAAGATGGAGTGGGGAATCTGTTTGAAGCGCACCACGATCTCGGCCAAGCCTTCGGCCATGCGTTTGCCGGTACGCAGATAAAACGGCACGCCGGCCCAGCGCCAAGTGTCGATTTCCGCTTTCAGCGCGACAAACGTTTCGGTGCGCGAATGCTCGGGCGCGTCCGGCTCGTCGCGGTAGCTGGGCACGGCGGCGCCATCGACATGGCCGGCGCGGTACTGGCCGCGCACGATGTTTTGCGACAAGGTGGTGGGCGTGAATTTTTTCAGCGAGCGCAATACTTGCAGTTTGGAGTCGCGCACCGCGTCCGAGGAAATCGAGGTGGGCGGTTCCATGGCGACGATGCACAGCAATTGCAGCAAATGGTTTTGCAGCATGTCGCGCAGCGCGCCCGAGGTGTCGTAATAACCCATGCGGTTGCCGACCCCGAGTTTTTCGGCGATGGTGATTTGCACGTCGGAAATCCACTCGCGGCGCCACAGGGGCTCGAACAGAATGTTGCCAAAGCGCAGAGCCATCAAATTCTGTACCGTTTCCTTGCCCAGGTAATGGTCGATGCGGTAAATCTGCGATTCCTGGAACACCTTGCCCACTTCGGCGTTGATTTGCTTGGCGCTGGCCAGATCGCGGCCCAGCGGTTTTTCCAGCACCACACGCGAATTGGGGGTGACCAAACCGTTGGCGTCGAGCGCGTCGCAGATGCCGGCGAACAGGTGCGGCGGGGTGGCCAGGTAGTACACGCGCGTCATGTCCGGGTCGGCGCGCAGGGCGGCGATCAGCGGCGCGTAACTGCCGGACTCGGTGGCGTTGAGCGAGACATAATCGATACGCTCCAAGAATTTGGCCCAGGCGGTGGGGTTCAGGGAGGCGGCCTTGATGTGGGGCTTGGCGTTGCCCTCCACCGTCTTGAGGAATTCTTCCCGGCCGCAATCGTGGCGGCCAACGCAGATGATGCGGGCGGTGGGCGGCAAATCCTTGGCGACATCGCGCGCGTACATCGCGGGCAGCAATTTGCGCATGGACAAGTCGCCGCTGCCGCCAAACAGAACCAGGTCAAAATCGGTAAGAGCCATAATATGAGATCGTCGCAAAAGTAAGAGGGCTGGAATGTGCTGCTGAGGCTGCGCGGCCCTGGGCCGTGATGTCAAAGCGGCAGCGAAAACACGATTTGTAAATTTACTACGTAGAAGCGTCAAAAGCAAGAAATTTTACTACATTTGGGAGGGGCGTGCAGTCCCACTCTTAGGGGCCGTCCCCTGGCCGACCTGCCCAGAATTATTCTTGCCGCCTATACGGTCGATTATATGCCGATCCCGAGCATGTTCGCAGGCACGCGGATCACGCTGTTCATTTCCTGCGCATTTCCATGTTGCATCGGAATAAAGCGCCGCATAGCCGGCTGCCAGCAATAGCGCGTTACGCTCGCGCAGCGGCACATCGAGTACCTGTGCCAGCGCGATCAGGGTCTGCATGCCGGGCGCGCTTTTGTCGCTTTCGATGAAGCTGATTTGGCGTTGCGAAACCCGGGGCCCCAACGAAAGCCCGAGCTGGCTCACGCCGCGCACTTCGCGCCAGTGACGCAACAAGCACTGGGAGCGGTGGTGTGGGCCGGCGCCGCGTTGGGCTCTTGTGAGGGCAACAGGAGGGAGTTCATCACTATTCTTTCGTCGGAGCTGAATGCGGACAATCAGCGCAAAGCAGCCGTCCACGCGAATTGCGCGAACGGGGCCTCAAGTGACGGCTGGGTAATGCTAGCAGTGTAATTCGTGATCGTCGAAGCGGCCACCACGCTGAGTGCGTCGAGAATCTGTTGCGGCTGAAGTTGGCTCACAGAAATGCCTGCTGATCTGCTTCCGTGATCTGGCCGCGCTTCTCAATCAGGGTGCGCCAGGCGTGACAGCGCGGCCAGGGTGTCGCCCGCCGGCAGCTGACCTTGCCGGATAGCCCCGACATCGGTTGCTAATACGCCATTTTGCAAGGAAAGAGCGCTGTGAAAGGCAACTGGCCGGCGCTTGCGTTGGTGACGGCATTTGTTAGCAGCAGCATTTGAATCTGCGTCTCGGAAAGGCTGCACGAATGCATCTGGTGAACAGGCCGAGAAAGCCGTTGAACAGCTCCAGCGAATTGGACATTCGGTGGTCGTGTTGCGAGGGGGCATAGTGGTTCATGATAAATTTTTTCTGGTGAGCTTGGTCCACATACGCATCTGTCATACCGCTTTCCAGTGTCACACTCTGCCCCAAAGCATTGCCTAAATATTACCGGGAACCTGCCCGACCAAGTCAAGCGCGGAATCGCCTTCGCCCGCGCCCGTCCTGCAAAACATCACGGGATGCCCATTCGCACCTGCCTGCGAGACCAATGCGTGCAAGCATTGGCCTGCCATGTGACAGCTTCATTGCCGAGGAACCGATACGCCGCGCACGTCTCGCTTATGCCGCCACATGGCTGCCGGATACTGGTGTCGGTATGGACCTAATCGTTGCACCGTTATTCTGTTTCCCGTTTTCGAGTTAGGCATCGCCCAAGTCAGCCGAGTCAACTCTTGCCACGGCTCACGCTGCGATACCTTGGTCAATGCTTCACCCAAAATAAGAGGACGCACTGCGGTGAAACTTTACAAGCCTACCAGTAACTGATTAAAAATTAACCATATTTATAGTCAAGCTGCGCGGCGATTTCAAACTTATTTATACATTGTGGCCTGCAAAGCTCAATTCGCTTTCATTGGAAGAAAAATGGTGGTAAAATTTCAACATTCTGCCACTGCCAATATTTGCATTTATTATTGCTTTAATTAATGTGTATAGCTGCTAACTCTAATTTTATGAAACCTTGTTATTTTTTAATGCATACCTTTGCTCGCTTTACGATTTCTGTTATTGGTTTAACTGGATCATTTCTTTATTCTGCTGTTTCATTTGGTTCGAATATTAATAAACAAAATACTCAAGAGCATTTAGGATGGCGTTTTAATGATTCAAATGAATTTTATTTTGGTACGCCTGAAGCTGCGTGTAAAACTTCGTATTGGTTTGATGATCCAAATCACGTTTTTATCCGAACAGAGCCTGAAAGTGGAAGGGAATTTGTTCGTCAATGTCTCTGGGACTATCGAGATCGCAAACCGGGAGATTTAGGACCATGGGCTGGTATAGGCTATGCCGTTGATACTTGGGCTGACACCTGCGATCAAGGTTTTACCTGGAACGCTGAATTACGAATATGCTCTTTTAATTTTCCTAAACCCGATTTTTGCCAGGCAAATACGCCCCATCCTATTCTTTTGGCGGGGGGTAAAAAACACCTCGATGAAATCATTTACCAGGGAGTTGGCGCGTTTCCATTGAAATTTTCTATTCACTATGATAGCGAGGAACGGCTTCCTAACGTGAGCCATCTGGCTGGCGTTAACTTTACAGGTGATATTCACACTACATCTACCGGCATCTCATCGCCCTGTCGCCCTAATTACGGTAATAGCTCGGATTCCGCAAGAAACACTTGCGCATCTCCACGTACTCCCGGCGCACCGGTCGCCTCGCCAGCGATCGCATCGGGAATTGGATGGCGACACGAAGGGCAGCGTGGGATAACCGCGATTTCTAATGAGACGGCAGCTGTTGTTCGTTCAAACAATTCTACGTACCGGTTTAATTTAGTAAATGGCGCTTGGCTTGGCGATGCAGCTGCGATCGGAAGTCTTGTAAAACTTAGCGACGGCAGCGGCCAGCTACTGGGCTGGAATTACACTGCAACTGACGACAATATCGAGCGTTATGATGCTGCCGGTCGATTACGATCTATTACTACCCGAATGGGTTTTAAACATACGTACGAATATGACTCGCTGAGCAGGTTAAATTCGATTGCCGATGGTTTCGGTCATAAAATAACGTTTTCGTTTGACGAACAGGGCCGTATTTTTACTTTTACAGATCCGGCCCAACAGACCACCAAGTTTGGCTATGACGAGAAAAATAACTTGTCGACACTTACTTTTCCTGGTGGCGCAATCAAAAGTTTTTTATACGAAAATGTACAGTTCCCCAATGCAATGACCGGTACAGTTGATGAAAATGGCAAACGCACAATGACCTATTCTTACGATACGCAAGGGCGAGCGTACGATGAAGTAGGCCCTAACGGTGTCGATCACTATAATCTGGTATTTAATTCGGATGCTACTCTAGAGACTGACCCCCTCAATACCCAACGTACGGTCACGTTTGCCGACATCGCAGGTACGCGCAAGGTAGTCGCTCAGAGTCAGCCAGCCGGCGCCGGTTGCGTTGCGTCTAGCAGCAGTATGAAATATGACGGTAACGGCAATATTAAATCGCGAACCAATTTCAATAATATCACCACAACATACACATTTGATTTGATTCGAAATCTGGAAATGAGTAGACTGGAGGCGGTCGGTACCCCGCAAGCGCGTACGATCACTACAATATGGCATGCAACTTATCGTTTGCCTAGGAAGGTGTTTGAACCGCTACGCCTCACCACTTACGACTACGGCCCAACAGGTAATTTGCTGAGCAGGGCTGAGCAAGCGACTTTAGATGTGAACGGCAGTAAGGGCATTGATGCGGTGTTATCCGGTACGGCACGCAAATGGACTTATACTTATTACCCTAATGGTCAATTATGGACCGTAAAGGGTCCGGGGACTGATATAGTCGATGTCTCCACCTACACATATGACGTGGAGGGTAATTTCGCAAGCATTACGAACGCTGTTGGACAACTGACGACACTGAAGAATTATGACGCCAACGGTCGGGTCGGTACCATTATCGATCCCAACAATATCGTTACCACTATGACGTACTGGCCGCGCGGCTGGCTCAAGTCACGCACAGTTACCGCTGGCGGTGTTGCCCAGACCACCGCTTACGACTATGACGGTGTCGGTCAATTGAAATTGGTCACGCTGCCCGATGCCTCGAGTGTCACTTACAGTTACGACGATGCGCACCGTTTGACTGGCGTGGCCGATAGTCTCGGTAACAATATTACCTACACGCTTGACAATATCGGTAATCGGCGGAAGACCGAGGTAAAAGATCCCAACGGTCTGCTGGCCCGCCAAACCACGCGTGACATCGACGCATTAAATCGCGTCAAGCAGCTAACCGGAGCTCAACAATAATGCGCCCATCTCTCCTGCGCCCGATGTCGGGCGTGGTTTCGCTCGCCCTGACCACCTTGGTCTGCGCCCAAACCGTTCAAAACACGACTTATACGTACCAATACGACGCCAATGGCAACATGACGCAGATCACCGATCCGCTCAGCCACGTCACCAATCAGACTTACGATGCCCTCAACCGGCTGAAGTTACAGACGCAGCCAGCGCCGGTGACGGGCGCGGCGCGTCCAGCCATCGGCTACACTTACGACGGCCTCGATCAATTGTCGACCGTGACCGATCCGCGTCAGCTGGTGACCACCTATGCCAACGACGGCCTGGGCAATCAAAACACGCTGACCTCGCCCGACACCAAGGTCACGATCCAGACCTACGACTTGGCCGGCAACGTCAAAACCAGCAAGGATGCGCGCGGCAAGCTGACCACCTACAAGTATGACGCCCTGAACCGGGTCACCTTGATCAGCTACGCCAGCGGCGCCGCCACCACCTTCGAATACGATGGCGGCCCCACCGGCGCGCCGAACGCCAAAGGTCATCTGACCAAGATGACCGATGAATCGGGCACCACCAGCTATAGCTACGACGCCTTTGGCCGTCTGCGCAGCAAGGTGCAAAACAGCCTTGCGTTAAGCAGCACCTACGGCAGCACCGGCACGGCGACCGGCAAGCTGACCAGCATGACTTACCCGAGCGGCAACCGCATCAACGTCAGCTACGACACGGCGGGACGGGTGACGGCGCTAACGCTCAATCCGACCAATGCCAATGGCGTGGGTACCAGCGGCAGCGTCGTTTCGATCTTGAAGAATATCGTTTATCAACCGTTTGGCGGACCCGCCTCCTGGACCTGGGGCAATGGTGCGCCCTATGTGCGCACTTTCGACCTGGATGGCCGCTTGACCAGTTTCCCGCTGGGCCATGCCGGCAAGAGCGGCACCGTGCGCACGCTCGGCTATGACGCTGCCGGCCGCATCACAAGCATCAGCCATACCGGGGCCGGTACCGGCGCCGCGGCGCCAGCCGGCTTTAACCAGGGTTATGGTTACGACAATCTGGACCGCTTGAGCAGTGTGACCGGCAACATCAGCCAAGGGTTCAAATATGACGCGACCGGTAACCGCACCGGCGCGACGTTCGGTTCGGCGAGCTACGTCAACGCGATGAATGCGCAGAGCAACCGGCTCGCTTCCACCACGGGGCCGCTGCCCGCGAAAGCCAATCTCTACGACGAGGCCGGCAATCTGACCAGCGATGGCAGGATCGGCTACACCTACAGCGCGCGAGGCCGCATGAGCAGCGCCACCATCGGTAGCAGTGTGGTGAGCTACACTTATAATGGTATCGACCAGCGGATTTCCAAGAACGGTCCCGTTGTCTTGGTGGACAAGGGTCAACAGCAGTATATGTATGACGAGTCCGGCCATCTGATTGGCGAATACTTCGAGCTGGGCAATTCGCTGCAAGAGATAGTGTATCTGGGCGATCAACCGGTTGCCGTACTCAAGCAGACGGTGACGGGGTCTGCGCCGACCAAGGTCACGGCCACACAGCTCTACTATATATATGCCGACCAGATCGACACGTCCCGGGTGATCACGCGCGCCACGGATAACACGATGGCGTGGCGCTGGGATGCGACTGATCCGTTTGGCTTGCAGCCGCCTAATGAAAACCCGGCTGGGCTTGGTGTTTTCACGTATAACCCACGTTTTCCTGGGCAGTTGTATGATCGGGAAACGAACCTATATTATAACTACTATCGGGATTACGATCCGCAGACTGGGCGATACCTGCAAAGCGATCCGATTGGCTTAAGGGGTGGCATCAACATCTACTCCTACGGACTCGGAAATCCAGTTTCGAATTCTGACCCGATGGGATTGTTTGTTCCTTTAATTATTCCAGGTGTCTGTGCCGCAGGCGGATGTGAAGCGGCGGCCGCCGCAGCAGCAGCTGGTGCGGCTTGGTGGGCCGCTCAACATCCGGTTGTTATGCCTCCATCCTCGCCAATAGAATCGCGAGCGTCAGGTGAGGAGAAGTTACCGATTGTGAATCCAGGACGAGATTGTGACGGCAATTGCAATCCGTGCCCACCGGGGAAAAAATGGTTTGTTCCAAAACCCGGCCACGGCCATGACAGCGGCTACTGGCATACAATCATATACAATCAAGACAAGAAAACGTGTATATGTTATCCAGACAGGCCGAGTGGCGGCCTTGACGGATTTTAAGGAGTCTCATGATTGATATTACCGAGCAGATGCTAGAGTTCAAAGAAGCAGTTCGCCATATTTGGAATTCTTACTTTGCGAATAGCGATGAGCCTATGTCATCAGAGACGCAAGAAGCGTTCTCTGATATTGAGCATGCATTGCTACGCGTGCTCGTCCTCGCCCCGCACGGAATGGGCGATCTTGCGCGCTCATATCGTTTGGGAGTGTTTTCAAATATATTAATTCAGCCTATGTATGTGCCGGGAGAAATACCGATTCAATTTGGACATAAGGAGCCTAATGGAAACACAGCATGGGATGTGGAAACAATATTCAAGGTAGATGAAGAGACAATGTTTTATTTCTTTGATTTCTTTGATTGGTATCCGTATGGGCATTTAGACCTGCCATTTGTACGAGTGCGAATACTTCCCCAGGTAGACGATCAGGCACGTGGAGGAAAGATCGCACTTATTGAGCAAAGGCACTGCAAGTTTATGCTCGTCGTTAACGCAGTAACGGGATAAAATTCGGCAACGGACCGGCGTGAGACATAGCTAGAACGGCGCTCTTAAGTTTTTTTATGCATTCGTTGAAAGTAATCGGTTCGCTTTAACTGATTTGGACAATTTGGCAGTAGTGGAGGTAAAATGTTATATTTCGCCTTACAAGAATAGATGAGCAGAAATGCATCAAATATTGGCATAGATACGTTGTCTATCAGAGAGATTTAACCCTGAACAATGGAAGGCCGGCCGTTATGCAGGATATCCTAATTGGCCGAGGAAACCGAAGTGACGCATCCAGATGGAATAACTTACTCGATTAAATTTTCTTCATTTTCAATAGATTTTGTTATTAAAATTCCAGAATCTGTTGAAATGACAAAAAAGTTTTATAAGCCTGGGTCAAACTTTATATTTGCGGTTGCGGAAATATGGGTGCGGAATTGCAAATACGAGTATTGCATTATGGATGCCGTGCGTCCTGGAAATTTCTTTGAAGATATTAAGGAATTACGAAAACGTCTTACAACATCGTTTGATGTAGCAAGGTTAGAATATTTTATGCCCCAAGGGGGGTGGTGCGAATGGATGTGTGGATATTGGCATAGGCTAAATGAGGATTGTAGCCGTAAAAAGGATGAAAATATTTACAAGGTTTTGATTGAATTATCGGTTTTTGAAAGTCGTTCTAGTCAATTAGCTATTTATCTATATAACGGATCTGCAACTATTGAGATAGGAAGTCGCGATTTAAATAAGGCCGCGTGTGAAAATTTCTGTGATACTTTTGATGTCGCATATGTTTTAAAACGATTAGACGAAATAAATTCGGATATATTCCAAAGACTTAAAGTGGCCACATGGGGCGAATGCTGAAATCGAAATAGAACCAAAGGCGGTGTCATTTATTGAGTTCAAAATTATGGTGACTGTTCAGCGGATATGCAGCGGGTTTGATGAAATTGCTACTGAAGACGTTTTGAGACACTTCCAGCATACCGGGGACTTGGTTCTCCATCGTCGATATTGAACTATGGGAGGAATCACTTGGAAATTGAGGAATTGGAGCTGCACGATGCTTTAATAAAAAGCGTGATTGCGGACTGTGTTGGGAAAAGTGTTTTGCTAAAGTTAGATTGTTATTCGAAAAATTCCCGCATTCGAAAGCCAATTTCTATTTTCTTTAGCAACGCAATAGTCATTTACACTTATGACGATGCACACCGTCTGACGAGCGCATTGGATTCCATTGGCAATAGCATGGTCTATACCTTGGATTTGACCGGGAATCGCCGCAAGATCGAAGTCAAAGATCCTGACGGAAAATTGGCGCGCCAGACCACGCGTGTATTCGACGTTCTGAATCGGCTGCAACAAATTACCGGGACCAACGAGTAATTTAATTTTTATAAATACTGTATGGTTTCGCGTGCAATCGAATTAAATGAGAGCATAGGTTTATTTTTTATTTTATGGTGGCGATTTTTTATAAAGATCAGTAATAATGAAGAGAAGTATTAGATTTTTTTCCTGTTTTGCAATGCTTATTTTATCCGTTGGATTAAATTCTTTAAATTCTTATGCGCAAGGAATTTCTTTAAGCCCAGAATTTCTTTACACTACTAATGTTCCCGAGCTGTCTCCGGGACGCAATCATTTTTTCGATAGTGCCGACTCAGCCTTGGCTGGACTGGCTGCATACTGGTCTACCATAAAAAATGGGAATGGGGAGACTATGTACCGCTTTAGTGGTTATAAGCCGATGACTAATCCGGTTGCTTCTTTTACTAATGGTAGGGTACGGAGTTATGATGTTATAGCAGAGTCAAAACAAGACGGTCATTGGTCGACCGACTATGCATTTCAGATAGGAATGCTGGCTTTTTGCCCCAGTGGTTTTGAATATCGTATATTAAGTAACAGCAACAATGGATATACTACAAGCTTGGATTGCTATCGCAACGTGGCTTTGCCTGAGCCCAATTGCGATTCTTGTCAAACTAGAAATTTTGATAAGCTTCCTCCTGAGGGTGTCGGTAATCCAATTTTTCCATCAACTGGCTTGAAACAACAAACCGAAATCGATTACCAATATTCCGGTCCGGGCGGGTTACGATATGTCCGAACTTACCGAAGCGATCGTCAAGGATGGTCTGATAATTATCAGAGGCTGGCCGTCGATTTAAAATACGCAGCCTCGGTTGAAAGCCCCAACCTGATTCCACAGATCGCTTGTTATAAAGGATTAGTCTGGCAATCTGGCTTTACTCATTGCTTTCATCCTATGCCTACGGGTGCCGACAACGATTTTATGGTGCAACGCGGAAACGGACGTCTTGTACGTTTTGGAGCCGCCAGTGGTTTGAATGCAGCTAAGGATATTAATGATCGTGTGACCTCTATCGTTGGAAATGATGGTGTGAAATCTGGATATCAGGTGTACAACAGCAACGACGAATCTACTGAGCGCTATGACATCTCCGGCCGCATTCAAAGTATTACAGGTCGAAACGGCGAAAAACAGACGTTCTTTTACTCGGATAAAAACACGCCGGTATCGATCGCCTCGAAAGCGGGTCTATTATTAAGTGTGACAGATATGTACAACAATCAGTTGAGTTTTGCATATGATTCTAATCATCGAATGGTGCGGATGACGGATCCAGCTGGCGGTGAATACATATACGCCTATGATGAGGCCAGCTCAATGGTTATGCCAAATCGATATCCAGCCGGAAATTTAACCTCAGTGACTTATCCGGCAGGGGCAAAACGCGTCTATTGGTACAACGAGCAGGATAAAACGAGTTCTCAGGATTTTCCATATGCCTTGACTGGAATCACTGATGAAAATGGAAAACGTTTCGCTACTTATCAGTACGAATATGCAGGGGGGCGTGCTATTTCAACAGAGCATGCGGGTGGTGTTGAGAAAAATTCTTTTAAATATGTTGATGTCCCGAACAAGACTGAGGTTACCGATCCGTTGGGGACGGTTCGTACTCATACTTTTACAACGGTGCTTGGGATGGCAAAGATCTCGGGTCAAACTCAGCCCGCTGCACCAGGAAGCCCTGCGGCATCCACGTCGATCAAGTATGATGAAAATGGCAATGTTGCAAGTGTGGCCGATTTTAAAGGAGTAATCACTAGCTACATTTACGACTTGACGCGCAATCTCGAAACCAGCAAGACAGAAGCATTCGGCACACCACAGGCGCGCACCATCACGACGGTCTGGCACGCTGGCTATCGGATTCCCACCAGGGTTTTCGAGCCGCAACGCGTTACCATCTATACGCATGATCCTGCGGGAAATGTGCTGACTAAGGTCGAGCAAGCAACGTTAGACCTTGATGGCAGCAAGGGAATTGATGCTGTGCTGACCGGCTCGGCGCGTAAGTGGACTTATACCTACAACCCATATGGCCAAGTCTGGACCGTGACAGGCCCTCGTACCGATGCGGCCGATGTCACGACTTATACCTATGATACAAAAGGTAATCTGGCTAGCGTCAAGAATGCCGTCGGTCAGTTGACCACTTTGACAAACTACGACGCGAACGGCCGGGTCGGCACTATCACCGATCCCAACAACATCGTCACCACGTTGACGTATTGGCCCCGTGGTTGGCTCAAGTCGCGCACGGTCACCGCTGGCGGCGTCGCCGAATCGACCAGTTACGACTACGACGATGTCGGCCAATTTACCTTGGTGACGCTGCCCGACGCATCGACCGTCACTTACACCTACGATGATGCGCATCGCTTAACTAGCGTTGGCGACAGCTTGAACAACAGCATCACCTACACCCTCGATAACATGGGCAATCGACGCAAGACCGAGGTGAAAGATCCAAGCGGGGTGCTGGCCCGCCAAACCACGCGCGTCATCGATGTGCTGAATCGCTTACAACAAAGTACCGGAGCTCAACAATAATGCGCCCATCTCTCCTGCGCCCGATGTCGGGCGTGGTTTCGCTCGCCCTGACCACCTTGGTCTGCGCCCAAACCGTTCAAAACACGACTTATACGTACCAATACGACGCCAATGGCAACATGACGCAGATCACCGATCCGCTCAGCCACGTCACCAATCAGACTTACGATGCCCTCAACCGGCTGAAGTTACAGACGCAGCCAGCGCCGGTGACGGGCGCGGCGCGTCCAGCCATCGGCTACACTTACGACGGCCTCGATCAATTGTCGACCGTGACCGATCCGCGTCAGCTGGTGACCACCTATGCCAACGACGGCCTGGGCAATCAAAACACGCTGACCTCGCCCGACACCAAGGTCACGATCCAGACCTACGACTTGGCCGGCAACGTCAAAACCAGCAAGGATGCGCGCGGCAAGCTGACCACCTACAAGTATGACGCCCTGAACCGGGTCACCTTGATCAGCTACGCCAGCGGCGCCGCCACCACCTTCGAATACGATGGCGGCCCCACCGGCGCGCCGAACGCCAAAGGTCATCTGACCAAGATGACCGATGAATCGGGCACCACCAGCTATAGCTACGACGCCTTTGGCCGTCTGCGCAGCAAGGTGCAAAACAGCCTTGCGTTAAGCAGCACCTACGGCAGCACCGGCACGGCGACCGGCAAGCTGACCAGCATGACTTACCCGAGCGGCAACCGCATCAACGTCAGCTACGACACGGCGGGACGGGTGACGGCGCTAACGCTCAATCCGACCAATGCCAATGGCGTGGGTACCAGCGGCAGCGTCGTTTCGATCTTGAAGAATATCGTTTATCAACCGTTTGGCGGACCCGCCTCCTGGACCTGGGGCAATGGTGCGCCCTATGTGCGCACTTTCGACCTGGATGGCCGCTTGACCAGTTTCCCGCTGGGCCATGCCGGCAAGAGCGGCACCGTGCGCACGCTCGGCTATGACGCTGCCGGCCGCATCACAAGCATCAGCCATACCGGGGCCGGTACCGGCGCCGCGGCGCCAGCCGGCTTTAACCAGGGTTATGGTTACGACAATCTGGACCGCTTGAGCAGTGTGACCGGCAACATCAGCCAAGGGTTCAAATATGACGCGACCGGTAACCGCACCGGCGCGACGTTCGGTTCGGCGAGCTACGTCAACGCGATGAATGCGCAGAGCAACCGGCTCGCTTCCACCACGGGGCCGCTGCCCGCGAAAGCCAATCTCTACGACGAGGCCGGCAATCTGACCAGCGATGGCAGGATCGGCTACACCTACAGCGCGCGAGGCCGCATGAGCAGCGCCACCATCGGTAGCAGTGTGGTGAGCTACACTTATAATGGTATCGACCAGCGGATTTCCAAGAACGGTCCCGTTGTCTTGGTGGACAAGGGTCAACAGCAGTATATGTATGACGAGTCCGGCCATCTGATTGGCGAATACTTCGAGCTGGGCAATTCGCTGCAAGAGATAGTGTATCTGGGCGATCAACCGGTTGCCGTACTCAAGCAGACGGTGACGGGGTCTGCGCCGACCAAGGTCACGGCCACACAGCTCTACTATATATATGCCGACCAGATCGACACGTCCCGGGTGATCACGCGCGCCACGGATAACACGATGGCGTGGCGCTGGGATGCGACTGATCCGTTTGGCTTGCAGCCGCCTAATGAAAACCCGGCTGGGCTTGGTGTGTTCACGTATAACCCGCGTTTTCCTGGGCAGTTGTATGACCGGGAGACCAATTTACATTACAACTATCACAGGGATTACGACCCCCAGACTGGGCGATATGTTCAATCTGATCCGATTGGACTTGCCGGAGGTGCTAATACTTATGCATATGTTTTAGGTAACCCGATATCATACACGGACCCAAAAGGACTTGCCGTTCCATTAGTTGTAGTAGCGTGTGCTGCAAACCCGTTCTGCGCTGCTACTGCAATTGCGGCAGCGGCCGCAACCGTAAAAGCTTGTATAGACATCGCCGATGAAATTGGTAACTGGTATTCCAAAGATAAAGACCGGCCAGACACGGGGCCGCCAGGCGAGTGGATCGATGGTGAACGTGGGTCGCGAAAATATGGTCCGGATGGAAAACCTGAAGTTGACATCGACGATCCGCATCAAGGGATGCCCGACACGCATGTACATGAGTGGCCAGGAGGGAAGCGTGAACATCCTGGTAGGCCGGTTCCGTGGTAAACAGCTTAAGTACCATAAAGATGGGGAAAAAATGTTAGATTTTAATAAATTTGTTGAAGGCCACTTAACAGGTATAAAGGTTTATCAAGAGGAGAATAGAGCTGAGCTTTTTCTACAAGAAACCACGGGCAGAAAATGGGTGTTAAATGCCACTGACGTGTCTGAGTTGATGATACTGCAGATGCGTATGCAAAATATTATTTTTAGAATAGTGATATGGGATTTAAACAGTAATGAAGAGGAATATAAGGGGAAAATTTTTTCTTTAATCCATGGTAAATTTGAAACAGGAAAAGATCATCTCAGTTCTCCCGTTATTAATGCGAAAATTGATATGATACGACGTGGGGAAGCGGTATTACTTGAATTGGAGCCTGTGTATGGAGCCCTAGTCTTGATAATTGCAAAGCAAGTCCTTCTCGATAGTGAGTAGGTCCGCTGGAAAGTTTGGCACATTTATACTAAATCCAATTCCTGCGTCCTTGAGAAATACCTCATTTTTCTAAAAAATTTGAGTAAGAAAATTTTTTTAACTTAAAAAAAATATCTATGCATATGTGGGGGGTAATCCGCTAAGCTTCATTGATCCTTTAGGTTTGGCAGAAATTCCTACCCCGGATAATGTTCCAGGTGGGCCTTGGAAACCCAATCCTGGTGCACAAAAGCCCGGCAATTTCACAGGGCCCAAGCCATCAAGTGGTGGTCGGATGCAGTGCCAGTGGGTGCCACCCGCCGCTGACGGCGGGCCACCTGGATCAAAAGGATATTGGAAAACGAACGAAGCTGGGCAGAAAGGATGGAGCCGATATTGCCAAAGTGGAGCGCCTATGACTCCCGAGCAGGCACATCCATCTCCCAAAGCCGCTTCACAACCAACATCGCCAGCGCCACAACCAGTTTCAGCGCCGGTTGTCTCCGCTCCCAGCCCATGGCTTCCTTTAATTTTATTAATTGTGCCTGGGAATTATTTTCAAGATCCTTTTCCAGATGGAAATGAAATTCCGCAATCGTGTGACTGCCTTGGTTAAAATGAGAGGTTAAATTGAGATATCTAAAACCGCAAGATGCCAATAAATACCTGGTTCATATAGGTATGCATATTGGAAGTTGGAATCAAATAACAGATATTGACACGAAAAAAAATAGTGAAGAAAATTGGATAAATTACGCAGCTCCAAGCAATGCAACTGAGCTTTTTAACTTTTCACAGCATGTGGCGGGTTGGCTTCCTAAAGGAGAGTGGAAAATATTGCAAATTGATAATTCAAATAATCTTGATTTTGTTCAAATAAAATTTATTGAAAATCTTCTTTCTTCCTCGGATCGTACGATAAATTTAGATACTGAGAAAACATTTTTTTTTGAGTTTGGAAAAAGCATAAATGATAACAATAATATCGATTTACTTATATCCAATTTAATTTATGCTTTTTTACTTTTTGAGGGGCATGCATATTTTGTATCATCCAGCAGTTGTGCTGGCGAGCGTCTCGCGATTCAGGATGGATATGCTTATTTTTCGTCGAAAGATAAGGATGCGTGTGGTGCAAAGAATTTATTGAGAAATTTTTCAAAAAAACCTTTGGCGTCCCCTCAATGGATTGTGAATATAATTTCTGACGAGCAGGCGTGAGCGTCGTGGATTTAATACCTATGCATACAGCAATGGTAATCCGATGTCGAAAAGTGATTTTTTCGGGCTTTCATCTGAAGGTAATATTACTATTCCTATTCCTTGCCCGATTGGCGGATGTATTGTTATTCCCAATGGTGCAAATTCCGCCTCTGGTACTGATTTTCGAGATGATGGAGATGATTCCCGTGGACGAGGCCGCGAATCAACCGCTGATGCTAGAAGCAGAAATAGGGGAGGGTATCACGATATCTGTGACCAACGAGAACCGCCCGGGCTTACCAAGTGTAATTCAGCTAAATTTCGGTTAAATAGGGCGCAGCAGTGCTTTGCTGCAAGAAAAGATCACGCTGACCGAAAGTATGGTGGGAATTATGATAGAGGTCACCAACAGCAGATGGATCAATTAGTAAAAGCGATAGAAAATGCTGAAAAAGATGTTGAGATATTTTGCAAATGTCCATAGGATTTTTATGAAATATAAAATTGATACTCTTCTTGAAGAAATCGCCTCGCTTCCTGAATTCGTAAATAAAAAAATCGACGTTAGCACGCGCGGAATTTTTGGGAATTGCCCGATTCATTCCGTTTGCACGTGGCTGGACAAGGATGCTGTTGATGTGTTATTGAGTAATGGTGCGGATATTAATTCTATTGGAGAAGATGGGGAAACACCTATTTTTAGGCCGGTTCGTTCTAACAATAAAGATTTTACTGAATTTTTGATTCAACGAGGAGCAAGAGTAAGTGTTAAAAACGTTGATGGCATCACTCCGTTGGATATTGCAAAAACGGAAGGATTTGACGATATTGTTGAGTTGTTTATTGAAAATTAAGTTAATTATTTTACGTTATAGATCGATATCTTTTTTTGGAACTTTTGATAGCTAAAAAAGCTGCTTTTTTTACTCGCAGCGTATGTTTGAAAAGTAGTCGAATTTTTTAGCCTTAATTCCGGTCTCAAAAAATCGACAGCATGAATTGCTGAAAACTGTGAGAGTCGCACACCATGAGTGAACATTTGAAGGCAACTGATATATTGCATCGTTATATAGATGAGGAATTGCCGGAATTTTTTGAAGTGGTCCTGGATAATGTGAATTCTGGGGGGAATTTCGGTAATAAACCTATTCATGTTGCTTGTGTTAGAGGCTTGCTTCCCGAGGTGCGGGCTCTACTGGAAGGCGGTGCCGATGTTAATGCTATTGGAGAACTCGGCAACACTCCATTACATGATGCTGTGGGTCAAGGGCATATCGATGTCGTAAAATTGCTTATCCAATTTGGTGCGTTGAGCAACGGGAAAAATGAATTTGAGTCAACTCCGTTTGATATCGCGCAACTGAATGGGCGCCAAGATATTGTAAATATTCTGCCCCATTAAAAACTTTAATATGTGCATATGCTGATGATAACCCTAATATGAGAAATGGCTGGAATGCAAATTCCTTAAAAGGATCTTTGTTTGAAAGAGTCATTGTTGGGTTCGATGTGAGAAAAAATACGTCGCTCAATAATTTATCCATGACCTCTTGGAATGAGTCCATCCGATATGAAAGCCTGTATGAAAATTGCGAGGCTAAACTATCCGGAATGAATCTGTTTTCGACTGATCCCATATATCTCTCATCGATTTCTTTTCCAAAAAATTCGGCTATCATTGCGTTCGATTTGCCGAGTCCATATGTGAATTTTTTATCGAGTGGTTCGGTATCTATTCCGGATTCTTTGTCATTGCAAGATCTTAGCGAGCGATGGGAGTTGGTGGGATTCGACATCGTAGATGCTATCACGCAGACGAGCGCGCTCCACGGCTTCGAGCGATCTGCTAGTGAAAGTGATCAAGTTAATAAGAAATTGAATTTTTCTCTTAATAAACATGGGCTTGTTCCCGATATCGATGTTGCTGTGAAAGGGGCGATATTTTTTGAACTTTTGATAGCTGAACACGCTCCTTTTTCGCCGTGCGGCGTATGGCTAAAAAATAGTGAGTAGGTGAGAGTGTTGAGTGTGCGATCAGTTCGTGCCGGAGTCTTGTGGTAGGGGCACGGGTTCCTTGGTCAGTGCATGGCACGCTGCTTGTTAAGGCCACAGAATGGCTTACTCTAAATAACCGAAAATATTGCTTTATTGTACTGTTATGGCAGAGAGCTTCCGCCTATTCTGGATGTGGCTGCCCGTTGCTTCGTCCGCGCCATGTGCTCAAGCATACCCTCATGAGTTGTGGTTGGTAAGCCACGGCTGACGCTTAATATGGCTGTGGAGAACGCCCCGCTGCTGTCGGCAGCGAAAAGTCGCTGGCGTTGACCATATTGTCCGGTAAGATTAAACCACCGGCAATTGATCACACATGCATTTTGAGACCAGGGGACACCATGAATTCAATCCAGCAAGATGTTGATGAACGTACTAGCCTGACCGGCAATAACAAATTTGAATTGTTTTTGTTTCGTCTGGGTACGAGTACGCATTCAAACAATCGCGAGTTGTTTGGCATCAACGTCTTCAAGGTGCGGGAAATCATGGAAATGCCCGATGTCACCGCCGTGGCCGGTTCCCATGAGCACATGCTGGGCGTGGTCAATATTCGCGGGCAAATCGTGCCGGTGATCGATTTGCCTTCGGCGGTAGGCTGCAAGGCCAGCGCGCTACGTATTTTGATGGTGACCGAATTCGCCCGCTCGACCCAAGCGTTCGCGGTGGAAGAGGTCGATGAAATCGTGCGGCTGGAATGGAATCAGGTGCTGTCGGCCGAATCGACGGTGGGTGGCGGTTTGATCACCAGCATCGCGCGCCTCGATGGCGATACCGACAAGACACGGCTGGTGCAAGTGTTGGACGTCGAGCAAATCCTGCGCAATGTCTTGCCGTCGGGCGACCCGGACATCGACAAGTCCAGCATCGGCCCGGTTGTCAAATTGCCTTTCGGCAGCGCCGTGCTGGCGGCCGACGATTCGGCCCTGGCCCGCTCCCTGATCGAGCAAGGGCTGGAGGCGATGGGCGTGCCGTTCATCATGACCAAGACCGGCAAGGAAGCCTGGGAGCGCTTGCAATTGATTTCGGATCAGGCTATCGCCGAGGGCAAGACGGTGAAAGATAAGGTGGCGCTGGTGCTCACCGACCTGGAAATGCCGGAAATGGATGGTTTTACCTTGACCCGTAACATCAAGACCGATGCCCGCTTTTCCGCGATTCCGGTGGTGATCCATTCTTCGCTGACGGGTTCCACCAATGAAGATCATGTCAAGGGCGTGGGCGCCGACGCTTATGTGGCCAAGTTTGTGGCGGCCGAACTGGCCGCCACCATCCGCAAGGTACTTGGCAAATAACCCTAGCGGCCGTTCGGACTTGGGATCGTCAGTGCTCCCTAGGGCCGGTACACCGGCTCCGGCCGGCCCGCCACCGCCACTCGCAGCGACAGCACCCGCCCGCTGAGCGGGTAGCTGGCCAGTTCCTCGGCGCCGCGCTTGAAACTGGCGCTGGTGATGTAGAGCGTGCGCAAGTCGGCGCCGCCAAAGGCCAGCATGGTGGGGCAACGCAGCGGCAGGGCGATCTCTTCCAATATGGCGCCCGCCGGCGACAGGCGCAGCAGGCGGCCCCCTTCAAACATGGCGCACCAATAGTTGCCCTCGCTATCGACCGCGGCGCCATCGGGGCGGCCGCCATAGTTGTGGCTCTTGTCGGTCGAGAACTGATGCAGGGTGACGGGGTCGGCCACGGTGCCGGCGGCCGCGTCGTAGGCATAGCGCGTGACGCGGTGGGCGGTGGTGTCGGCGTGGTACATGGTGTGTTGGTCGGGGCTAAAACCCAGGCCGTTCGATACCGTCATGCCGCCCGACCAGACCAGGCGCACCTGGCCCCGTTCCAGGCAGTACATTTCCGCCGCCTGAAGGTCGCGCGGCTCGTAAATGGTGCCGACCCAGAAGCGGCCGGCGCTGTCGGCGCGGCCGTCGTTGAAGCGGGTGGTGGCCGTGTCGTACGGCGCGGCGGCGATGGCGCGCACGCTGCCGTCTTCCGTGTTCAAGTGCGCAAAGCCGGTGCGCAACGCCACCACCAGGCCGCCCTCGGCATGCAGGGCGATGGCCGACGGTTCGGCGTCCATGCGCCAGGCGCTGTGCTGGCCGCTCGATGGCACCAGCCGGTGCACGGTGAAGCCTTCAATATCGACCCAGTACAAGGCTTGTTGCTGCGGATGCCAGAGCGGGCATTCGCCCACTTGCATGGCCGCGTCGTAGGCCACTTCGATCTGTGCTGTCATGTTCGTTCTCACATATATGCTGAAGGGCGCAGCTTAATACAAAGTGCGGGCTTGTTTGGCCAAGGCGATCAAGCCATTGGTCGAGCTGTCGTGGCCGTCCGGCTTGGCCTCGCCGGTCAGTTCGGCCTGGATTTGCTTGGCCAGCACCTTGCCCAATTCCACGCCCCACTGGTCGAAGCTGTTGACGTCCCACAGCACGCCTTGTACGAAAACCTTGTGTTCGTACAAGGCGATCAAGGCGCCCAGGGTAATCGGGGTCAGCTGGTCCATCAAGATGGTGTTGCTGGGCCGGTTGCCGGGGAAGGTCTTGTGCGGCACCAGAGTATCGATCTGCTCAGGCGCCATGCCCTGGGCGTGCAGGTCGGCCCGCACTTCGTCGCCGGTCTTGCCGGTCATGAAGGCTTCGGATTGGGCGAAGCAGTTGGCCAGCAAGGCTTCGTGGTGGCCCGGCAAGTCGTGGGTCGGGCGCAGCGCGGCGATGAAGTCGATCGGGGTCACGTCGGTGCCCTGGTGCAGCAGCTGGAAGTAGGCGTGCTGGGCGTTGGTGCCGCAGTCGCCCCAGATCACCGGCCCGGTCGGCACCGCGACCGGCTGGCCGCTCTTGCTCACGCGCTTGCCGTTGCTTTCCATGTCGAGCTGTTGCAAATAGGCGGGGAAGCGGCTCAAGTCTTGGTGGTAAGGGGCGATGGACACCGAGCCGCAGCCCAAAAATTGACGGTTCCAAAAGCCGACCAGGGCCAGTAGCACCGGCATGTTTTGTTCCAGTGGAGCCTGCTGGAAGTGGAGGTCCATGGCGTGCGCGCCGGCCAGGAAATCCTTGAAGTAGTCGAAGCCGACCGCCAGCGCCACGGCCAGGCCGATCGAGGACCAGACCGAATAGCGTCCGCCGACCCAGTCCCAGAACGGGAACATATTGGCCGGGTCGATGCCAAACGCTTTGATCGCCTCGGTGTTGGTGGAGACGGCCACAAAGTGGCGCGCCAGGCCGGCCGGCTGGCCGGCGGTCAAGAACCAGGCGCGCGCGGTATTGGCGTTGAGCATGGTCTCGGCCGTCACAAAGGTTTTCGAGGCGATGATGAACAGCGTGGTTTCCGGCTGCACCTTGGCCAGGGCCGCTTCCATGTCGTGACCGTCCACGTTGGAGACAAAATGCAGTTCCAGGCCGGGCGTGGCGAAGGCGCGCAGCGCCAGGCAAGCCATTTTCGGGCCCAGGTCGGAGCCGCCGATGCCGATGTTGACGATGTCGGTGATCGGCTTGCCGGTATAGCCGAGCCAGCTGCCGTTGCGGACCCGGTCGCTAAAATCCTTGACCCGGTCCAGCACGGCGTGCACGTCGGCGTTGACGTCCTGGCAGTCGACCACCAGGGCTTGGCCGCGCGGGGCGCGCAAAGCAGTGTGCAACACGGCCCGTTGTTCGGTAAGATTGATCTTCTGACCAGCGAACATGGCGTCGCGCTGGGTTTCGACCCCGCGCTCGCGCGCCAGGTCCTGCAACAGCGCCAGGGTGCCGGCTTCGATGCGGTTCTTGGAATAGTCGAGCACCAGGCCGGCCGCCTCCAGCTTCATCTGGTCGAAACGTTGGGCATTGGCGGCAAACAAGTCGCGCAGCTGCCAGTGACTGGCCTGCTCGTAATGGGCTTGCAGGGCTTGAAAACTGGGGGTGGCGGTGATCGAGGGGGCTGGGGCGGGCTGGCGCATGGTGGGCGGCGTCGGTAGACTATCGGTTAGTGAAGTGTTGGAGTATCAAGGCAAGGCCGGGATGACCGGACCGGCTGGTGTCATATTATTTAATCATACAATACAAAACGGTAATTTCACTACAGTTTAGAATGGCGGGCCGGTCGTCACCGGGCGCTGGCGCGGGGCGCGCAGACCCTGCTGACGCCATGGCGCGGGGTCGACACCTTGCGCGGCGTGCGCGCCGGCATACGGTGCCGCGTGTGGCGCGGTCGCGCCGATGTAGCAAATTCGACCCGCCTGGCGTATTTTATGCGCGATTTTGTAGTAAAATTTCAGAAAATACATTCATAAGGAACCATCATGGCGCTGCACCCCGTAGTCGACACCGTTACAGCCAGGATTATCGCGCGCAGCCGGCCTTCGCGCGGCGCCTATCTGGCCCATCTGGAGGCGGCCCGCATCAAGGGCGTGCAGCGCGGCGCCTTGTCGTGTACCAATCTGGCGCACGGTTTCGCCGCCTTTCCGGCCAACGAGAAGCTTATTTTGCGCCAGACGCGCCAGCCTTCGGTGGCGATCGTCTCGTCCTATAACGACATGTTGTCGGCCCATCAGCCGTTCGAGCGCTTTCCCGCCGTGATCAAGGAGGCGGTGCGCCAGGTGGGCGCCGTGGCCCAGTTCGCCGGCGGGGTGCCGGCCATGTGCGACGGCGTGACCCAGGGTCAGCCCGGCATGGAATTGTCGCTGTTTTCGCGCGACGCCATCGCCATGGCCACCGCCATCGCGCTGTCGCACAATATGTTCGATGCCGCCGTGTATCTGGGTATTTGCGACAAGATCGTGCCGGGCCTGTTGATCGGCGCCCTGCATTTCGGCCACTTGCCGGCCGTGTTCATCCCGGGCGGCCCGATGACGAGCGGCATGTCGAACAAGGACAAGGCCAAGATCCGTCAACTGTATGCACAAGGCAAGGCCACGCGCGAAGAGTTGCTCGAAGGCGAATCCCAGTCTTACCACGGCGCCGGTACCTGCACTTTTTACGGCACCGCCAACAGTAACCAGATGCTGATGGAAGTGATGGGCTTGCACTTGCCCGGCTCGGCGTTCATCTCGCCCAACACCCCGCTGCGTGACGCCCTGACCGCCGCCGCCGCCCAGCGCGCCGCCGCGATCGCTTGCGATGGGAATGACTATATTCCGGTCGGCCATATCGTCGATGAAAAATGTATCGTCAACGCCATTGTCGGCTTGCTCACCACGGGCGGCTCCACCAACCACACCCTGCATCTGGTGGCGATGGCCAAGGCGGCCGGGATCGTGATCGACTGGAATGACTTCAATGAATTGTCGGCCGTGGTGCCGCTGCTGGCGCGCATCTATCCGAACGGCGACGCCGACGTCAACCATTTCCACGCGGCCGGCGGCACCGGTTTCCTGATCCGCGAATTGCTTGACGCCGGCTTGCTGCACGAAGATGTGACCACCGTGCTGGGCAAGGGCTTGCGCGCCCACTGCACCGAACCGTTCTTGAACGAGGCCGGCACCGGCGTGGTGTGGCGCGAGGCCCCGGCCCACAGCGCCGACGAAGCCGTGCTGCGCACCGTCAAGGCGCCGTTCGCGCCGGACGGCGGCATGGTGCTGGTGTCGGGCAATCTGGGTCGGGCCGTGATGAAGGTGTCGGCCGTCAAGCCCGAGCACCGCGCGGTGCAGGCCCCGGCCCTGGTCTTCAATTCGCAGGAAGATTTCATGGCCGCCTACAAGGCCGGCCAGCTCGACCGCGATTTTGTGGCCGTGCTGCGTTTCCAGGGCCCGCGCGCCAATGGCATGCCGGAATTGCACGCCTTGACCCCGGCGCTGGCCAACTTGCAAGACGCCGGCCGCCGGGTGGCGCTGGTGACCGACGGGCGCATGAGTGGCGCCTCGGGCAAGGTGCCGGCGGCGATCCATGTGTCGCCGGAAATCCTGGCCGGCGGCCCGCTCGGCCTGGTGCGCGACGGCGACATGATCCATCTGGACGCCGACACCGGCACGTTGCAAGCGATGGTGCCGGACGCGATCTGGTATGCGCGCGCGCTGGCCACGGCCGATATGAGCGTCAACCACGTCGGCATGGGCCGTGAATTGTTTGCGATGTTCCGTTCCACCATCAGCGCGGCGGAAGAGGGCGCCACCACCTTCGGCCTGCCGTCGCCCATCCCCACCACCGTCAGCTTGCACGATGGCGTCAATGTTGGCGACACCATGCCGGGCTCCGATGAAGACACCCTTGTGAAGAAATGACTATGACTATGACTCTGCTGGAAATTATGCGCACCTCGAGCGTGATCCCCGTGATCGCCATCGACGACCCGGACCACGCCGTGCCGCTGGCGCGGGCGCTGGTGGCGGGCGGTATCCGCGTGCTGGAAGTGACCTTGCGCACCAAACACGGCCTGGGCGCGATCCGCGCCATGGCCCAGGTGGAAGGCGCCATCGTGGGGGTCGGCACCCTGACCCAGGCCGATGAATTCGCCGCCGCGCGCGACGCCGGCGCCGTGTTTGGCGTTTCGCCGGGCTTGACGCCGGCCCTGATCGCCGCCGCCAAAAGCAGCGGCTTGCCGCTCTTGCCCGGCGTGATGACGCCGTCCGAAGTGATGGCCGCGCGCGAGCACGGTTTCAAACAATTAAAACTGTTTCCGGCGGTGCCGGCCGGCGGCGTGGGCATGCTCAACGCCATTTACGGTCCCCTGCCCGACATAACCTTTTGTCCCACCGGCGGCATTTCGCAAGAGACCGCGACGCAATTTTTAACCTGCAAGAACGTCGCTTGCGTGGGCGGTTCCTGGCTCACCCCGAAAGACGCCATCTTGGCCGGCAATTGGGACCGCATCACCGAACTGGCCAAGGCCGCCAGCGGCTTGCGCTGACCCTGGGCCGGGGCCGCGACGCCGATCCCGGCATCGCGGCTGGCGCCGCCCGGCTTGTTATGTGGCAAGATCATGGTTTTTCTCCTGCGCATGCACATGCCCCCACCCCGGCCGCTCACGCGCGGCGAAATCGACATGGCCGCGCTGGTGTTTGGCGCCGCCATCGATTACGCCCGGGTGCGCATTCACTGCCGCTCCTACCTATGGTTCGGTTTGCAGGATCGGCATACCGTGATGGCGCCAAATGGCGCGATCTACTGCATGCCGCCCCAGTATCGGGCCGATTTTTCTTGCCAGGATGCGCGCACCCGCCTGCTTTTCATGCATGAAATGGTGCATGTCTGGCAGCATCAGCGCGGCTATCGGCTGCGCTGGCATGGCCTCTGCCTGGCCCTGGGCGGCGCCTATGCCAGCGGGCGGGCTTACCGCTACGATGCCCGCTTGAGCGAGCCGGACCGGGCTTTTTCCGATTTCAATATGGAGCAGCAAGCCGAGATCGTGACCCATTATTTCGGGGCGCGCCACCTGGGTTTGCGCGCGCATGTGGACAGCTTGGGTGCGCTCGAGCGGGTGTTGACGCCTTTCCTGCGCGACGCGCGCGACCCTGCTTTGCTGCCCAAACCCTGGTTCGCGCGCCGCTTGACGACGTGAGCGTGGCCAAGTGCGGGCGAAATTCGGGCACAATCTTGGCCAAAACCGCGTGGAAACCCGGCCGCGCCGCTATCGGCTCATCAATTTGACAACAAAATGTCGTATTTTGCTAGTTATATTGATATCGGAAATTAACAAAAGTTGCGATTGAGATACAATAGAGTGGTGAGCCAGTGCGCTCATCAATTACAAGGAGGCCGCGCCGCCCGCGCAGCCGAGATTGGCGCGAGCCGATCCGGCTGGCGGCGCGCGGTCATGTCGGCTTCAGCCCGGTCTGAAGCGGCCGGACCGTTGCGGTCCTCAATATTAGGGTGGGTCCATGTCGTTTTTATATATTGCGCTGATGTATGGCCTGTCGGTGTATATCGTTGGCGTATGGGCAAAAGACAAGATCGTGCTGACCTTGGCCACCGTGACCGCGTGCGTGGTGGCGGTGGCCGTGGCCCTGGTCAACAACGACACCATCCCCACCAGCGGCGACGTATTCGTCAACGGCAACCCGGTGCAATTGACGGTCAATATTTATGCGGCCTTGCTGGCATTTTTGCTGGGTTTATTCTGGATCAGCGTACGGCGTCGCAGCTTCCGTTCCTCGGCCAAGGCCTACTTTCCCACCACTCAAAACACGGGTCGCTATCTGTCGTGGCTGGTGTTATCCGTGTGCGTGGCCGCCTTCGGCGCCGTCGCTTACGACAGCGTGATGTTTCCCCGCCCGGTCACCACGGTGGTGGCCCGGCCGGCGCCGGTGGAGGTGGTGGAACAGCCCCGGGCGCAGCCGGAAAAGCGTAACAGCCAGGCGGCCGCGGGCGCCAGCGGCGGCACCCGCCGCAAGCACGCCGACCTGGACCTGCGCCAGTGTCTGGACAAGGCGTCCAATTCCGATATCGTGCAATGCGCTAATTAAAGACGCCAGCACGCCAAGCGGCATGCCCGCGCCGCTCAGATCGATTCGACGCGGTTGCGGCCGTTGCGTTTGGCCAGGTACAAGGCGCGGTCCGCCGCGCCCAGCAACTCGGACTCTTCCAGCGCCTGGGCGGCGCTGTAGGTGGCGATCCCCACACTGACGGTCACATGCGGACCGGCCTGGTCCTGATGCTGCGCCACAGCCAGCGCGGCCACGCGGGCCCGGATCGCCTCGGCCATGAGGCGCGCCTGGGCGCCATCGGTTTCCGGCAAGATCACGGCAAATTCCTCGCCGCCGTAGCGCGCCACCAGGTCGGCCGCCCGGTGCAGCATGGCGGCCAGCTCGGCGGCCACCCGTATCAGGCACAGGTCGCCTTGCTGGTGGCCGTAGTGGTCGTTATAAGCCTTGAAATAATCGATGTCGATCATCAGCAGCGACAAGGCGCGCCCGTTGCGCTTGGCGATGCGCCACTCCTTTTCCAGCGCGACATCGAAATGGCGCCGGTTGGCGATCCCCGTCAAGCCATCCGAAAAGGTTTGCGAGCGCAGCACCAGGGTTTGGTCGCGCAGCACCCGTTCACGCCCCACCGCCACGCTCACATCGCTCACCTGTATCAGGCAATGGCGCGCCAGCCCGGCCACCTCGATCGGGGTGACCGCCACCGCTTGCTGCATGCGCTCGTCGCGCGCTGCCGCGGCCGGGTTCGGGTACAGGGGGAAGGGCGCCTTGTTGAGGGTTTGCGATAGCAGCGAGGGAAAGTTATCCTTGAGGGCTTGGCCGATGGCGGCATCGATGCGCTTGCCGGCCAAGGCGGGAAAGACGGCGAAAAAATCGCTCCCCAGCACGGCCTCGGCCGTCATGCCGGTGTGGCGCGCCAGCCACGTGTTCCATAACACGATGCGGCGCTCGCCGTCGAGCACCAGTATGCCCAGGCTGACCGAGTCGAGCACGCTGTCGAGCAGCGCCAGCCGGGCCGGGTCCTGCCTGCGCTTCACGCCTGGCCCATCACTCTGATCAGATACTGATTGACCTGGTGCTTGAGGTCGTGCAAGGCGCTCACGTCGAGGATGAAAGCGACATAGCCGTGAATTTGATGCTTTTCGAGAATGAAGTCGATATGTAGCATCAGCACCACGGTGTCGGCCAGGCCGCCGGAAGAGTGCAGGATTTGCTCGCTGGTACCCACGTGATAGACCGGCAGGGAACCGTGCAACTCTTGCTGGAAAATATTGGCCAGGGTGCCCACGCAAGAATTGAGGATGATGTTGCCGATCTCGCTCATGGCTTCCTGTTCCATCTCGCTCAATTCTTGCAGCGAGATGGAGTCGCCCACCATCAGGCGCACGATTTCCAGGCTTTTATCTTCCGGGAACATCAAAATCGCTTCGGTGCTGAAGGCGCCCTCGTAGTGCTGGCTCACGCCGCAGATGCGGCCCGCTTCCCGGTTCTTATTGCCCAGCATGTCGGCCGCTTCCGAGCGGTTCATGAAGCTGATCGACGGCACCGACATCGTCACTTCCTCGTTGACGATGCCGCTCATGGACGCGGCGGCGTGGCCGACACCGATATTGAAAATCTCTACCAGGGCGTCGTTTTCCAGTTCCGTGAGCTGCACCATGTTAGCGCTCCAGCGCGCTGATCAGCTGGTGGATGCGCGACTCGGTGATCGGTTTTTCCATGAAGGCCACCCCGATTTCGCTGGCCCGGTTGCGGGTGGCGTTTTGCACATTGGCCGTGAGCAGGGAAATGTAGGCGTCGGGCAGCAGCTTGCGCAGCTGTTCGGCCGCCGCCACCCCGCCCATGCCGGGCATGTTGACGTCCATTAAAATCAAGCCGGGCTGGAAGTGCTTCACTTTTTCCAGCGCCTCTTCGCCGCTGCCGGCTTCCTCGATCAGCCAGTGGGGATCTTTGCTGAGTATGAATTGGCGCGCCATCAGGCGGGAAACGCGACTGTCATCGACCACGAGCGCGGTTTTGATCTGGTTCATTTTTCATCCCTGACGTTGATCATATGGACGTGTCATTTTCGCACAAATCGATCCCCGGTCCAGACAATATCGCGCACGGTGGGCATTCCGGTGGACCGCCCGGCCCGCTTCAGGTATTGTTCTATTGCAATTTATTTGCTGAAATAGGGGCGCTGCCCCGGCGATCCGCTAAAATACCGCATGGTCGCCCGGCCCGTCGTGGCTTGCCGCCCCGGCCGCTGTGTACGCGTCTGTGTATGATTGATGTTCTTTTATTCGCCTGATTGATGCCATGAACCAAGACCAATTAAAACAAGCCGTCGCCCGCGCCGCCATCGCGTATGTGGTCGATGGCCAGATCATCGGGGTCGGCACCGGCTCGACCGCCAACTTTTTCATCGACGAACTGGCCAAGATCGGCCACCGCATCCGGGGCGCGGTGGCCTCGTCGGAGGCGACCGCGGCCCGTCTGGCCGCGCATGGCATCGCCGTGTTCGACTTGAACGAGGTCAGCGAGATCGCCGTGTATGTCGACGGCGCCGACGAGATCGACGGGCGCGGCGCCATGATCAAGGGCGGCGGCGCGGCCTTGACGCGCGAAAAAATCGTGGCCTCGGTGGCGCGCCGTTTTGTGTGCATCGCCGACGGCTCCAAGCTGGTCGACACCCTGGGCCGCTTTCCCTTGCCGGTTGAAGTGTTGCCGATGGCGCGCGCGAGCGTGGCGCGCCGCTTGAGCGCGCTGGGCGGCCAGCCGCGGCTGCGCCTGACGGCGGCCGGCGAGGCCATGCTCACCGATAACGGCGCCGTGTTGCTCGATGTGGCCGGCTTGACCATCGCCGATCCGCTGGCGCTCGAGCGCGAGATCAATCAGATCGCCGGCGTGGTCGCCGTCGGCCTGTTTGCCGGTCGCGGCGCCGATGTCTGCCTGCTCGGCACGGCTGAAGGCGTGCGCACGCTGACGTTTTGATGTCCGTTGATTTTCCCTGTCCAACCCTTTTCTGAACGAGCCGATCCATGAAACAACTGTTAATGCTGTTGACCGCCGCCTGCCTGCTCGCCGGCTGTTCGACCGCGGCCCGTAAGGCCGACGTGGCCGCCGCCGATGCCGCCGCCCGCTCGCTGGCGGCGCGCCGCGCCGCCATCAGCGCCGCCGACCATCCCGATTTTCGCGCCGGTATCTCGTCGGCCACGGTGGAAAAACTGGCCAAGAAAGTCGATTGCCCCGATAGCGCCGGCGCCAGCCTGGTGGGCGACGCCGGTCCGGTCGAGTCTTACCGCATGGTGTGCGGCGACGGCAAGGTGATCGAAGCCAAGTGCGAATTGCGCCAGTGTAAGCTGATCAGCAAATAAGCCTGGCTCGCGCCGGCGCGGCCGCCCGTCGTACGGAGGCGGCGCGCAATTTATTCGGTGGGCGGCACGTAACCCATGGCGGCGTCGGCGCCATCGCCGAAGAAATGCTTTTCCATCTGGGTGGCCAGATATTTACGTGCCCGCAGATCGGCCAGATTCAAGCGGTTTTCGTTGACCAGCATGGTTTGATGCTTGAGCCAGGCGGCCCACGCTTCTTTCGACACCGATTCGTAAATGCGTTTGCCCAGTTCGCCAGGGTAAGGCGGGAAATCGAGCCCTTCAGCTTCTTTGTTTAACTTGATGCATACGATGGTGCGGGCCATGGGCGCTCCTAAAGCGGTAAGAGAAAGCGTGATTATAAAGTCTTAATCAACACCTGTGACTTGCGCTGCCAGTTATACATGTGCTGTCGGTCTTTGGGCAAGTCGTCCACCGTGGCCAGCATGAAGCCGCGTTTTTTGAACCAGTGCGAGGTGCGCGTGGTCAAAACGAACAGTTTGGTGAAGCCGCCCGCGCGCGCCCGGTTTTCCATGTGCTTTAAAATCCGCTCGCCATCGCCCTGGGCTTGCACTTCCGGGTTCACGATCAGGCAAGCCATTTCCGCCATTTTCTGTGCCGGGAAAGGGTAGAGCGCGGCGCAGCCGAAGATCACGCCGTCATGCTCAATGACGGAGAAATATTCGATTTCGCGCTCGATCAATTCGCGGCCCCGTTTGACGAGGGTGCCGTCCGCTTCGAGCGGCTCGATCAGTTTGATAATGCCGCCCACGTCCTCGATCGAGGCGGGGCGCAGGCTTTCCAGGTTTTCATGGCTGATCATGGTGCCAACCCCGTCATGGGTAAACAGTTCGAGCAGGGCCGAGCCGTCGGTGGCGAACGGCACAATATGGGCGCGCGGCACGCCATTGTGGCAAGCCTTGATGGCGTGTTCCAGATAGAAGGCCGTATCGTGCGGCAAAAAACCGGCTTGCAGCACGGCTTCGGCCTGGTGCGACGACAATTCGCGGATTTCCACTCCGGCCGCGTCGGCCATCATGGGCGTTTCGCTGATGAACACCAGCTTGTCGGCATGCAGGGCCACGGCGGCCGACACGGCCACGTCTTCCATGGTCAGGTTGAACGCTTCGCCGGTCGGCGAAAACCCCAGCGGCGACAGGAGCACCAGGGCGTCGGCGGCCAGGATCGGGTGGATGGTTTCGGCCGCGATCTTGCGCACCATGCCGGTCAGTTCCAGATCGACGCCATCGATCACGCCGAGCGGGCGGGCGGTGACGAAATTGCCGGAAATGATGCGGATCGCCGCGTGCGCCATGGGCGTGTTGGGCAAACCCTGGCTGAAAGCGGCTTCGATATCGAGCCGCAGCTCGCCGGCCGCTTCTTTGGCGCATTCGAGCGCGGCGATGTCGGTGATGCGGATGCCGTTGGTGAAGCGACCCTCGACGTTTCTCAGCGCCAGTTGCTCGGCCACCTGGGGCCGCGAACCGTGTACGATCACTACCCGGATGCCGAGCGCGTGCAGCAGCGACAAATCCTGGGCCAGCACCGGCAGCGCGCCGGCCGTCACCAATTCACCGGGAAAGGCGACCACGAAGGTCTTGCCACGGAAGGCGTGGATGTAGGGCGCGACCGAGCGCAGCCATTGGACGAATTGGGTAGGGTTTTCCATCAGCCGCATTATAATTCGCTGCGCGATGTCCGCGCCCAAATACATGTAAAAAACAATGCCTGAAGCCAGTGAGAACCCGCTGTTCCCCGCCCTGACCCCCGACGCGTCCGCCAGCGACGCGGGCCAGGCCACGCCCGCCGCGCGCGTGGCGACGCCGCGCGCGCAGCAAGCGCCGCGTGCGCAGCATGCGCCGCGACCGCCGCGCCAGCCCGGCGCGGACCAGGGCCGCCCGGGTCAGGGCCGCCCGGGGGAGGGCCGCCCCGGCCAGGGCCGCCCGGGGGAGGGCCGCCCGGGTCAGGGCCGCCCGGGGGAGGGCCGCCCGGGTCAGGGCCGCCCGGCCGAGGCGGGGCCCGCCGTGCCAGGGCGGCCCGGCCAGGGCGGTGGCGCCCGGCCGCCGCGTCAGGCTGGTGGGGCACAGGACTCGCGCCAGCCCGGTGGCGTTCGGGAGCCGCGCCAGCCCGGTGGCGCACAGGGCCCGCGCCAGGCCGGTGCGGCGCACGAGCCGCGCCAGCCTGGTGGCGCACAGCCGCCGCGCCAGCCCGCCCAGCCGGGCCGGCGCGGCGAGCGCGCGCCTGACGGTATCGATGGCCGCCCGGCGCGCGCCCCGGCCGCACCGGCTTTCCGCAATCCTCTGCCGCCGATCAGCTACCCGGAAGACTTGCCGGTTTCGGGCCGCCGCCAAGAGATCGCCACCGCCTTGCTGGCCAATCAGGTCATCATCGTGTGCGGCGAAACCGGTTCCGGCAAGACCACCCAGTTACCAAAAATTTGCCTCGAATTGGGGCGCGGCCAGAGCGGTTTGATCGGCCATACCCAGCCGCGCCGTATCGCCGCCTCGTCCACCGCCAAACGCATCGCCCAGGAATTGGGCACGCCGCTGGGCGAGACGGTCGGCTTCAAGGTGCGCTTCGCCGACACCTTGACCCGCGGCGCCTCCGTCAAGCTGATGACGGACGGTATTTTGCTGGCCGAAACCCAGACCGATCCGCTGCTGAAAAATTACGACACCATCATCATCGATGAGGCGCACGAGCGTAGCCTGAACATCGATTTCCTGCTTGGCTACCTCAAGCAACTGATGCCGCGCCGGCCCGATTTGAAAATCATCATCACCTCGGCCACCATCGACGCCGAGCGTTTCGCGCGCCATTTCGGCAGCGCCGGCAAACCGGCGCCCGTGATCGAAGTGTCGGGCCGGCTGTATCAAGTCGAGGTGCGCTACCGTCCGGTGGAACGCGACCAGGTCGCCATGCCCGGCGCCGAGGGCGCCAAGCCGGCCCCGAAAGCGGCCGCCGCGCGCGACAAGCGCGATCTGATGGATGCCGTGGTCGAAGGGGTGGACGAGTTGTGCCGCATCGGTTCGGGCGACGTGCTGGTGTTTTTGCCGGGCGAGCGCGAAATCCGCGACGCCGCCGAAGCGCTGCGCAAGCATCACCCGCCGCACGTGGAGATTCTGCCCCTGTTCGCGCGCCTGTCGGCCGAGGAGCAGGAGCGCGTGTTTCGCACCTCTAACGCGCGCCGCATCGTGCTGGCCACCAACGTGGCGGAAACCTCGCTGACGGTGCCGGGCATCCGCTATGTGGTCGATGCCGGCTTGGCGCGGGTCAAGCGCTACAGCTACCGCAACAAGGTAGAGCAGTTGCAGATCGAGCCGATCGCCCAGTCGGCCGCCAATCAGCGCGCCGGCCGCTGCGGCCGGGTGGCCGACGGCGTGTGCATCCGCCTGTATGAAGAGCAAGATTATCTGCAACGGCCGAAATTCACCGAGCCGGAGATTTTGCGCTCCTCGCTGGCGGCCGTCATCTTGCGCATGAAGTCGCTACATCTGGCCGACGTCGAGACCTTTCCCTTTATCGAGCCGCCGCTGGCGCGCGCGGTGGCCGACGGCTACCAGCTGTTGCAAGAACTGGGCGCGGTCGACGACGCCAATGGCTTGACGGCGCTGGGCCACAAGCTGGCCAAGCTGCCGCTCGACCCGCGCGTGGGCCGAATGATCCTGGCCGCGCTGGACAACGTGTGCCTGACGGAGGTGCTGATCATCGCCTCGGCCTTGTCGGTGCAAGACCCGCGCGACCGCCCGCTCGAGCATCAGCAGGCGGCCGACGAGGCGCACAAGAAGTTTGCCGACGAAAAGTCGGAATTTCTCAGCTACGTCAAGATCTGGGCCTGGTTCGAGGCGGCCATCGAGCACAAGAAAACCAACCGCCAATTGCAGGACAATTGCCGCAGCAATTTCCTGTCGCAACTGCGTTTGCGCGAATGGCGCGATGTGCATTCCCAATTGCTCACCATCGTCAAGGAGCAGGGCTGGCGCTTGAACGAAGCGCCGGCCACCTATGAAAATCTGCACACCGCCTTGTTGACCGGCTTGCTGGGCAATATCGGCTTCAAGGCCGACGACGAACCGGGCGCCGGTTTCGTCGGCGCGCGCGGCATCAAGTTCCATATCTGGCCCGGCTCGTCGCTGCTGAAAAAGCCGGGTAAGTGGGTGATGGCGGCCGAGCTGGTCGATACCACCCGGCTGTACGCGCGTTGCGTGGCCCAGATCCAGCCGGAATGGCTGGAACGGGTGGGCGGCCATTTGCTGAAAAAAAGCTGGGGCGAGCCGCGCTGGGAAAAACGGGCCGCGCAAGTGAGCGCCTCCGAACGCGCCACCTTGTACGGGCTGGTGGTGTACAGCCAGCGCCGCATCAATTACGGCCAGCGCAACCCGGTCGAGGCGCGCGAGATTTTTATCCGCGACGCCCTGGTCGGCGGCGATTACGACACGCGCGCCCCTTTCTTTGCCCATAACCACAAGCTGGTCAAGGAAATCGAAAACCTGGAGCACAAGTCGCGCCGGCTTGACGTGCTGGTGGACGATGAATTGATCGCCGCCTTTTATGATCAGTTGATCCCGCATGACGTGGTCAACGGCGCCGGTTTCGAGAAGTGGCACAAGGACGCCACCGCCGCTCAGCCCAAGCTGCTGTACTTGAATCGCGAAGAATTGATGCGCCACGAGGCGGCCGGGGTGACCACCGACCTGTTCCCGAAAACCATGTCGGTGACCGGGCTGGAAATGCAGCTGACCTATCACTTCGAACCGGGCACGGTGCGCGACGGGGTGACCATGGCGGTGCCGCTGTATGTGCTCAACCAATTGCCGCGCGAACGCTGCGAATGGCTGGTGCCGGGCATGCTGAAGGAAAAAGTGCATCTGCTGCTTAAATCGCTGCCGCAAAAACTGCGCCGCCATTGCGTGCCTTTGCCCGATTACGCGGCCCGTTTTTGCGAGCGGGTGCAGGAGGCGGGCCTGTTCGGGCGTGGCGACTTGATCGACGCCATCATCGCCGACGTGCGCGCCCAAACCAGCCTGAGCGTGTTGACCACCGACTTCAAGCCGGAAACCCTGCCGGCCCATCACTTCATGAATTTCAAGGTGATCGACGAGCATGGCCGCCAGTTGGAGATGGGGCGTAATCTGGCCACCTTGCAAGCCGAGTTTGGCGGGCAAGCGCGTCAGAGTTTCCAGAAAATGGCGGAGGTGGCGGCGCCTGCCGGGCTGGCGGGCGCGGTCGCGCCGGTGTCGGCCGGCGCCACTAGCGTCCAGGGCAAGGCGGCCGGGCCGGCGCCCGCTCACGGCGCCCAGGGTGGCGGCAAAGCCGGCGCCAACCAGGTGTCGCAGCATATCGGCTTGACCGGCTGGACCTTTGGCGAACTGCCCGAGCTGCTGGAAATCGTGCAGGGCAAGCTGACGCTGATTGGTTTCCCGGCCCTGGTGGATAAGGGCGGTCATTGCGATTTGGAAGTGTTCGACGATCCCACTGTTGCCGCGCGCACCCATCGTAGCGGGCTGCGTCGCCTGTTCGCCCTGCAAATGAAGGATCAGGTCAAGTATGTGGAAAAGAGCATTCCCGGCTTGCAGCAAATGGGGATGCAATTCATGGCGCTCGGCTCACAGGAAGAGTTACGCGATCAGATCATTCAAAAGGCGCTGGACATGGCTTGTCTGCAAGATCCGCTACCGACCGACGCCGTCTCTTTTGCCAAACGCAAGGAAGAGGGCAAATCGCGTCTGGTGTTGCTGGTCAATGAGATCGCCCGTTTGCTGGCCCAGGTGCTGACCGAATTTCATGGCTTGCCCAAGCGCCTGCAAGGCATTTCCCCGCAGGCGGCGGCCGACATGCAAAACCAGTTGCAAGGGCTGGTCAACAAGCGCTTCTTGGCCGATAACGACTACACCCAATTGGCGCATTTCCCCCGCTATTTGAAAGCCATGAATGTGCGGCTGGAAAAGCTGCGCGCCGATCCCGCGCGTGACGCCAAATTGATGGCGGAGTGGCAGCAGGCGGCCAATTTGTATCAGCGCGCCACCAAGGACAGACAGGCCGGCAAGAACACCGACCCCAAGCTGACCGAGTTTCGCTGGATGCTGGAAGAGTTGCGCGTGTCCTTGTTCGCGCAGGAGCTGCGCACGCCCATGCCGGTGTCGACCAAGCGCCTGCAAAAAGTATGGGAGTCGATGCAGCGCTAGGGACGCACTGATTTATTCTGGTGGATCGAATGGGCAGTTAAAAAAGCCAACCGGCAAGGCGCAAATCACGGCAATAGCGAATTATCGCGAGAATGTGCAACGCCGCAGGATGGCGCTTTTCAACGCCAAGTCCGCCGCCATGAATTAATCAGTGCTGCCCTAGTACGCTGTGCGGTGTGGCCTGCTTGTTTGCGCATAAAACCGTGCCTGTGCAGGCCATGCGTCCTCGCGCGGCGCGGGGCACCGCCGCGCCGCCATGGTCATTTATAGTATGGGCGTGCCGGTGCCGCCGGTGGGCGAGCGCATGCTTCCCGCGCTGCCGCTCAGCGTGCCCGCGCCGAGCGCACTGGTGCCGTAGAAAGTGTGGATCTGGTTGGACCAGCTGTCGCTGCTCATGTCAGGCCAGCTATTCTTGTCGAAACCCGGTGCGGTTTTAAGGCGTTCTTTGTCCACATCGAGCAGGAAGCGCTTGTTTACCGTGTCCAACGTCAGGCTTTGCCATGGCACGGCAAACAGTTTTTCTCCCATGCCCAGCAAGCCGCCGAACGACAGGACGGCATAGGCGATTTGCCCGGTGCGCATGTCAAGCATGATTTCCTTGATGTCGCCCAGGTCTTCTTCCTGGTAGTTATACACGTCGTCGCCGATCAGCGTGTCGGCGCCCATCAGTGTCGGGCCCGGCCCGTCGCTGCTGCCGGTTTTATACATGCCGAGGGGATCGCGGTCTAGATAGCTCATAGGGTCTCCTGTTTGAAATCCGCCCGGAACGGCCGGGCGCCTCACACCCTAGACTAGGGATTTGCGGCGGCTGCCGATTGAGGCGCCTCAATCGTGCGGGCGCCGGCGTTATGCGTGCTGGCGCACCGAGCTGGCGCACGGTCTGCGTTAGGCTTCGGTCATGGAGGATGCCCGATGAGAATTGGCCCGCGAACATGGTTGAGCTGCACGGCCGCGCCGCTGTGCCGGAGGCGCAACGGCGCGCGACTGGCCCACGCGGCGAGCGGCGCTGGCGGAGCCGGGTCGTGGTGAGGGCGTCCAGTCCATTGTTGCGCGGCCTGATGCGCGTGAGCAAGGCTCAGCAGCGCACGGCCAGCAAGCTGGTCGACAGCTTGTTTGGCGCGCCGCTCAAGCCGCGCGCTAAAACAGGGGCCAAACCGCGGGCGGCGGTCAAGCCGATGGCCAAAGTGAGCGCCAAACCGCAGCCGGCGTCCGCCCGGCCCGTAGCCGCCGCGTCCGCGGCAGCCGTGTCACCGGCCAAGGCGCCGGCCCGCCGTGCGGCGCCGCGCGCGGCCCTGGCGCCGTTGCCGGGAAAGTGGTTGGCCGCCCACTATTCGAAGCCCTTGCTGGACCTGGGCTTGCCGGGCCACGGCTTGAATTATTGGTTATATTTGCCCGACAAAGCGCCCAGCGAAGCGGTGCGGCGCGGCGGCTGGCCATTGCTGGTGATGTTGCATGGCTGCGAGCAGAGCGCCACCCAGTTCGCGCAGGGAACGCGGATGAACCGTCTGGCCGAGCAAAAGGGATTTGCCGTGCTCTATCCGCAGCAGTCGATCGGCAGCCACAGCCACCGCTGCTGGAAGTGGTACGACAAGGCCACCCAGGCCGGCGGCGGCGATGTCGAGCTTATCGTCGGCATGATCGGCAAGGTGGCGGCCGCCTATCCGATCGACCGTTCGCGCATTTATATCGGCGGCATTTCGGCTGGCGCGGGCATGGCCAATATCGTGGCGTTGAACCATCCCCATCTGATCGCGGCGGTGGGCTTGCACTCGGCGCCCGTGTTTGGCGCAGGCCATAGCGCCATCGGCGCGCTGGGCGTGATGCAGCGCGGCGCCAGCCACCGCGCCGACGGCGCCATCGCCGAAGTGCTGGCCGCCAGCCCGGCGTTTCCGCGCATGCCGACCATTTTGATCCAGGGCGAGGGCGACCGCGTGGTGCGGCCCATTAACCAGACCCATCTGATGCGGCAAAGCTTACTGCTGAACCGGATGCCAATCGAAACGGCGATTTCGGTCGAGCTGAAACCTGGCGCACGCGAGGGTAGCCGCAATCCGGCCAACCCGCATCAAATCCGCGATTTTCACGTGAACAAAAAACTGCTGCTTCGGGTGGCGCAAATCGCCCATCTGGAGCATGCCTGGAGCGGCGGCGACGCCGCGCTGTCATTCAACGCCAAGGCGGGGCCGGACGCGAGCAAGATGATGGTCGATTTTTTTCTGCGGCACCGCCGCACTTGATCACAACAGGAACGCCAAGACCGCCACCGCGGTCGGCGCCGCCGCGCCCAGCAGCAGACCGAGGGCGCCGATCGATTCGTCCTGAAAACCGCGCCGCAGCAGGGCCACCCCGGCCGGATTGGGGGCGTTGGCGATCACGGTCAAGCCGCCGCCGGCCACGGCGCCGGCCACCAGCATGTATTTGGCCGCTTCGGACATGCCGGAGATAAGCGATCCCAGGTAAGTCAAGGCGGCATTGTCGGTAATCGCGGTCAAGGCCAGCGCGCCGAAGAACAAGGCCAGCGGTTGCAAGCTGGAGACGATCGGTTGCAGCCACCATTGCTGCATGCCGCCCAATACCACCAGGCCGGCCAGAAAAAACCCCACCAGCAGCGCCTCCTTTAAGATGAGCGGATGCTGATAGCGATCATAAGCTTGCACAAAGCCGAGAAACAGCAAAAACAGGCCAAGAAATAACACCGGGTGATGGGCCAGCGCGATGATGGCGGCCAGCAGCGCCAGATGCAGCGCGGTGAGCGGCCACGGCACCGTCTGCGGCGTGGAAGCGGGCGCCGGCCGCAGGTGACGGCGCAGCAAGAAGCTGATCGCGCTGGCGTTCACCAGCACCGCCAGCGCCGCTTTCCAGCCGAAATGGCTGGCCATGTAAGCGCTATCCCATTGCCAGGTGGCGGCCACCATCAGCACCGGCGGCGCCGCGTAAGCGGTCAAGGTGCCGCCAATCGACACGTTGACGAACAGCACGCCCAGGGCGCCGTATTTGCACCACTCCGGTATGCCTTGGCGGAAAATTTGCGGCGCCAGCATCAGGGCCGCCAGCGTCATCGCGGCCGGCTCGGTGATGAGCGAGCCGGCCAGCGGCACCAGGGCCAAGCCCAACCACACCTGGGCCAGCTCGGTGCGCACCGGCGCGCGCCGGGCCAGCGCGGCCACCAGGCGGGCGGCCGCCTCCAGCACCGGGCGCGAGGCGGCCACCACCATCACGGTAAACACGAACAGGGGCTCGGTGTAGTGGCGCGTTTCGGCGTAGCCGATGGCGGCGGCGGGGCCGTCGAGCAGGGCCATGGCGGCGATCAGCACGCAGGCCCAAAAGCCGAATACCACCTCCACCTCGCCCAACAGGTGAAACAGGCCGGCATGGCGCGGATGGCGCCGGGCCAGCAGTTCGAACGATTTGGCCGCGAAGGTGTGCAGCAGGGCGCAAGCGAACAGCACGGCCCCGGTCAATTGGATGGTGGACAAGGCGATTCCTGATCGTGGTTGCCGCGTCGGAAATGGGGGCGGTGGCGTTATGGTACAACATCGCTATTCGAACAGCTCGGCCTGTTTTTTGGTGCTGGGCCGGGGCGCGCTGCGCGCGTGCAATAACTCGGCCGGATACAGTTGCAGCATGCCGCGCGCCAGGTCCGGGTCGGTGCAGGCGAGCCAGTCGTCGTAGTCTTGCGGGCGCACGATGGCGACGCTGCGTTTTTCATCGCCCGGCTTGTGGAAGCGGCGCATCACGGGATGATCGTCGGCATTGACGGTGAGTTGGGTGAAGGAATGGCTGAGCGCGCCGTCCGGCTCTTCCCAGCCGCGCCAGAGGCCGGCCACGGCGAATGGCGCCTGGTCGGCCATTTCGATGGCCCAGCGCACGTGTTGGGATTGTTCCCAGTTCGGTTCGAACACGGCCATGCAGGGCACCAGACAGCGCTGCGAGGCGGCCCAGGCCTGTTTATAAGTGCGCAATTGGCCCACCGTTTCGGCGCGCGCGTTCATGGTGGTCAAGCGTTGGCCGGGCGGCATGCGGCGCTGGGGAATGAAGCCGTAGGAACCCAGCCGCGCCACGCGCGCCCCATGCTCGCGGATAATGAACGGGGCCGCATAGTCTTGGTAGATCTCGTCGCGCCACTCCTCGCCCGTTTCCAGGGGCGTGCGGAAAAAATCGAAACATATTTGCCGGCTGACGGTGATGTAATTGACGCACATGGCCCAACCCGCATAAGGTGAAAGAATAATTATATTTTATCGGCGGCCGATAAGCGGCACGGCACAGCCTGCCGACCCGCAACGCGCAAAGCGGGCCTAATGAAAGTCGCGCGAGCGCGTATCGAGCTCGCCCAGCAGGTGGGACAGGTCGACCAGCCGTTTCGCCACCAGATGGCGCACATTGTGGGCCGATTGCCACACGCCGTACACGCCCAGCAATTGCGCGCTCATGATTTCGCGGCGCTGCCGCTCCACCAGGCTGGACCAGCAGATCACATTGACAGTGCCGGCCTCGTCCTCGATGGTGACAAACACCACGCCCTTGGCCGTTTCCGGTTTTTGGCGCACCGTGACGATGCCGCAGCCGCGCGCCAGCTGGCCGTTGGCAAATCCGTGCAGCACGTCCGACGGCAGGAAGCGCATGGCCAGCAGGCGCGCGCGCAGGAAGGCGAGCGGATGGCGGCCCAGGGTCAAGCCCAGGTGGCGGTAATCGGCCACCGTGTTGGCGGCCTCGCCGGGCGGCGCCAACTCGAGCGGCGCTTCGCGCACCGTGGCCGGGCGCAGCAAGCCTTTGTCTGGCACGCTGGCGCTGGCTTGCCAGAGCGCCTGGCGCCGGTTGCCGGCCAGCGTTTCCAGGGCGTTGGCGCCGGCCAGCACGTGCAGATGGCGCGCGTTCAGGTCGGCCCTGGCGGCCAGATCGGCCGTGCTGGCGAACGGCGCGATGGCGCGCGCCTCTTCGATGCGCCAGGCGGCTTCCTGTTCCAAACCCTTCACATTGTTCAAGCCCAGGCGCACGGCCGGTTGCAGCGACGGCGCCGGCGTGGCCGGCTGCTCCAGCGCGGCGTCCCAATTGCTTACACACACGTCCACCGGGAACACGCTCACGCCATGCCGGCGCGCGTCTTGCACCAGGGCCGAGCGCGAGTAAAAACCCATCGGCTGGGAATTGAGCAAGGCGGCCAGAAACGCCGCCGGTTCATGGCACTTGAGCCAGCTCGAAGCATAGGCCAGCAAGGCGAAACTGCTGGCGTGCGACTCGGGAAAGCCGTATTCGGCGAAACCGCGAATCTGGCCCAGGATGGCGCCGGCGAACGCGCCGCTGTAGCCGCGCTCGGTCATGCCGCGCAGCAGTTTGTCTTCGAATTGTTCCAGGCCGCCTTTTCTTTTCCAGGCCGCCATGGCGCGCCGCAGCGCGTCCGCCTCGCCGGCTGAAAAACCGCCGGCCACCGTCGCGATCGACATCACTTGTTCTTGAAAAATAGGAATGCCCAAGGTGCGCCGCAATACCGATTCGATCTCGGCGCTGGGGTAGGTGACCGCTTCCAGGCCTTGCCGGCGGCGCAAAAACGGGTGGATCATGCCGCCCTGGATGGGGCCGGGCCGGATAATGGCGATTTCGATGACCAGGTCGTAAAACGTGCGTGGCTGCAAGCGCGGCAGCATCGACATTTGCGCCCGCGATTCGATTTGAAACACGCCCACCGTGTCGGCCTGGCAAATCATGTCGTAGGTGGCCGCGTCCTCGGCCGGCACGTCGCCCAGCTCGAAGCGCTGGCCGCGCCGCTGCGACACCAGGTCGAGCGCGCGCCGTATGCAACTGAGCATGCCCAGCGCCAGCAAGTCGATTTTCAGCAAACCCACGGCATCCAGATCGTCCTTGTCCCATTGCACGATGGAGCGCTCGGCCATGGCCGCGTTTTCAATCGGCACCAGACGCGATAATTTAGTGTGGGAAATGACGAAGCCGCCCGGATGCTGCGACAGGTGGCGCGGAAAACGCATCAGCATCTCGGCCAGGGCGGCCCACTTTTCGGCGATCGCCGACTCCGGGTCGAAACCGCAGGCCAGCAGGCGCTGCTCGAGGTCGGCCTTGCCGCCCCAGCCATGCGACACCTTGGCCACCTTGTCGACTATGCTTAAATCCACCCCGAGCGCCTTGCCCACGTCGCGCAGCACGCTTTTGGGCCGGTAGGAAATGACCACGGCGGTCAGCGCGGCGCGCATCCTGCCGTATTTTTGATACACATATTGAATCACTTCCTCGCGCCGCTGGTGCTCGAAATCGATGTCGATGTCGGGCGGCTCGTCGCGCTCCTTGGACAGGAAACGCTCGAACAGCAAGGTGCCGCGCGCCGGGTCCACCTCCGTCACGCCCAGGCAATAGCAGACGGCCGAGTTGGCGGCCGAGCCGCGCCCCTGGCACAGGATGTGGCGCGCGCGGGCGAAGCGCACGATGTCGTACACGGTGAGGAAATACGCTTCGTAGCGCAACGCGGCGATGATCTCGAGCTCGCGCTCGAGCGACGCTTGCACGTTTGCCGGCACCCCGTGCGGATAGCGCCAATGGGCGCCGATATAGGCTTGCTGACGCAGGTAAGAGCTGGCCGTTTCGCCCTCCGGCACCAGCTCGTGCGGATAGTCGTAGCGCAATTCGTCAAGCGAGAACGTGCACAGCCGGGCCAGCCGCACCGTTTCGTCAAGCGCGGCGCGCGGATACAGATTGCCCAGCCGCACGCGCGAGCGCAAATGCTGTTCCGCGTTCGGCGCCAGCCGGTAGCCGCATGCGGCCACCGGCACGCCATGCCGGATCGCGGTCATGGTGTCCTGCAAGGGTTTATACGAGCGCACATGCATGCACACCTCGCCGGTGGCCACCATGGGCAGGCCGCACTGCCGGGCGACGGCGGCCACCACGGCGCGGTGCTGCTCGTCGCGGTGGCGGTGGTGCAGCGTCAAGGCGATGCGGGCGCGGCCCGGCGCGCATTGCGCCAGCCAGGCCGCCTGATGCGCCAGGTCGCGCCGCTGGCAGTCATAGGCGGGCGCCAGGATGAACTGGCAATTGGGCAGGCCGCGCAAGTGCGCCCACTCGCCGGCCGGACTGGCCAGGTCGCGCGGATGGAGCAGGTAATGGCCCTTGTCGGCCCGGGTTCTGGCCAGCGTCACCAGTTCGCTCAAGTTGCCATAGCCGTCGCGGTTCTCGGCCAGCACGATCAGCCCGAAGGCGGCGCCGCCGTCTTCCGGGGTGAGCGTCATCTGGCTGCCTATAATCAGATGCAAGCCCAGTTCCTTGGCCGCCAAGTGGGCTTTGACCACCCCGGCCAGGGTACATTCGTCGGTGATGGCCAGGGCCCGGTAGCCCAGGCTGTGCGCGCGCCGCACCAGTTGCTCGGGCGCGGAGGCGCCGCGCAGGAAGGTGTAATGCGAAAACGTGTGCAGCTCGGCGTAATCCGGCAGGGCGCCGCCTGGGGTGGTGGGCAAGCTGGCCATGTCAGGGGCGCCGCTCACGCATACAAACCATGCAAATACCAGCGCGCGTCGCGCGCCCGCTCCAGATAAATCCAGTAGCACGCGCCATCGGCGCCCTGGCCCACGTAATAGTCGCGCGCGGCGCTTTGCTCATCCCACCAGCCCGCTTCGAGCCGTTCCGGGCCGCTGACCAGTTTCAAGGCGCTGCCGTAAAACGGCCGTTCGGCGCGCACCAGCAGCGCGATCGGTTTGGGCAATAGCCAGAACGGACGGCCCGACAAGATCGGCTCGCCGTCGGCCCGGGCGCGGCGCTGGTGCACCGGCTGCCAGGCATTGCACACCTCGGGCCGGTAATCCTGGGCCATGGCCGGGCTGAGCACATTATCGGGGCCCAGGCGGGCCGTCAACAATTCCAGCAGCCGGTGGTAATCCTGGACGCTGCCGCCCGGCTCGGGAAACAGGCTGGCGTTGGCCGGCAGCATGGGTTCGACCTGGCGCGCTTCAAGCCGCAGCGCGATCACGGGCGCGCACAGCGCCAGCTTGGCCAGCCGCTCTTTCAACAGGCGCAGCAAATGGCTTTCTTGCCAGGCCGGCTCGGCCAGCACGATCTCGAGCACGGTGGGCGCGATGGCGTCGCGCCCGCGCTCATGTTCCAGCAGCAGCACGAAGCGGCGCACGGCCCGCTGGCGCGCGTTCAGCCAGCCGACCAGCTGGCACAGCAGGTGGGCCGCGCCGTGCAGCAGGGCGTCGGCCCGCTCGACCCGGTCAAAGGTTTCGATGCGTTCGGAAAACTGGAGCGGCACCTTGATCCATTCAAACATTTCCGCGCTGTGGCCGTAGGCCCGGTCCAATTCAGCGAGCAGGGCCGCGCTGGTGCGGCGCTGCAAGCCGGCCCGGGGCAAACGGCGCAAGGCGCCGATATCGTTGGCGCCGATGCCGGCCAGCCAGACTTGATGGGGCGCGGCGGCGGCCAGCAAATGGCAGGGCAGGGCGTCGAGCCGGGCCGCCAGGGACGGCAGGCTCAGCGTGCGGCGCCGCAACAGCGCGCGCGGGCGACGCCCGTTTTTAGCCAGCAGCCAGGCGCCGTGCGCGGTGGGCGCCACGCCCAGCTGGGCGCTGAAGCCGAGCGCGCCGACGCTGCGCCGCACCAGCCGGCACAGCGCGCGCGGCCCCTTGAACAGGCGCAGGCTGGCGCTCACGTCGAGCACCAGGCAGGCATGGTCGGCATGCGCCACTTCCGGGCTGTATTGCAGCAGCGCCATGGCAATGGCGCCCAGGCAGCGCTGCTCCTGGTCGGGGTCGCGCGCCAGCAAGCGCGTGGCGGGCGCCACCGCGCTCACGCCGCCGCCGCGCATGCCCGGGCGCACGCCGGCGCGCGCCGCTTCGCCGGACAGGGCCGTCACCACGTCGTGCTCCAGCACCGCATAGGCGCCGGGCTCAGACCAGCACGGTCTGAGCGCTTCGAGCCGCAGCAATGGCAGGTGTACGCAAAACAGGAGTTTCATGTTCTGTCTCCGGATGACGGCCGCTTGGCATCGCCTCGAGCGCCACCATCAGTGGCGCCTCGCAATGGGGGCCGCGGCGCTTGACGATCTCGATCGACACCCCGCCGCGGGCCGGCCGCAGCGCCAGCCGCAGCGGCGCGGGCGAGGCGTCCGCCGCCGCCGACAAGGGGCGCATCAGCCACAACCAGGTGTCGGTGCCGTGCGCGGCCAGGTTCAGACGCCGCAGCGCGTCGGCGCGCACATTGGCTTGCCACAGCAGCACCGCGCCGCAGGCGCCGTTCTTTAAGATTTGCTCGGCGCACCAGAGCGCATCGGCCGAACTTGCCGGCCGCAGCCATAACAGATTGAGGTCGTTCCAGCCCCAGGAACGGCAGGCCATGGCGTGGGGCAGGTAGGGCGGTTGAATCAAGGCCACGCGTTGCGACGATGACAGGGCGGCCAAGCTTGGCTTGAGTAATTGCATTTCCCCGATGCCATGCTGTTGCAGCAAAATTTCCACCAATGCCGAACGGGGCCAGCCGCCATTGGGCAGTTCGGCGTCGAGCCCGTCAAAACCGGTGGGGCAAGTGGTCTCGCGCGACACGGCCAGCTCGCTGGCCCGCCAGACGTCACGCATGACCAGCACGCCGGCTTGCTGCGCTGCTGCGGTAGGGGGAAGGGGCGGTGCAAGCATGATAGGGAAAGAGAGAAAAATAAAACAATGAAGAAGGGACAACAGTCAGGTACGCTGCTAATAACTGTGTTTATATACAGTAGTTTTGAGTATAGGCCATCCTGCCCCGCCGCACAAGGCGTTTTTGTTATAAATATTGAAATGTATGTTGGACAATAACAAGCGCTGGCCTCGCCGTGTCAGCCCTGGCGCCGTCTTGGCCGCGCTGCCTGGCAGGCAAGATACCAACCTTACGTTTACATTAGTAACTTTCTTTTTGTGCACTCGGAACTGGACATGATGCAAGTTCACTCACTAGTGACAGCCCAGCCCCTGCGTCATAGGTGAGTAAAAGTACTATGCACGACGGGAATAAGCTGCTATTTAATCATCTTTCCTCAAGGGATTCTATATGCCATCTAATCATTACCCTACGCGCCCTTACTCTTACACTTCTCCTTCCTCTTACCTTTCTTCTTCTTCTTCTTCCTCACCAGCGCCGCCCCGTCGCAAACCCACTTCCACCTCCGCTCCCCTGCCAAGCACCGCCGAGAGACTGCTTGATTTGGGCGCCGGTTATGCGGCCAAAAAAATCAACAAGCATGTGCCACTCCTCCAAAGCACCTTGAATGAAGCGTATAGGAGCCACCAAAACGCGCTGAAAAATGGCGTGGACCTGTCTTATTTGGGGAGCAAAGCGCATGTGAGGGTCAACGAACGCGACAGTTCGTTCAATGCCACTCTCAGCAGGGGCAGCGATCGTGCCGAAGTGCGGCTGGCCCCTCAAAGTAGGAGCTTCACTACCCATAGCAGCTCGCATGGACATAGTGACCGTCGGGAAGTGCGACATGAAAGATCGCGCGGAAAAGAAAGTCTGAGCTATTTGGACGATCACACACGCCGAGACGGGTATAGTCACATAGGCGGCAACATTAGTTCGACTCCCCGAGCAACTGCCGTGAGTACCTCGGTGCACGACCGGTACGGTGACGATAGGTTTAGCGGCGGCGTGGCTTATGGCCGCAGTAAGCGCAAGGAATCACTGGGCTATGACTTCGCGGCCAGCAAGGGCGATCGCTCCGCCAGCGATTCGTTCCAAAGAACTAGGCGCCGCGACAAGTAATCGCTCATCGTCTAGCGCCGATAGCAAGACGGCGCTGCTGATCGTGTCAGTGAGCGCCGCCGTCGGGTACGGTATCAAGCCGCTCCCGACCTCGCGCCGCGCGTTCGATCAACCGGATCGCGCGGCGTGTTTCGGCATGCGCGCGCCGCGATGCGCTGCGGCGCGCCACTTCGCACCACCATCTCACTGAACAATACCATGGCATGCGCGCACAACGAGGCCGACCTTACGACTCGTCGTCGCCGAATTGCTCGGCCAGGTTTTTCCAGCCCTTGCTGGCGGCGAAGGCGTTAAATTGCTCCGGTGCTTCCAGCACGATCAGCTTTTTGTCTTGCAAGCCCAGGTCGCCATGACCGAAGTCGGGCCCCACATAACCGAGGCTGCGCAAACGGGCCAGCACCTGGCCGATCAAGGCCTTGTCTTTGTACAGGCCAGGCTCGATGACGGCGGCAAAGTCCACATACACGTCGATGATGCCGTAGCCTTCATCGAAGATGCGGATGCCCTTGATGTCGTCGGCGCGGCCGGCGCCATCGGTGGCCTTGAAGGGGCCGCTTAATTGGATATCTGTATCATTTGTCATCTCGATAGGATACACCAAAATCGGCCGCCACGGCCCGGGCGGCGCTCAGTTCAGCGGCGCCAAAATAGCTTGCAGGCGGTCGGGCACGCCTTCGATGCGTTCCAGGCGCGGGTATTTCAGCCCGTCGTGGTAATCGAGCATGACGGTGCGGAAACGGCTGCCTTTCTTGACCAGCAAGGCGATCGCCGGCGCGCCGCCCTTGGCCGCCTTGATTGCGCTTTTCAGCAATTCCGGCTTGTACGCGTTGCCGTTGACCGCCACCACAGTGGTGCCGCCGCTTAAGCCAGCCTTGAAGGCGGGGCTGTCCCAGCCCACATTGCCCACTTTGCCGTCCGCCTCCACCGTGAAGCCCAGGCTGTAGCTGAAATCGGCCAGCTTGCTGCGCTCCTCGGCCGTTTTCATCAACTCGCTGGGGGTGTCGGTGTACACCAGTTTCCAGCCGGCCCGCGCCAAACCGTCGAGCGGAGCGCCGGGGCCGTGTCCGTCCAGGCGCGCGCGCAAAAAGCCGTCCCAGTCGTACGGGACGAGCGCGTTCAAGGCCGCCACCACGTCCTCGAAACGGTAGTGGGCGGCGATCCGGCTGCCATTGTCGATGCCGAAAAAGGCGGCGGCGAATTGGTCCAGCGAGCGTTGATCGCCCGACAGTTCGCGCAGCTTGGTATCGACATCGAGCCAGATCAGCGCCCCTTCCGAATAGTAATCTTCATTGCGCTGCCAATTGCCCCAGCCCAGCGGGCGCCGGCCGTTAATGATGGGGTCGTTGGTGGTGTCTTGCACCGAGCGCCAGCTGCGCCCCCGCACCGCGTCGTAACGGGCGGCGGTGGCGGCGAACAGGTCGCGCATATGGGGCGCGGTGCTCAGGCCGGCGCGCGCGGTCAGCACGAAGCCCCAATACTGGGTTTGGCCCTCGTACATCCAGAGCAGGCTGTTTTGCAGCGGCTCGCTGAAATTGCTCGTGTTTTGGTCGGCCGGACGGCGAAATTTGCCGTTCCAGGAGTGGGTGTACTCGTGCGGCAGCAAGGTGCGCACCGACTCGGTCTTGGCCCAGTCGGTGAAATAGTCGGCCTTCACGCCGTTCTCGCTCGACTGGTGATGTTCCAGGCCGATGGCGCCGAACTCATCGCTCAAGGCCAGCAGGAAATCGTAATGCGCGTAGTGGCGCGACTTGAACAGTTTGTCGGCTTGCCGCACCAGCGCCCGGTGCGCCTCAAGCTGTTCCGGCTTCGCCTCGAGCGCCTCGGCGCTGTCGGCCACCAGATTCAAGTGGACCGGCAGGGCGGCGCCCGGATCGAGGTCGATGCGCTTGAAGTGGCGCCCCGCGAACACGGGCGAGTCAACCAGCGTTTCCAGGTCCAGCGGCTGGAAGGCGATCTGGTTGCCCTGCTGGCGCCGCACCTCCAGCGCGCTGCCGAATCGCCAGCCTTCGGGCAAGGTCAGATTGGCTTGCACCGTGATGGCGCGGCTGGCGTAACCGGCCGGATACAAGGTCAGCGCGTTCCATTGCACGCCCAGCATCTCGGCCGTCATGGTGACGCGGCCTTGGGCGGGTTCGAGCGGCGACAGAAATTGGTATTGCGCCTCCAGCGTGGAAACGCCGGCCGGCACTTCCAGCTCGAAGGCGAACACATTGGCCGGATCGCGCCGCCATTCGATGGTTTTGCCGCCTGCTTGCAAGGTCAAGCCGGCCAGTTGATTGAGCGGCCCGCTGGGACGGTGATTGCCGGGTAGCCATTGCGGATACAGCAAGGTCAGTTTGCCGGCTTGCACCGGAATACTGGCGCGCACGCGGAAAATTTGCTGGGCGGTGTTGCTGGCGTCGACGTCGAGCACGATGGTGCCGGGGTAAGACGGGGCGGCGGCCTGGGCGCCGCACGTCATCCACAGCGCCCCCAGGGCGGCATAGTTAAGAAATCGAGCGGTAAGTCGAGCGACGCGTGGGGAGTGGGCGGTCATGAACGAAGGGTCGGGGCGGTTGATCGGAGCGAGGTCGCGCAAGTGTAGCACCGCGATGGCAAAATGTTGCATAAAGAAAAATTGAAAAAGCTGGAAAAGAAGCGCCCGCGGAAGCGCCCGCGGGCGTTGTCGCGGTTGCCATGGGGCCGGTCGCGCGCATCTCAAAAAAAACTGAAAAAAATAGCGCGCTGGGGTGTGGCGCGCGTTTTTCAAGGCCTTGAAAGCCTCAAAAGCGACCGTATATCGGTATCAGCGGATGCTCACGGTGAGGTCCGCCCAACCATATCGCTTCACTTGAAAAGGATATCATCATGCGTACATTTGATCTGGCTCCCCTGTATCGTTCCGCCATCGGTTTCGACCGTCTGGCCCAGCTGCTCAACGATGCGCAACGTGCCGATGCCCAGCCCAGCTACCCGCCTTACAACATCGAGCTGGTATCGGAAGATAAGTACCGTATCGTGATGGCGCTGGCCGGCTTCGACCGCAGCGAAATCGAGATCGTGGCCGAACGCGAATCGCTCCATATCACCGGACGCAAGCAGAAGGATGGCGTCGAGCGCACCTATCTGCATCGCGGTATCGCGGCACGCGATTTCGAGCAGCGCTTCCAGCTGGCCAACCATGTTAAGGTCAGCGCCGCGTCGTTCGATAACGGCATGCTGACCATCGAGTTGCTGCGCGAAGTGCCCGAAGCGCTCAAGCCGCGCAAGATCGTCATCGATGGTGGCAGCAACGTCACCGCGCTGGAACGTCAGGCGGCATAAGCGGCACCCGCATGCGCCTGGCGCACCCGCTGTAGCACGTGTGTTATAGCACGCAGCTGTAGCACGCCCGCTCTAGCACGCCCGCTCTAGCGCGCCAAGCCATGCGCATCCAAGCCGGCCGCACCATGCGGCCGGCTTGTTGCGTTTGGGAAGGTCGCGGCCCCGCGCCGCCACCTCCCGCCGCGCCTTCGCCGGGCGCCGCTCTTCCACAGTCAGCGCCATGCCATGCCATGCCGCGCCGCGCGATGGAAATAGTTTAAGTAGGGTCTAAGTCTTATGCGCCATATTGAACGCATCGACAACCCTTATTCAATTCAGGAGTGTTTCATGCAAAAACCCGCTCAAACCGGCGCCCTGTCGCTCAAGCGTCTGTCCCTTGCCGTCGCTACCTTGGGCCTGTTCGGCGTGGGCACTGCGTTGCTGGTGCATCAAAATTATGCCGGGGCCAACGCCCCGGTCCAGCCGGCCGTTGGCGCCGCCGTGACCCAGGCCGCGCCGGCCCCGGCCCCGGCACCGGCCAGCCCGGCGCCCGCCGGGGCGGTGCCCGTGGCGCTGCCCGACTTTAGCCAGATCGCCGCGCGCAACGGGCCGGCCGTGGTCAATATCAGCGTCACCGGCGTGAGCCGCGGCGACGAGGACGGCCCCGAGGTGGCGCAGCAGGGCCGGGCCGATCCCTTCGGCAACGACCCGTTCTATGAATTTTTCCGCCGCTTCCAGGGCCCGCAAGGGCCGCGCGGGCATGGCCCCGGGCGCGGCATGCCCACCCACGGCCTGGGCTCGGGCTTCATTGTCAGCCCGGACGGCATCATCATGACCAACGCTCATGTGGTGCGCGACGCCAAAGAGGTGACCGTCAAGCTGACCGACCGGCGCGAATTCCGCGCCAAGGTGCTCGGTTCCGATCCGAAGACCGATATCGCGGTGCTCAAGATCGATGCCAGCAACCTGCCGGTGGTGCCGCTGGGCCGCTCGAACGACTTGAAAGTGGGCGAATGGGTGCTGGCGATCGGCTCGCCCTACGGCTTCGACAGCACCGTCACGGCCGGCGTGGTCAGCGCCAAGGGCCGCTCGCTGCCCGACGATAGCAACGTGCCCTTCATCCAGACCGATGTGGCCGTCAATCCCGGCAACTCGGGCGGTCCGCTGTTTAATGTGCGCGGCGAGGTGGTCGGCGTCAATTCCCAGATTTACAGCCAGACCGGCGGCTATCAGGGCTTGTCGTTCGCGATCCCGATCGATGTGGCCAGCCGTATCCGCGACCAGATCGTGCGCACCGGTAAAGTGGCGCACGCCAAGCTGGGCGTGACGGTGCAAGAAGTCAATCAGGGCTTCGCCGATTCCTTCAAACTGAGCTCGCCCGAAGGCGCCCTGGTGGCCAATGTGGAAGCGGGCAGCCCGGCCGACCAGGCCGGCTTGAAGGCGGGCGACGTGATCCGCCGCATGAACGGCCAGAACATCGTGGCCTCGGGCGATTTGCCGGCCATGTTGGGCATTGCCATGCCAGGTGATAAAGTGGCGCTCGAAGTGTGGCGCGACGGTAAAACCATCGCCCTCAACGCGCAACTGGGCAACGCCAACGACAAAAAGGTGGACTTGGCCGCCGCCGGCGAGCCGTCCGGCAAGATGAGGCTGGGCCTGGCGCTGCGTTCCTTGCAGCCGGGCGAACAGCGCGCCTCCGGCTTGAACGGCGGCTTGCTGGTGGAGGACGCCGACGGCGCCGCCGCCAACGCCGGAGTGCAGCCGGGCGACGTGCTATTGTCGGTCAACGGCCGCGCCGTCAACAGCATCGGCGAGGTGCGCGAGGTGGTGGCCAAGTCGGCCAAGTCGGTCGCCTTGCTGATCCAGCGCGGCGGCGACCGGATCTTTATCCCGGTGCGCTTGGGATAGTCGCGGCCCGCCGATCAGGCCCGCTGGGCGGGGCGCCGGAATTCCCCGGCGCCTCGATTCAATCATTGAGGACGCGATGCGATTGCTGCTGGTGGAAGACGACACGATGATCGGCGAAGTGGTGCTCGACCTGCTGCGCGCCGAGCACTACGCGGTGGACTGGGTGAAAGATGGCGACATGGCCGACACGGCGCTGCAAACCCAGACCTACGACCTGGTGCTGCTCGACCTGGGCCTGCCGCGCAAGGATGGCCTGGAAGTGCTGCGCGCGATGCGGCTGCGCAAACAGGACACGCCGGTGCTGGTGGCCAGCGCGCGCGACGCCATCGAGCAGCGCATCGCCGGCCTGGACGCTGGCGCCGACGATTACGTGCTCAAGCCCTACGATCTGGACGAACTGCTGGCGCGCATCCGCGCCCTGCTGCGGCGCGCCTCGGGCCGGCCGGAACCGGTGTTCGAGCACCAGGGCGTGCGCATCAATCCGCTCACCCGCGAGGTGCTGGCCGACGGCCATGCCGTCAATCTGTCGGCCCGCGAATGGGCCGTGCTCGAAGCGCTGATCGCCCGTCCCGGCATCGTGCTCTCGCGCGCCCAGCTGGAAGAAAAACTGTACAGCTGGAAAGATGAAGTCAACAGCAACGCGGTCGAAGTGTATATCCACGGCTTGCGCAAAAAACTGGGCAGCGAACTGATTCAAAACGTGCGCGGCCTCGGTTACATGGTGCCCAAACTGTGAAGGTGGCGCCATGAAAATGACGCACTCGCTGCGCGGGCGCCTGCTGTGGTTTTTGCTGGCCGCGATCACCCTGGCGGCGCTGGCCCAGGCTTCGATCGCCTACCGCAGCGCGCTGTCGGACGCCGACGAGATCTTCGACTATCACATGCAGCAAATGGCGCTGTCGCTGCGCTCGGGCGCGCCGCTCACCAACCGCGAGGAAAGCCCGTCCGACCCGGCCAACAACGATCTGGTGGTGCAAGTGTGGACCCTGGACGGGGTGCAGGTGTTCCGGTCGATCACGCGCGCCGAGCTGCCGCAGCGCGCCGTGCTGGGCTTTTCCAACGTCAAGGCCAACGGCACCACTTATCGCATTTTCTCGGTGCAGACCAGTTCCCAGACGGTACAGATCGCGCAGGACATGGCGGTGCGCAAGCGCATGGCCGGCGGCCTGGCGCTGCGCACGGTGGGGCCGATCGCGCTGATGGCGCCGATCCTGATGCTGGTGGTGTGGTGGGTGGTGAGCGGTTCGCTGGCGCCGGTGTCGCGGGTGCGCTCGCAACTGGCGGCGCGCCAGGCCGACGATCTGTCGCCGGTGTCGGAGGCCGGCTTGCCGGACGAAGTGCAGCCGCTGGTGCAGGAACTCAATTTGCTGTTCGGGCGCGTCAAGACCGCGTTCGAGACCCAGCAGCATTTCGTGGCCGACGCCGCCCATGAGCTGCGCTCGCCGCTGGCCGCGCTCAAGCTGCAAATTCTGAGCCTGGAGCGGGCCGGCGCGGACAAAGAGACGCGCCAGTTGGCCGTCACGCGCCTGACGGCCGGCATCGAACGCGCCACCCGCCTGGTCGAGCAGCTGCTGGTGCTGGCCCGCCAGGAGGCCAGCGCCGCCAACGGCAGCCAGTTGCAGCGGCTGGACCTGGCCGATCTGGTCAAGCGCACCCTGGGCGACATGGTCGGGCTGGCGCAAGCGCGCCAGATCGATCTGGGCTTGCACCACGCCGAATCGGCCATGGTCGATGGCCAGGCCGACGCGCTCATCATCTTGCTGCGCAATCTGGTCGACAACGCCATCAAATACACCCCGGCCGGCGGCACCGTCGATCTGGCCGTGTACGCCGGTCCCGATGGCGCCGTCTTGACGGTGGAGGACAGCGGGCCCGGCATTTCGCCGGAAGAGCGCGAGCGGGTGTTTAGCCGCTTTTACCGGGTGCCGGGCAGCGAGGCGGGCGGCAGCGGCTTGGGGCTGGCCATCATCAAGGCCATCGCCGAGCGCCATGGCGCGTCCCTGGTGCTGGACCGTTCCGAGCGTCTGGGCGGGTTGTGCGCGCGGGTCGGCTTTCCGGCCCCGGCCGCGGCCTGAGTTCAATGCCAACGAGAACAGAGCGCTCAGTTCGGAAAATTGGAAGTTGAGCATCGGCTTGCTCACCGCCACCTTCGGGCCATCGTCGATTGACATTGCCGAGTGTGCACTCGCCCGCAAACGGAAAGCGGCATAAGCGAGCGGCCAACCGGTCACTTTTTTTCGTTGGGGCAATGCGTTCGCACCATAGGCCGGGACGCGCACGGCGCGCCGTCGTTTGCTTGATCGGCGCACCGGTGCCGGCCACTGGCGCCAAGCTCTCCTCTCGCGCGCCACCAGCCGGCGCCTGCCGCGGCGCAGCATGAAGGTTGACGCGGGCGGCGCGGCGCTATATCGTCGCGCCATCGCAGGCGCCGACGGCGCCGCCAACCATGCCGGAGCGCTCATGAAGAAAATCGGATTTTCGGGCACACTCGACCCTATCACCAACGGGCATATGTGGGTCATCGGCGAAGCGCGCTCGATCGCCGAGGAAGTGGTGGTGTTCCTGTCACAAAACCCGGTCAAGCAACCGCGCTTTTCGGCCGAGGAGCGCAAGCGTATCATTGAGCAAAGCGCCGCCGAGCGGGGCTGGAGCAATGTCCAGGTGGTCATCGTCAAGGGCGACTACACGGCCCGCGCGGCCAAGAAACACGGGGCCGACTATCTGATCCGCGGCATCCGCACCACCGCCGATTTCGACTATGAAAACCTGATCCAGCAAACCAATGTCGATGTGCTGCAAGGCGCCAAGACCATCTTCGTGATGCCGCCGCGCGACCTCGGTTCGGTCAGTTCCAGCTTCGTCAAGGCGCTGGAGGGGCCGATCGGGTGGAACTGGACCATGAAAAAATTCGTGCCCGGCCCGGCTTACCAAGCCTGGATCCTGGGCTGGCTGCGGCGCGAGTGGGACAGCCTGTGGAGCGCCGACGATGCCACGCGCGCCGACGCGGCCCACTGGTTCGCCCACCTGACGGGGGCGCAAGCCTATGGCGCGGCCGGGCGCAGCTACCACAACCTCGATCACCTGGTGCATGGCCTGTGCGAGATCCGGGTCTGGGCCGCCAACACCATGGCGCCGGCGGCCGACATGAACGCGCTGAAAAAGGCGTTCTGGTTTCACGACGCCGTGTATGACCATGACGACTCCGGCCTGTTTTCCAACGAGGAGGCAAGCGCGCAGCTGTGGCTGGGCTGCGGCCTCGATCAGGGCGCCAACGCCGAGGTGGCCGAGCTGATACGGGTGACCGACCATTTCCAGGGCGCGGCCATCAGCCACCGGCTCAAGGAGGTGATGCTGGGGGTGGACTTGGCCATCCTGGGCCAGGACGAGGAAGTGTACCAGGCCTACACGCGCGCGATCCGCCAGGAATACGTCCATGTGGCCGAGGACCGCTTCCGCCAGCAGCGCGGCCTGGCCCTGACTCATTTGCGCGGCAAGGCCCAGAACGGGCAGTTGTATCGCGACGCGTATTTCTCCGAACAATACAACGAGCGCGCGATCGACAACTTGACGCGCGAGATCGCGGCGCTGGCCTAGCGATTGCGCGCGCTGGCGGCCCGCGCGTCGGCCATAAAAATAGCGCCCGTCACATCGCTGTGCGGGCGCCGGCGGCCGGCCGATCAGGCTTGTCCGACGCTTAGAACTTGACCCACAGACGGGCGAAATACGCGGTGCCGTTCAAGCCGAACTGCACGCTGTCGTATTTGAAGCCGTTGTCGGTTTCATCGGCGTTTTGCGTGGTCGGTTTGGCGCCCAGAATATTGGCGGCGCCCACGGTCAGCTTGGTGTTTTTGTTGACGCTGTAGGTAAAGCTCAAGTCGGCCGAGGTCTTCGACGCGTAGCGGGCGTTCGGCACGCCGCCGGCGGTGCCGGAAAAGGTACCCAGGGTTTGCGGGCCGAAATGGAAGATTTTCAGATCCGTTTCCAGCGCGCCCGTCACATAATCGAAGCCCACGGTGGCCTTGGCGCGCGGCCCGCCTTGCTCGATGAACAGGCGCTCGCGCTCGGACAACAACACGTCTTCAAAGCCTGTCAGCGACTCGGGTGTCTTCACGCCCGTCACTTCCGTTTTGCTCAAGTTCAAGGCCAGGAAAGACCTCAGCTTGTTGCCGCCGATGCTGGTCTGGTGCGAGGCGGTCAAGTCCAGGCCCTGGGTCTTGGTGTCGACCGAGTTGACGAAAAATTGGGCCTGGCCCACGCCGAGGGCGGCCAGGCGGGTGGCCAGTTCGGGATAGTTGTCCGCGTCGAAGCGGCCCGACAGCACGATGCGGTCTTTGATCTTGATGCGATACAAGTCGGCGGTGACGGAGACGGCTTGGCTCGGGGTCCAGGTGGTGCCCACGGTGAAGCTGGTCGATTTCTCTTCCTTCAGCTTGGGAATGCCGGCCGCGTTGGCGACGGCGCCGCCGTTGGGCGCGAGCACCACGTCGGTCGGCACGCCGCCGATGAAGTCGGTGAAGGTGGAGGAGAAATACACTTGCTGGAGCGATGGCGCGCGAAAGCCCGTGCTGGCCGAGCCGCGCAGCAGCACCTGGTCGGCGGCGCGGAAACTGGCGGCCAGTTTGCCGGTCACGGTCGAGCCGAAGTCGCTGAACTTTTCATAGCGCACGGCTGTCTGAGCTTTTAAGCGGTCGGTCAGGTCGGCCTCCAGATCGAGATAGCCGGCCACGCTATGGCGCTTGGCCTTGGTCTGGTCGCCGGGCTGGAAGCCGGGGAAGCCCTGGCTGCCGGCGCTGCCGCCGCCGACGCCGTCGACGTCGTTATAGGAGCCCGGTTCGCCGGCCGTGATCTTGTACTGCTCGCTGCGGTATTCGGCGCCAAAGGCCACGTTCAAGCCGCCTAGGATGTCGCCGTACAAGTGGCTGAAATCGGCGTTGGAGGTCAATTGGCGGAAGGAAAAGCCGCCCGCGTCGAAGCTGCTCGGGCTCACGCCCGGGCCGCCGCTGAGCAAGTCCTGGTTGGCGATCGAGGCGTTCAAGGTGTGGCTGATGTTATACAGCATCTTATTGTAGCCATAGGTCTGCGAAAAGTCCGCGTTCCATTCGCCGATCTTGCCGCGGTGGCCGATGGTGCCGTATTGGTCGTCGATGTCGCCATTGATGAAAGGGGCGAAGCCGTCCGGGTACATGGCGGCCGAGTTGCGGCTCGGTATGTCGTCGCTGCCGATGCCGCCCCGGCCGAAGGCGGCGCTGGAGGCATCGCGCTTTTGGGCGCCGGCGGTGAAGTACAGCTTGCCGCTGGCGCCGGTCGGGTATTCGCCGTTCAAATACAGGGTTTTGTTCTTGGCCTCGGTATCGCCGATAATGCGCAGGCTGTCCGGATCGGCACGGTTGGAGCGACCCCGGTCCAGGTATTCGCCGGTGATGCCCAGCACGCCGCCAGCGCCCAGCGCCACGCCGCAGTAGGCCGAGGTCAGGTAATTTTTGCCGTCGCCGGGGCCGTATTGGCCATAGCCGGCCACCGCTTCGCAACCGAGGCTCTTTTTCAAGCTGATGTCGATCACACCGGCGATCGCGTCCGAGCCGTACTGGGCGGCGGCGCCGTCGCGCAGCACTTGCACGTTCTTGATGGCCAACAGCGGGATGGCGTTCATGTCGGTGCCGGTGTTGCCGCGGTTGCGCGCGCCGAACAGGTTGACCAGGGCCGTGGTGTGACGGCGCTTGCCGTTTACCAGCACCAGGGTCTGGTCCGAACCCAGGCCGCGCAGGGCGGCTGAATCGACCAGGTCGGCGCCGTCGGCGCCAGTCTGACGGGTTGAATTGAAGGAAGGCGAGATATATTGCAGGGTCTGACCGAGATCGAACTGGCCGCCTTGTTCGGCGCTTTTGTTCATCGGGATGATGTCGATTGGCACCATGGTGTCGGTGGCCGAACTGGTGGCGCGACGCGAACCGACCACATTAATGGTCTGGAGCGCGGCCGCTTCGTCCCCGCCGGCGGCGGTTTGGGCAAACGCGCACGGCGCCATGGCGGCCAGCACGGCGCTGCCATACAGGCTGAGTAAAACGGCTTTACGTAAAGTGGTCAATGTTGGCACGCGGCGGCTCCCTATCAAATGTTCGATTGGATTCTAATCGAACAACTTCAGGAAACCATGCATTATTTTCCTTTTTGACAAATAACCATTGCACACATGTTGTTTCTAAGACGCACTTATTTGCATTTGCACTTGGCTGGTGCGGCCGCACCATGCGCTTGCACCACCGATCAGCACGTGTTCACCGTCCAGGCGGGTGTGGATCAGGCAGGGGTTGCCCTGGAGCTGGCCCTGCGACAGCGTCAAACCGCGCCCCAGGTGCAGGCTCAAGGCGCCGGCCGCCACGCCCGGCCGGCCCACCATTGCGGCAGCGCGACGATGAATAACCACAAGGTTTTCCAGACCAACTTCCACAGCAGCACGGGCAGCATCTGCAAGGGATAACGCAAGCCCAGCGCCGCCAAGATGGAGAACGCCGCCAGCATGCACACCACCGTGCCTTCCATTAACGCCCACTGATGCGCGCCGTAAAGCACGCCGGGCCATACCGTTGCGCCCAGGCCGACCACGATCAGCAAGTATAAGGCCCGTAATAGATAGAGACGAAACAGGGAAATGTCATGCATGTTCTCTGTCCTGACTGGGAAGGGGGGGATAGCGGGCCGGTCTATTCGACTTCGCGGAGGATTTTCTCCACCAGATGTCACCGCCGCTGCGATGGCGGCCGGCGTGAGTGCCAAGTTGAAACTGTTCACTTCGAAGTAGTTGAGCGCCTTGCCGTCCTGCGACAGTTCGAGCTGGCTGCTCACCAAGCCGGCGCTTTGTAGTTTTTGCAAGTGCAGATGCAGCAGCGGACGGCTGATGCCCAGCTCGCGCGCCAGCTGGCTGACGTAATTGCGTCCACTCGAAGCGAGCGCGGCGATGATGCGCAGCCGGTGCGGATTGTCCAGCGCCGCCAGGATCGCCAGCAGCCGGTCGCCAGTTAAGCTTGCGGTTTCTTCTTTCATGCGTAAACTTCATCTGAGATGTGGCAGGGCGTCAAGCGTTCCGCATAAAACAAAAGGCGCGCAACTTGCGTTGCGCGCCTTCATATGACTTGGCACTCGTCCGGCCGCTAGGCCGATTTGTCTGCTTAGCGGGCAGAGGTGCCGTAGTAGCTGTGGATTTCGCTGGCCCAGGATTGGTTGGCCATGTTTGGCCAATGGTCGGTGTCGAAACCGGGCGCGTTCTCGATGCGGTCTTTCTCGATATTGAGGGTAAACCGTTTGTTGACGGTGTCGAGCGTGAGCGCTTCCCAAGGCACGGCGAACAGTTTTTCGCCCAGCGTAAACACGCCGCCGTAGGCCATCACCGCATACGCGATTTTACCGGTGCGCATGTCGAGCATGATTTCCTTGATTTCACCGAGGTGCTCGTTTTTCAGGTTGTGCACATGGTCGCCGATCAGGGTGTCGGCGCCCATCAGTTCAGGACCCGGACCCTTGTGGCCGGTGTCCACATACATGCCGTAGGCGTCGCGTTCTTCGTAGCTCATGGTGATCTCCTGTTGAATAATTTGTAGGTCACCATCATGCCTGCCGCGCGAAAAGCATTCTGTACGTCAGCGCACGTTCAATGCAATATTGTTATCGGGGCGGGTCCGCATACTCACGTCCCGGGCCGGCTTTTTTTGCCGGCGGCGGCCCTGCCAAACGGGTTTTTGTAGTGTATAATCTCAATTTCCCGCACGTGCCGTTCGGCACCATCTGCAATGACCAAATTTGTCTTCGTCACCGGTGGCGTCGTGTCTTCCCTTGGAAAAGGGATTGCCGCCGCCTCTCTCGCCGCGATCCTCGAATCGCGCGGCCTCAAAGTCACCATGCTCAAGCTCGATCCGTACATCAATGTCGATCCGGGTACCATGAGCCCCATGCAGCACGGCGAAGTGTTTGTCACCGACGACGGCGCCGAGACCGATCTCGATCTGGGTCATTACGAGCGTTTCATTTCCACCCGCATGCGCAAGGTGAATAACTTCACCACCGGCCAGATCTACGAATCGGTGATCCGCAAGGAACGCCGCGGCGAATACCTGGGCAAGACGGTGCAAGTGATCCCGCACATCACCAACGAAATTCAGGACTATATCTATCGCGGCGCCGAAGGTTTCGACGTGGCGCTGGTGGAAATCGGCGGCACCGTGGGCGATATCGAATCGCTGCCTTTCCTGGAGGCGGCCCGTCAGCTCAGCCTGCGCGCGGGACGCAAGTCGTCCGCTTTTGTCCACTTGACCCTGGTGCCTTATCTGGTTTCGGCGGGCGAACTCAAGACCAAGCCCACCCAGCACAGCGTGCAAAAGCTGCGCGAGATCGGCATTTTTCCAAACGCGCTGCTGTGCCGCGCCGACCGCCGCATTCCGGACGACGAGCGGGCCAAGATTTCGCTGTTTTCCAACGTGGAAGAGAAGGCCGTGATCTCGGTGTGGGACGCCGACACCATCTATAAAGTGCCGCAGATGCTGCACGACCAGGGCCTCGACGCGATCGTGTGCGAGGCGCTGGACTTGCATCCGGCGCCGGCCGACCTGTCGCTGTGGAGCAAGCTGGTCTACACGCTCGAGCATCCCAAAGCCGAAGTCACCATCGGCATGGTGGGCAAATACGTGGAGCTGACCGAGTCGTATAAATCGCTCACCGAGGCCTTGCGCCACGCCGGCATCCATACCGAAAGCCGGGTCAATATCGAATACATCGATTCGGAAGAGATCGAATCGACCGGTTGCGCCGACCTGTCCCGCTACGACGCCATTCTGGTGCCGGGCGGCTTCGGCAAGCGCGGCGTGGAAGGCAAGATCGCCGCCGCCCGTTTCGCCCGCGAAAACAAGATTCCTTACCTGGGCATCTGCCTGGGCATGCAAGTGGCGCTGATCGAGTACGCGCGCAACAAGGCCGGCCTGGCCAACGCCAATTCGACCGAGTTCGATCCGCGCACCGACCAGCCGGTGGTGGCCTTGATCAATGAGTGGCAAAACCAGGATGGCAAGGTCGAATTGCGCGACGAGAATTCCGACCTGGGCGGCACCATGCGCCTGGGCGCGCAAGCCTGCGCCGTCAATCCGGGCACTTTGGCAGCCGAAATCTACGGCAGCGTGGTGACCGAGCGCCACCGTCACCGCTACGAGGCCAACAACCACTACCTGGCCCGGGTCGAAGCGGCCGGCCTGGTGGTGGCGGCCCGCACCCCGACCGAAAACCTGTGCGAGATCATGGAATTGCCACGCACCGGCGACAACGCCCACCCCTGGTATGTGGGGGTGCAATATCATCCGGAATTCAAGTCGACCCCGCGCGCCGGCCACCCCTTGTTTACCTCGTTCATCCGGGCCGCGCTGGCCCATCAGGCCAGCGGCGGCGTGGCGCCGGCGCGCCTGCATGCGGTGCCCGCCGCCGTCTTGCAAGGAGATGCAGCATGAAGTTATGTGGATTTGAAATTGGTCTCGAGCAGCCGTTTTTCCTGATCGCCGGCACCTGCGTGATCGAGTCGCGCCAGATGGCGTTCGACACCGCCGGCGCCTTGAAAGAGATGACGGCGGCGCTCGGCATCCCCTTCATCTACAAGTCCTCGTTCGACAAGGCCAACCGTTCCTCGGGCACCTCGTTTCGCGGCTTGGGGATGGACAAGGGCTTGGAGATTTTGGGCGACGTCAAGCGCGAGCTGGGGGTGCCGGTCTTGACCGACATCCATAACGCGGAAGAAATCGCCGCCGTGGCGGCCGTGGTGGACGTGCTGCAAACGCCGGCCTTCCTGTGCCGTCAAACCGACTTCATCAGTGCCTGCGCCCAGTCGGGCAAGCCGGTCAATATCAAGAAGGGCCAGTTTCTGGCCCCGACCGACATGAAAAACGTGATCGGCAAGGCGCGCGCCGCGGCCCGCGCCAAGGGCTTGGCGGAAGACAACTTCATGGCCTGCGAACGGGGCGTCTCGTTCGGCTACAACAACCTGGTGTCGGACATGCGCTCGCTGGCCATCATGCGCGAGACGCGGTGCCCGATCGTATTCGACGCCACCCACTCGGTGCAATTGCCGGGCGGGCAAGGCACCTCGTCCGGCGGCCAGCGCGAATTCGTGCCGGTGCTGGCGCGCGCGGCCGTGGCGGTGGGGATCGCCGGCCTGTTCATGGAAACCCATCCGACCCCGGCCACGGCGCTGTCGGACGGCCCCAACGCGGTGCCGCTGGGTCGTATGAAGGAATTGCTGTCGACCTTGATCGAGCTCGACCGCGTTACCAAAAAAGCCGGCTTCCTGGAATCCAGTTTTTCCTGATGCCGCACACCGGTCTGGCCGCATCGCCGCGCGTGGCGCGGCCGGCCGGTGTCGTTACGCCCGCTTGTCCCTGCCGGGATTGGCTCCTGTCTGACCGACCGCCGCCGGAGGCGCGCCCAGCACGCCACCGGCGGCCCTGTTTCGCCTAACTTTGGAGAATGATATGAGTGCTATTGTTGATATTATCGGCCGTGAAATCATTGACTCGCGCGGCAATCCGACCGTGGAATGCGACGTCTTGCTGGAGTCCGGCGTGATGGGCCGCGCCGCGGTGCCGTCCGGCGCCTCGACCGGCTCGCGCGAAGCGATCGAATTGCGCGACGGCGACCCGAAGCGTTATTTCGGCAAGGGCGTGCTGCAAGCCTGCGAAAATATCAACACCGAAATCTCGGAAGCCATCATGGGCCTGGACGCCAATGAGCAAGCTTTCCTGGACCGCACCATGATCGACCTGGACGGCACCGAAAACAAGAGCCGCCTGGGCGCCAACGCCATGCTGGCCGTGTCGATGGCCGTGGCCAAGGCCGCCGCCGAAGAAGCCGGCCTGCCGCTGTACCGCTATTTCGGCGGTTCGGGCGCGATGCAAATGCCGGTGCCGATGATGAACGTCATCAACGGCGGCGCACACGCCGACAACAACCTGGACATCCAGGAATTCATGATCATCCCGGTTGGCGCGCCCAGCTTCAAGGAAGCGATCCGCTATGGCGCCGAGGTGTTCCACACCTTGAAAAAGATCTTGCACAAAAAAGGCTTGACCACGGCGGTGGGCGACGAGGGCGGTTTCGCGCCATCGGTGGCCAACCATGAGGAAGCGATCAAGCTCATCATTCAAGCGATCGAAGAAGCCGGCTACGAGCCGGGCACCCAGATCGCGCTGGGCCTCGATTGCGCGGCCAGCGAATTCTACAAAAACGGCAAGTATGAATTGGAAGGCGAGGGCTTGAGCCTGACCGCCACCGAATTCACCAATCTGCTGGCCACCTGGTGCGACAAATATCCAATCATTTCGATCGAAGACGCCATGGCCGAAGGCGACTGGGATGGCTGGGCGATTTTGACCAAGGAATTGGGCAAGAAAATCCAGCTGGTGGGCGACGATCTGTATGTCACCAACACCAAAATCTTGAAAGAAGGCATACAAAAAGGTATCGCGAACTCGATCCTGATCAAGATCAACCAGATCGGCACCTTGACCGAAACGTTTGCCGCCATTGAAATGGCCAAGCGCGCCGGTTACACCGCCGTCATTTCGCACCGCTCGGGCGAAACGGAAGACTCGACCATCGCCGATATCGCGGTCGGCATGAACGCCTTGCAAATTAAGACCGGCTCCATGTCGCGTTCGGACCGCACCGCGAAATACAATCAGTTGCTGCGCATCGAAGAAGACCTGGGCGACATCGCCAGCTACCCTGGCCGCGACGCGTTTTACAACTTGAAGTAAGTTCAAGCGAGCGGCCGGGCCACCGGCCGCTTACCCTCCCCATGCGTCTCATTACGCTCGCACTGGCAGCCTTGCTGCTGCTGATACAGTACCCGCTGTGGTTAGGCAAGGGTGGATGGTTGCGTGTGGGCGACCTGGAAGCCCAGGTTGGTGTGGCACATCAAAAAAATGCGGAGCTCCTCGCCCGCAACGCCAAACTCGATTCCGAAGTGCGCGACCTCAAGGACGGCACCGGCGCGGTCGAGGAGCGGGCCCGGTTCGAACTGGGCATGGTCAAACAAAACGAAATTTTCGTGCAAATATTGGGCAAGGACCAGGCGCCGCCCAGCGAGCCGTCGCCTGCGCCGGCGCTACCGCCCACGGCTTCTGCCGCGCCGGCCCCCGTGTCGCCGTCTGTTTCCAAGCCCGCTATTCAAAGCGCCAATCCGCCGACTCCCAAGCCGCTCGTCCATTAGGCTGGCGGCGCGGCCAAGTGCACGCGCTCACAGTGGCGTGCATATCGCCTGCGGCAATGCGCGCGCCGCCGATGGCGTCAAGCGCATGCGGCACAAGGCGCGGCGTCGTCCATGCAGCCGCAACCCAAGCGCGACGTTGTGGCCGCGCGGAATGGCTGCGCCTGCCTGGCGCGGGATGGCGCGGTGGCGATGGGCGGCGTTCACATGGGCCGGCAAGCGGGCCGGCATCGCCCCATGCGCTTCGTGCGGCATGCGCCCCGAAAACAAAAAATAAAGACGCACTAAAACGCTCCCGGCAATCAAAGCAAGGATCAGGATGTCAAACGAGGACATAAGTTTTCTTGGATGCAAAATTTAAGCGCGCGACGCCATGAAGCGCAGTTCGGTGGTCAGGTTGGGCATCAACGCGTCAGCGCCGCCGAACGCGAAGGCGCTTTCAGTGTCATGGCTGGACACGGCAGCGACTGCCGTCTCGACCGGGATGGTATTGACAGCCAACAAGGCGGCCAGCAGGGCACGTGCGGCGTGGCCGACGTTGACGGCATACGCGCGCAAAGGCTGGGTGTCGGAAGCAAATTGAGTGGTGATGGTGGACATGATCGGACTCCAAAAATAAGCTATGTTGCATTGCACAATAGCGCAAGCAGGGTCGCTCGTCCAATTTCGATATCCGATTTCTGAAATGCGCGCGATGAATATCGTGGCGCATATTTTATGACATTTTATGCAAATGTTACCGGTTATGCACTGTGCTGGCGCAGCGGCGCACTATGGTGGCCAGGGGTAGGCGGCGAAAGTGCACCAATGTAAAGTCAACATGAAGAAAAATCTGACTAAGGGCAACAAACGTTGTGGTTCCGCAACAGCTGTCTAGCAATCGCGTCAGCCTGGCGCTAAAGCTTGCGTCAGATCAAACAGAGTGCGCTATGTCCGCGCGCCGTTACGCTTGCCAAGGCAGCCCATATAAGATCAGCACAGTGGCACTCCACACAGCGAGGACAACGGCATGCGCGAGTTCGCATCAAAGCAAAAGCCGGCCGGCCAGCGGCAGGGCGTAAGCGCTACCCGGCGTGCCGGCCTGGCACGGCATCTCGACGCCGGTCCAGGCGACCGGGATGAGCAGGAAGCGTACCGGGTCGCCGAACGGGTGCTGGCGATGCCGGCGTCCGCGCTGCCAAAAGCAGGCGTGGGTAGCCAACGGGCTACCGCGTCGGCTACCGCGCCGGCTACCGGGTCGCTTACCGCGCCGGCTACCGGGTCGGCTACCGCGTCGGCTACCGCGTCCGACACTGCGCCGGGCGCACCCCAGCCGCTGGCGGGCGGGCATGCGATGGACCCGCAAACGGCCGCGTTCATGGAAAGCCGTTTTCAGCACGACTTCAGCCGCGTCAGCATTCATACCGATACGCAAGCGGCGGGGTCGGCGCAAGCCTTGCAAGCACGCGCCTACACGGCGGGCAACCACATCGTGTTTAACGCCGGAATGTATGAGCCCGGCACGGCGGGTGGTAAGCGACTACTGGCCCATGAGTTGACGCACGTGATCCAACAGCAATCGCGCGCGCGGCCGATGATCCAGCGTCAAGGGCTGTATCCGCCCATTCCCATCATGCTATCGCGTCCTTGCCGGCGTCGCGTTCCCAACGGCAGCGCCAACCCCAATACGGGCGTGACGGTGGCGTGGCACGGGAATCAGATCGATATCGTGGCGCGGGTGCAATTCTCAGGTCCCGCCGCCAGCGCGCAAGTGGCGCAAGCCATGCGCCAGGATATCGAGCGGGTCTGGAACGCCACCTTCGCCGACGGCTACGGTTCCACCTGCCGTCTCGACGTGGTGACCGGCGGGGCCACCGACGCCACGCGCGCGCAAATCGTCGTCGGAACGGGCGGCAGTGTCGATCAAAGTTCGGTGCGGGGCGCAACCATGTATTTCATGTATAGCGGCTCGCCGGCGGACCTGGTCTGGTCGCCATCTCACGAGTTCGCCCATCTGCTGGGCCTGGACGACAGGCGCACCACGCCGTGGTGGGATTTTCTGGGCACCCAGCCCGAAACATCGGAGCCGGGATATGAACGCAACATCATGGGCGCCATGCCGGGCGGGGACATCGCGCGTCGCGGCGAGCTGCTGCTCGAAAGCCGCAATATCCGCGATTGGCTCAACCGCTACGCCATGGAAATTGGAAATTGCGCCGCCGACATGACCGCGTGAGCGAGCGGATTACAGTGCAGCAGAACGGAAAGCCGGGATATTGCTCAACCCTGGGGGCGCCGGTTCAACAGCGAATGACGCCATGAACAACGCGACAGAACCGCGTTTGCCCACCCTCAGCCAAACGGCGCAAGCACCCGCGCCGTACAGCCCCATTGGGGCAAAGCCTGAGGTGACAACGGCGGCGTCAGGCCCCGACAACGCGGTTACGCCCCGCGTGCTTAGCCTCGTATAGCGCCCGATCAGCGTGTTGCATCAGGCTAGGTGCAGAGCCGCCCTGAACTGGCGTGAGGGTTGCTAGCCCGATGCTTGCAGTGACCGGGGCGTGAGTCCAGCGGGCAGTTTCGATGGCGGCGCGAATCTTTTCTGCTACTACTGTTGCCTGTTGTGCGGTGGTGCCGGGAAGTATTACCGTGAACTCTTCCCCTCCGAATCGAGCGGCCAAATCGTTCTCCCGCACCGAGCTACGAATGACTTTGGCGGTCCTGGCCAGCACCTCGTCCCCCACTGGATGACCGAAGGTATCGTTGATGCGTTTAAAGTGGTCCAGATCGATGGCGAGAAGGGACAACGGTTTGCCGCTGATACGGTGCAAGTTCCATTCGCCCCCCAGCCGGCGGTCAAACGCCCGTCGGTTCCAAAGCCCAGTTAAGTAGTCGGTCATGCCTTCGCGCTCCATGCCACGCAGTGCAGAACGAAGCTCGAGGTGGGCTGTCACCTGACGTCCCAGCGATTCGATCGCTTGGATTTCCTGCCGGGTGACCGCGCGCGGGGCCATGTCCATTGCACACACAGTTCCCAACGCTAGTCCGCTGCTGCTGAGGATAGGCGCGCTGACATACAGGCGAACCCTCGGGGCGCCGTCCACAATGGGGTGGCCGACGAACCGCGGATCTTTCAAGGTGTCAGGCACTTCCAAGACCGTCCCCGGGAGACGGAGTGTGTGTAGACAAAGCGAGATGCCAAGTGGCACCTCGGGCAAATCCATACCAACGATGGATTTGAACCACTGCCTGCGGTCGTCGATGAAAGACACGGCTGCGATGGGCGCACGGAAGATAGCCGCTGCCAGGCTTGCGATGTCATCGAACGCCTGCTCTCTAGGAGTGTCCAGAATGCCCGACTCGCGCAATTCGATAAGGCGTGCGGTTTCGTTGTAGGTCATTGGCTGCTCCGAAGTTCGATTGGTGAACATGAGGGATTCATCTGGTCGGGAAGAGGGCGGTTAGCGCAGCGAATAAGTCAATTGTACTGTGGGCCAACCCCTGCTTCAAGAGCGCGGCTGCCGAATGACAACAACCGTGCCGAGAACGCGATCCGCGTGTTGCGCGAGCTGCCGGCCGCGCCAACCGTGGACCAGGTCGAGGCGCTGCCGCCGTGGAATGTGAAGGATATGCCTATCCCCGGTTTCACCGCTTAATGTTTGATGTCGCCGACCGGAATAAGCAGCTCGGCCGGCGCGTCGGTGGCGAACAGTTGCACGCAGTCGACCTTGTCGAAATCGTAGTGGCGTCCGCAAAAATCGCAATCGACGCCCACGTGGCCCAGTTCTTCCAGCGCGCTGTCGACCTCGGCCTGACCCAGCATCTTGAGCATATTGCCCACTTTTTCGCGGGTGCAGGTGCAGTGGAACTGCGGATGCACGGGGTCGAACACGCGGATCGTCTCTTCCCAGAACAGACGCTGCATCAGGGTGCCGATGTCGGTGTCCAGCATTTCTTGCGGGCGCAAGGTGGCGCCCAGCATCACGGCCCGGTTCCAGGTTTCCAGCGCCTCGTCCTGCGACAGCGACGTGGCCTCGGCGTTGCCGCCGTGGTGGGGCAGTTTTTGCAGCAGCAAGCCGCGCGAGGTGCTGCCGTCGCTGGCCAGCCACAGGCGGGTGTCCAGCTGTTCCGAGCGCAGCATGTAGTTCTCGATCACGGTCGCCACGTCGTCGCCGTCGAGCGGCACGATGCCTTGGTAAGGTTGCTGCCCGGGTAGCTTGTCGGCCGGGTCGAGCGTGATGATGAAGCGGCCCTTGCCGTGGGCGTTGAGCAGCGCCCGCACCTTGGCGTCGTCGGCGATGTGCGCTTGCGGGTCGAGCTTGGCGGTGGCGCGCAGGCGCAGCGCCGAATCGCATTCCACCACCAGCAGCCGCACCGGCCCGTCGCCATGGATTTGCATGATGATCGACCCGTTGAACTTGAGGTTGGCCGACAGCAGGGCGGCCGCCGCCACCATCTCGCCCAGCACGGCTTGCACCGCCGGCGGATAGCTTTGGCGCGACAGCACCTCGCGCCAGGTGGCGGAAATGTCGATGAACTCGCCGCGCACGGCGGCATTGTCAAAGATGAATTTTTGCAGCGTGTCCGGCGCCGCTGTCGGGGTGGTACTCATGGGTTCAGTGCTCATCTGTTATCCGATCTTGTTAAGTTGCGTCTTAAATAGCTGGCCGCGCTGTACATAAGTGTCGGCGTTGCCTTGCAGCCGCATGCGTTCCTCGGCCGTGAGCGCGCGCACCGCCTTGGCCGGGCTGCCGATGATGAGCATGTGGTCGTCGAAGCGCTTGCCCTCGGTGACCAGGGCGCCGGCGCCCACCAGGCAGCCTTGGCCGATATGGGCGCCGTTCAATATCACGGCCTGGATGCCGATCAGGGCGCCGTCCCCGATGCTGCATCCGTGCAGCATGGCTTGATGGCCGATGGTGACGCCTTGGCCCACCGTCAGCGGATAGCCGAGGTCGGTGTGCAGCACCGCGCCATCCTGCACATTGCTGCCGCGGCCGATGGCGATGCTGTCGTTGTCGCCGCGAATGGTGGCGCCAAACCACACCGAGCAGTGCGCCGCCAGCCGCACCTTGCCGATCACGCTGGCGCTCTCGGCCACGTACGCGCTGGCGTCAATCTGTGGCGCGTCGGCGCCCAATTGGTAGATGGTCATCGTGCCTGCCGGTGAATGGTTGAAAGCGGTTGGAAACGATTGAAAGCGATTGAAAACGATTGACACAGGCGCACGCCAAAGCGCGCCGCATGACGCTATTTTACGCTGTTGCCGGCCTGTGCCAAGGCGCGCCGGCGGCGCCCGGACTCGGCGCCGATACGGTATAATTACCGAACGGTCGTACTTTTATTCGCCGCGCCATCCTGGCCCAGGGGTTGACACAACATGGCGACGCCGGCCCCACTTTCAAGGCAGATCATGAAACCTTCCCGTTCGCAATTTTTAACCGTGCGCGGCTTGTCCTGCCATGTGCGGCACTGGGGCCGCGAAGGCGCGCCCAAGCTGTTCATGCTGCATGGCTGGATGGATGTGTCGGCGTCGTTCCAGTTCGTGGTCGACAGCTTGCAGGGCGATTGGCACGTGATCGCGCCCGACTGGCGCGGTTTTGGTTTGAGCGAGCGCATCGCCAACGACACCTATTGGTTCCCCGACTATCTGGCCGACCTGGACGTCATTTTGGACCATTTCGCGCCCGGCCAGGCGGTCGATCTGCTCGGTCACAGCATGGGCGGCAACGTGGTCAGCCTGTACGCGGGAGTGCGCCCGCGGCGCATCCGGCGCCTGATCAATCTGGAAGGCTTCGGTTTGCAGGCTAGCCGGCCCGAGCAGGCGCCCGGGCGCTACGCGGCCTGGCTCGACCAATTGCGCCAGCCGGCCGAGATGCGCGCCTATCCGAGCCGGCAAGCGGTGGCCGCCCGGCTGCAAAAAACCAATCCGCGCTTGACCGATGCGCGCGCCGATTTCCTGTCGGCGCACTGGTCGGCGCCCAACGCGCGAGGCGAATGGGAAATCCTGGGCGATCCGCTGCACAAGCGCCCCAGTCCGCTGCTGTACCGGGTCGAGGAAATGATGGCTTGCTGGGCCGCCATCACGGCGCCGGTGCTGTGGGTGGAGGCCGAGGACACCAATATGTGGCAGTGGATGGGGCCGAAACCGCAGGCGCGTCTGGAAATCGACCGCCGCCTGGGCTTTTTGCGCGAAGTGCAAACGCGCATGATGGCCGACGCCGGCCACATGCTGCACCACGACCAGCCGGCCGCGCTGGCGCAGATGATCGAAGCGTTCCTGCGTTAGCAGCCTGTGTTTTCGCTTCGACTCCCCAAGTCCGACAGGCTGCGAGCGCGGGCAGAGCCGGGGGCTGGATGCTCCGGTCCGCCTCGTGCGCGGGCAGGCAGCGTACAATGAAGCCTTGTGATCGATTCGCCCAGGGCGCCGTGTTTGTATGTTAAATGTAGATCTTCATTGCCACTCCAATATTTCCGACGGTTTGCTGACCCCGGCCGCGGTGGCCAGCCACGCGCGCCGCGCCGGCGTCGATGTGTGGGCGCTGACCGACCATGACGAAGTATCCGGGGTGGCGGCGGCGCGCCTGGCGGCCCAGGAAAACGGCATGCGTTTCGTGGCCGGGGTTGAAATTTCGATCACTTGGGCCAACGAGACGGTGCATATCGTCGGCTTGCGCATCGACGAGACCAACGCGGCGCTGTGCGCCGGCCTGGCCCGCACCCGCTCCGGACGCGACCTGCGCGGGCGCGATATCGCCGCCCAGCTGGCCTTGGCCGGCATTCCCGGCGCCTATGAGGGCGCGCTCAAATACGTGGGCAATCCGGACTTGATGTCGCGCACCCATTTCGCGCGCTACATCGTCGAATCGGGCAAGTGCGCCAATATCGCCGATGTGTTTCGCAAGTACCTGTCGGAAGGCAAACCGGGCTATGTGCCACACCGCTGGGCCTCGCTGGCCGAGGCGGTGGGTTGGATCCATGGCGCCGGCGGGGTGGCCGTGATCGCCCATCCGGGGCGCTACCGTTTCACCGATCTGGCGCAAGGGGCGCTGTTCGACGAGTTCAAACAGCTGGGCGGGCGCGCGATCGAGGTGGTCACCGGCAGCCACAGCCCGGACCAGTATCCCCAGTACGCGCGCCTGGCCAATGACTACGGTTTTCTGGCCTCGCGCGGCACCGATTTCCACGGGCCGGGCGAGTCGCGGGTCGACTTCGCCCAGTTGCCGCCGCTGCCGGCCAATGTAACGCCGGTCTGGCACGACTGGTTTTAGGCGCGCATGGCCAGCACCGGACGGGGGGCGGTGGCCAACGCCGCGCCGCCGCGGCGCCCGCAGATGGCCGATCTGGCCCGCCTGGCCGGCGTGTCCACGGCCACGGTGTCGCGCGCCCTCAACCACAGCGCGCTGGTCAACCAGGAAACTTGCACCCGCATCCTGGAACTGGCCCGCTCGCTCAATATTCAATTAACGTCGGCGCGCAAAACCTGCGCACGAAGCAAAATCGTACCGTCAGCGTGATGATTCCGTTCGAGCGCGCCACGCGCCAGGATTTGTCCGACCCGTTTCTATTGGCCATGCTGGGCGGCCTGGCCGACGCGCTCACCGAGCAGGGCTTCGAGATGCTGTTCTCGCGCATCGGCACCGACGAGCTGGGCGCGGCGGCGGCGCCGGTCGATTCCGGCCGCGCCATCGGCATCATCCTGGTGGGGCAGTGGGGCCGGCATGAACAGCTCAACGCGCTGGCCACGCGCCAAGTGCCGCTGGTGGTGTGGGGCGCCCAGTTACCCGATCAGTTGTATTGCTGCGTCGGCAGCGACAATGTCCAGCCGCCAGAGACCGTTGCATCCGCGCCCGCGCAGGCCGGTGGTAGCGCGCCACCGCGATATCTAAAAAAATTGGAGGAGACGTACGCGAAGCCGGCACCAGCCTGGCAGCAGCATACGCGCTGTCAGCCTTTGAACTGGCCCCGCTGATGGGCGTGTCGCCGGCGTACGCCTTCAGCGAGCTTTACCGGCGCTGGCGCCAGCACTTTCGCTGTCGATGCGCCAGACCCACATGCCGGGTAAGGGACTGCTTGACTTGCGTACGCGCAATAATCACGCCATAATTGCCAGTATTGCAATATTTTAAATGAATATCATGGCAAATCAGCTTTTCAATTTGGAGCAGGTCACGCTGACTGGCCCCCATGTCCGACTCGAACCCTACTGCCCGCAGCTCAAGACGGCGGTGGGCCAGGCCCTCGATTGCGACGCCGCAGCGTGGGATTTGTTTGCCATGAGCGGTCAGGGCGCCCAATTCGATGCCTGGTGGGACAGTCTGAGCGGCCAGATGGCTGCCGGGCAATGGCTGGCCTTTGCAATCCGCGACGTGGCGAGCAACGCAGTGGTAGGCACCAGCAGCTTCCTCAACATCAAGGCTGAACGCCGGTGCGTGGAAATCGGCGCCACTTTCCTGCACCCCGACGCGCGCTCCGGCTATGCGAACGCGGCGTCGAAGCTGCTGATGCTGGAATATGCTTTCGGGCGTGGCGCGCGTCGGGTTGAACTGCTGACGGACGCGCGCAATCTGCGCAGCCAGGCGGCAATCGCGAAGCTGGGGGCGCCGCGCGAAGGGGTGCTTCGGCGTGACCGCATCACCTGGACCGGCCACGTGCGCGACAGCGTGCTGTACGCCATCACCGACCTCGACTGGCCAGAAGTGCGCAGCTGCCTGGAGCGGCGTCTGCTGCGCTAGCCCGAAGCTTTCATGAATCGGTGTCGTGGTCTGAATTTCCAACGCCATGTGGGCCATTCGTTGGCTGACAAGGTCAGGCGGGTTTCGATGGCAGGTCGGGAAAGCAGCGCCGAATGAGCTTGAGCCGGCGCCGCATGCTCACGCCGCATGCAACACCGCCGCCCGAACGGCCGGCTTGCCACTCGCGAAGGCGGCGCCGAACGACGCCAGCAGGATCAGGGCGAATACGTTGCGCGCCAAGCGCCGGGGCGTGAAGGCGGTCTTGCTGGAGATCGGGCAAGCCGTGCGCGAGATGCCGCTCACCATGAAACAGCTGGCCCTGGTCAAGCTCTTTGAGTGGTATGCCATATTTTGCTACTGGCAATACGTCACGCTGTTCTTGTCCACCACCCTGTACGGCACCACCGACGCGACCAGCGCGGGCTTTCGCGAGGCCGGATTGTTGAACGGCCAGATCTGCGCGTTTTATCATTTCATCGCGTTTGTCGCCGCGTTCGCCCTGGTGCCGTCTACCCGGCGTTTCGGCCCCAAGGCCGTGCACAGCATGTGCTTGACACTGGCAGACATCAGCATGCTGTGCATCCCCCCTGAAAACGTGCTACGGCTGGCGGGCGGCCCGCTGCTGTGCGGGGCGCTCGCGGCCTGCCTGGTGCAAGTGCGGCGCGTGCCCCGGCGCGGCCGGGCAAGGCCGGCGGCACCGTCCCGGAACCGGTATGGACCGACCGGCCTTGTTTTTTCAGGCCCGAGCCTCATCTTGTCGATGCTGAGAAGCTGGTTGATCCGATCGATCTCGGTGATCGATCCAATCGCATACGGGAGATTGTGATGAAACGCATCGTGCTGTTCGTGGCCACCAATCTGGCGGTGCTGCTGGTGCTGTCGATCGTGCTGTCGCTGCTGGGCATCGGCCGCCCGGGCGCCGCCTCCGGCCTCGATCTGGGCAGCTTGCTGATGTTTTCGCTGGTGGTGGGCTTCACCGGCGCCATCTTTTCGCTGTTGATCAGCAAGCAGATGGCCAAATGGAGCACCGGCGCGCGCGTGATTGCCCAGCCCGCTTCGGCCGAAGAGGCGTGGCTGCTCAACACGGTGCGCACGCTGGCCGAGCGGGCCGGCATCCGCATGCCGGAGGTGGCCGTGTACGACGGCCCCGCCAACGCGTTTGCCACCGGCGCGTTCAAGCATTCGGCCCTGGTGGCGGTATCGACCGGGCTACTCGCCGGCATGCAGCGCGACGAGGTGGAAGCGGTGCTGGGCCACGAAATCGCCCACGTCGCCAATGGCGACATGGTCACCCTGACCCTGATCCAGGGCGTGGTCAACACTTTCGTGGTGTTTCTGGCGCGGGTGGTGGGCTTTTTTGTCGACAAAATGCTGTTGCGCGGCAATGGCGAGCAGCGCGGCCCCGGCATCGGTTACACGGTCACCGTGTTCGTGTGCGAGATCGTGTTCGGCTTGGCCGCCTCCCTGATCGTGGCGTGGTTTTCGCGCCAGCGCGAGTTTCGCGCCGACGCCGGCTCGGCCAAGCTGCTCGGCAGCCCCGCGCCCATGATGCGCGCGCTCAAGCGCCTGAGCGGGCAGACGGACGAAGGCTTGCCGCAATCGATGAACGCGTTCGGCATCAACGGCGGCGCCCACGGCTGGTCGGCCCTGTTCGCCAGCCACCCGCCGCTGGAGGCGCGTATCGCCGCCTTGCGCGTACAATAAGGACAATATTTTTAGTAGGCATCACGCCGATGCCGCACACAGGGCCACATGAGTCAATTTTTCCAAGTTCACCCCGACAATCCCCAGGCGCGCCTGATCAAGCAAGCCGCCCATATCATCCACGCCGGCGGCATCGTGGCCTTGCCCACCGATTCCTGTTACGCGCTGGTATGCCATCTGGACGACAAGGGCGCGGTCGAGCGCCTGCGCCGCATCCGCGGCATCGACGAGAAACATCATCTGACCTTGCTGTGCCGCGATTTGAGCGAAATCGGGGTCTACGCGCGGGTCGACAATCGTCAGTTCCGCCTGCTCAAAGGGGCCACGCCCGGCCCCTACACCTTCATTCTGGAAGCGACGCGCGAAGTGCCGCGGCGGCTCAGTCACCCGTCGCGCAAGACGATCGGGCTGCGGGTGCCGGAAAACCGCATTGTGCAAGCGCTTTTGGAAGAGCTGGGCCAGCCGCTGCTGGGCACTACCTTGATCTTGCCGGGCGATGAAGAGACCCTGACCGACGCCGACAGCATCCGCGCGCGACTTGAAAAACATATCGAACTCATTGTCGATGGCGGCGCGTGCAGCCTGGAGCCGACCACCGTGGTCGACTTGAGCGGCGAGCAAGCGGTGCTGGTGCGCCAGGGCCGGGGCGACCCCGCCGCGCTGGGCCTATAGGGCCGGCGGCGGGGCCGGCGGCGGGAAAGCTGGGTGCCGCTTGGCGCCGGCTCACCGACCGCTTAACGGCCATTTGCCGGCCGCTCAAGCCGACCCGGCCCGCTCTGTTAGAATCGCGATCATGAACGACATCATCCAAACCATTGCGGTCTATGCGCTGCCGGTTCTTTTTGCCATCACCCTGCACGAAGCGGCCCATGCTTACGCCGCCAAGTATTTCGGCGACAGCACGGCCTACCTGGCCGGGCGCATGAGCCTGAACCCCCTCAAGCATATCGATCCGCTGGGCACCGTCATCATTCCGGTGGCGCTGTACCTGGCCACCTCGGGCGCGTTTGTGTTCGGCTATGCCAAGCCGGTGCCGGTGGTGTTTGAAAAACTGCGCAATCCCAAGAAGCAAATGGCGTGGGTGGCCCTGGCCGGTCCCGCCTCGAACGCGGCGATGGCGCTGCTGTGGATGATCCTGGCGGTGCTGTTGCACGGGGTCGGGGTGACGGAACCGTTTTTCAATGACATGGCGCGGGCCGGGATCGTGGTCAACCTGCTCATGTTCGCCTTCAATCTGGTGCCGATCCCGCCGCTCGACGGCGGCCGCATTGTCACCAGCCTGCTGCCCGACCGGCTGGCCCTGCCGTTCGCGCGCATCGAGCCCTACGGTTTTTTCATCGTGCTGGGCCTGATTTATTTTAAGGTCCTCAGCATCTGGGTGGTGCCGCTGATGACAGCCGCCGACTCGGTGCTGCGGCTTCTGGTTTCTCCCCTTACTCTTCTGTTGAGCTAATCCCATCATGTACCCCGACCGCGTCGTCTCCGGCATGCGCCCCACCGGCTCCATGCACCTTGGCCACTATCATGGCGCCTTGAAAAACTGGATCCGGATGCAGACCGAGCTGCCCTGCCTGTTTTTCGTGGCCGACTGGCATGCCTTGACCACCCATTACGACGACCCCACCATCATCGAGCGCAGCACCTGGGACATGCTGGTCGACTGGCTGGCGGCCGGGGTCGATCCTTCGCAAGCGACGCTATTCATCCAGTCCAAGGTGCCCGAGCACGCCGAACTGCACTTATTGCTGTCGATGGCCACGCCGCTCGGCTGGCTGGAGCGGGTGCCCACTTACAAAGACCAGATCGAGAATTTGAGCAACAAGGATTTGGCCACCTACGGCTTTCTCGGCTATCCGCTGCTGCAAGCGGCCGACGTGCTCATTTACCGCGCCAGCCAGGTGCCGGTGGGCGACGACCAGGTGCCCCATATTGAAATGATGCGCGAGATCGCGCGCCGCTTCAATCATCTGTACGGCAAGGAACCCGGCTTCGAGCAAAAGGCCCAGGACGCGGTGAAAAAACTGGGCAGCAAGCGCGCCAAGCTGTACAACGAGCTGCGCACCGAATACCAGCAAGACGGCAAGGACGCCGCGCTCGAGCAAGCCAAGGCCATGCTCGACGACGCCCAAAGCTTGTCGATGATCGACCGCGAACGCCTGTTCGGTTACCTGGAAGGCAGCCGCAAGCTCATTTTGGTCGAGCCGCAGGCGCGCCTGACGGTGGCCTCGCGCCTGCCCGGCCTGGACGGGCGCAAGATGTCCAAGAGCTACGGTAACGCGATCGCGCTGCGCGAGGACAAGGACACCGTCTCGAAAAAAATCCGCACCATGCCGACCGACCCGGCCCGCGTGCGGCGCACCGACGCCGGCGACCCGGCCAAGTGCCCGGTCTGGCAATTTCACGCGGTTTATTCCGATGCCGACACCAAGGAATGGGTGGTCAAGGGCTGCAAGTCGGCCGGCATTGGTTGCATTGAATGCAAGCAGCCGGTGATCGACGCCATCATCAAGGAGCAAGAACCCATGCATGAACGGGCCCAGCAGTATCTGGACGACCCGTCCCTGGTGCGCGCCATCGTGGCCGACGGCAACGACACGGCCCGCAAGCTGGCCCAGGAAACCATGCGCGACGTGCGCGAGGCGATGGGGTTGTCGTATTCCTGAGCGCGGACGGCGGGGCAGCCACCGTACCAGACCGAATGGACGCCGGCTCAACGGTTTTGTGAATTTTTAATATGATCGAGGATGTTATGACGGAAGCAGTGTCGTCCTGGGTGCGCCGCTTCGCACCCCTGATACCGAGCGGCGAAGTGCTCGATCTCGCCTGTGGCAACGGCCGCCATGCGCGCCATTTGGCCACCCTGGGCCATGACGTGATCGCGCTCGACCGCGACGGCGCCGCGCTGGAACAGGCGGCCGGGCAGGGCATCGTCACCGCCCAGTTCGATCTGGAGGCGGCCGGCGCGGCTTGGCCGTTCGCGGTGGGCCGCTTCGCCGGCATCGTGGTCAGCAATTATCTGCACCGGCCCCTGTTCGGCGAGATCGGCGCCAGCCTGGCGGCCGATGGCGTCTTGATTTATGAAACTTTTGCCGCCGGCAATGCCGATTTCGGCAAGCCGTCCAGCCCCCACTTCTTGCTGGCGCCGGGTGAATTGCTGGACTGGGCGCGCCAGCTCGATTTGCGCGTGGTGGCCTTCGAAGACGGCCGGGTCGACCATCCGAGCGCGGCCATGGTGCAAAGATTGTGCGCGGTGCGCGCCGATTTTCCGCGCCAGGCGGCATTGCTGACGCCGTTTTAAGCGCCATATTCCGGCCGGATGTACCACGGGTGCGGACGATCCGCTACAATCGTTGTTTTATTTATCTGCGCGATATACTTATGATGATTAAGGGTAGCATTGTAGCAATCGTCACCCCCATGCACGCTGACGGCAGCCTGGATTATCCCGGCTTGCGCGCGCTGTTGGACTGGCATATCGCCGAAGGCACCGATGGCGTGGTGATCGTCGGCACCACGGGCGAATCGGCCACCGTGAGCGTGGACGAGCATTGCGCCTTGATCGAGGCCACAGTCGAACACGTCAAGGGCCGCATCCCCGTGATCGCCGGCACCGGCGGCAATTCGACCGCCGAGGCGATCAAGCTGACCGAGTTCGCCAAGCGGGCCGGCGCCGATGCCGCCCTGCTGGTGGTGCCGTATTACAATCGCCCCAGCCAGGAAGGCATGTACCAGCACTTCAAGACCATCGCCGAGGCGGTCGACTTGCCGGTGATCCTGTACAACGTACCGGGCCGTACCGTGGCCGACATGTCGAACGACACCATCTTGCGCTTGGCGGCCTTGCCCAATGTGATCGGGGTGAAGGACGCGACCGGCAACCTGGCGCGCGGCACCGACTTGCTGCGTCTGGCGCCGGCCGGCTTCGCCGTCTATTCGGGCGACGACGCCACCGCCATGGCCTTGATGTTGTGCGGCGCCCAGGGCAATATTTCGGTGACGGCCAACGTGGCGCCCCGCGCCATGCGTCAATTGTGCGCGGCCGCCATGGGCGGGCGCATCGCCGAGGCGATCGCCCTGAACAACGCGCTGATCCCCTTGCACGCCAAACTGTTCGTCGAGCCCAATCCGGTGCCCGTGAAATGGGCGCTGGCCGAGATGGGCCGCATGCCGGCCGGCATCCGCCTGCCGCTGGTGGCGCTGGACCCCGCCTACCACGACAGCGTGCGGGCGGCGCTGCGCGAGGGCGGCGCAGTAGCGTAAGCGCCGCGGCGACCGCCCGGGCCGCCGTCGCCGACGCGCGGCGGCCCGGCCTCCCTCAATTTCAGCCGCTTTTGGCTTCTCATCCAGTATCGACATGACTATTCGCACCAAACCTTATCCGGCCCCGGCCATCGCTTCGCGCGCCACGCGCGGTCTCGTCATCGGCGCCGTGGTGGCCGGTTTGACCGGCTGCGGCATGATCAATTCCGTCGTTAGCGGCAACAAGGTCGATTACAAATCGGCCAAAAAAGCATCGACCCTGGACGTGCCGCCCGATCTGACCCAGCTGCAAAAAGACAACCGCTATTCGCTGCCGGACACCAAGGACGGGGTGGCCACGGCATCGGGTTACAACGCACAAAAAGGGCAGGGGCCGGCCGCCGCCGTGGGCGCCGCCAGCGTGGCGCCCGCGCTCGCCAACAATGTGCGGGTGGAACGCTCCGGCAACCAGCGCTGGCTGGTGGTCAAGCAAAATCCGGACGTGCTGTGGCCCCAGTTGAAGCAATTCTGGGTCGATTCCGGCTTCACCCTGGCCATGGATTTGCCGGCCGCCGGCATCATGGAAACGGAATGGAACGAAAACCGGGCCAAGATTCCGCAAGACTTCGTGCGCGACACCATCGGCAAGGTATTCGATTCGCTGTATTCGACAGGCGAGCGCGACAAATTCCGTACCCGCCTGGAACGCTTGCCGGATGGCTCGACCGAAATTTACATCAGCCACCGCGGCGCCGAGGAAGTGTTTACCGGCGCCCAAAAAGACACCACCATCTGGACCGCCCGGCCCAACGATCCTGGCCTGGAAGCGCAATTTCTGGCCAAGCTGATGACGCGCCTGGGCAGCGGCGACGACGCGCAAGCGAAGACGGCGGTCGACAGCGCCGTGCCGCAAGCGCCGCATTCGACCTTGCAAGGCGCGGCCGGGGCCCGGTCGCTGGCGCTGGACGATGGCTTCGACCGGGCCTGGCGCCGGGTTGGCCTGGCACTGGACCGGGTCGGCTTCACGGTGGAAGACCGCGACCGGGCCCAGGGCGTGTACTTCGTGCGCTATGTCGATCCCGACGGCAGCAAGCAGGAAGGCTTCTTCAAGAAACTGTTTAGCTGGGGTAGCACCACCGACAAGGACAAGGAAGCGCTGCGTTACCGGATCGCGGTGAAAGCCGGCGGTGGCGGCAGCCAGGTGACGGTGCTGGGCGGCGACGGCAAACCTGACGCCACGCCAACCGCCGAGAAGATCTTGAGCCTGCTCAACGAGCAACTCAAGTAAGCATCACGGGCACGACCAGCGCGACAAGCGTAAAAAAGCCGACCGAGGGTCGGCTTTTTTGTGCCGTTCACCATGAGCGCGCTGTGCTGGTGGTTAAATCTTTCCGCATCGCACCATTTCAAGCTGGAACGCGCGCGCCGGATAATGTGAAGGCGTAAAAAAACCGACCCTTAGGTCGGTTTTTTTACAACGCGCTAATATTACTTAGCGGCGGAAGCGGCCGAAGCGGCGTTCGAAGCAGCGGCAGCTGCATCGGAAGCGGCCGAAGCAGCGGTCGAAGCAGCAGCGGCTGCGTCCGAAGCGGCGCCAGCGGCGGCGGCAGGAGCGGCGTTATCCATCGGAGCGGCAGGAGCGGCAGCTGGTGCTGGAGCAACTTCAGCGACTGGAGTTGGTGCAGCAGCAGGCGCTTCTTCTTTTTTGGTGCAAGCGGCCAGAGCAACAGCCATCAGGGCAACGATCAGCAGGGATTTTTTCATGGGTTTTCCTTAATTTAAATCAAATATATATCAACAATGTTGCGATGAATAATTACCGGTAATTATCGCTCATTAGGTCGTCTTCGAAGGCTTTTCGTACCATTTGGTGCCTGCCAGACAACGGAAACTTCCTAACCGAATATTATAGCGATTTTTGAGGTCGAGCAATAGAGTAAAGAGCCAATTTCATAACATTTTTGCGATATCGCAATGTTTTGCTTGTCTTTTAAATATTGGATTGAGGCGAAAATGTGCAGTCGCATCAATTACTTCAACAGAGCAATGTTATTCGGCATTTAGAGCCCGGTTGTACTCACATGCAATCCGGGCACCGATTCGGCCCACATCGCGTGAAAACGTTCGGTGCTCAGTTCGGTATCGACGGGGCTGTCGAACGCCGCCTCGCCGCGCAAATGGTCGCTGTGAAAGCGGCGCACGATATGGCGCCCGTCGGCGATGCAAAACGAATCGGTCAGCTGGCGCAAATGCTTGGGCGTGAGGCGGCATTCGATCAGATGGCCGAAATCATGCAGCAGGCGCAGCAAGCGCGGACAGTCGCGCTCCAGGTGGGCATTGCTGTGGGTCGCCAATTGCAGCCGCCCCTTGCCGACCAGGAAAGTGCGCAGGATCGCCTCGACATCGGACGCGCCCAGCAGCCACAGGGAAAAATCGGGATCGAACAGTTGCAGCGTGTGCTCGGCGCGCGCCAGGCACAGGCGCAACTGCTGCTCGAATTCGCGCCGGCCGTCAAACTTCACCACTTGCCTGTCCATGTCCTTGTCCATGTCCTTGTCCATTTCCGCCTCCGTATTGGGCTGCTTGATGCCGACCTTGCCGCTCATGCGCTTGAAGTCGGCGAGGCCAGCTCCAGCCAGCCGTCCTGATACCAAGTGTATAAGGCTTCCATCACATCTTCCGAAGCGCCTGCCAGGGCCGCGCCGTCGAGCTGGCGCGCATTGGCCAGCGCTTCCAAAGTCTGCTTGTCGGCCCGGCCGATGGCGAACGACTCGCCATTGATGAACACATGCTTGCCACGGTACAGCATCTGGGTCTTGCGCGACAGCGCCACCCCTTTTTTGGCGGCGGCCAGCGCGAAACGGGGCGGCGTGAGCGGCTTGGCCGGGCCGGTGAAAAACACGTTGTGCTTGGGCTCGGACAAATGCTCGCCCAGGAAAATGGTGACATCGTCCTCGGTGAAGCGCACCTTGTTCAACTGTTCGGCGATGGTGGCGAGCATGTGGCGCGAAATCTCGGCCGGGTGCTTGGCCGCTTCCAGCTCCGGATCGGCGTAGCGGCCCGGCAGATCGATCGAGTCGGCCATAAATTGCAGGAACGCTTCGCCCAGCTCCTGGTAGGACGGCGAGCGGAAACCGATCGAATAGGTCTGGCAGGCGCCGATGGCCACCCCGTCGTGCGCGTAGTGGGGCGGCAAATACAGCATGTCGCCCGGTTCCAGCACGAATTCCTCGGTCGGCTTGAACTTGCTCAATATCTTGAGCGGCATACCTTCGACCAGGCTCAAATCCTTCTGGGCGCCGATGCGCCAGCGGCGCTGGCCTTCGGCTTGCAGCAGGAACACGTCATACGAATCGAAATGGGGGCCGACCCCGCCGCCGTCGCTGGCCACGCTGATCATCAAATCGTCCAGGCGCGCGTCCGGCACGAAGCGGAACTGGCGCAGCAGCGCGTCGGCGCCCGCGTGGTGCAAATTGGCGCCTTGCACCAGCAGTGTCCACTGCGCTTGCCGGGCCGGCGGCAGCGCCTCGAACGGGCCTTCTCGCATGCTCCACTGGTCATTGTCGCGGCTGATCAAGCGCGATTCGACATCGTCGCGCGCGGCCAGGGCGGCCAGCGCCTCCACACTGAGCAGGGCGCGAAAGCCCGGAATGGCTTGGCGGATCAGCAGGGGCTTCTTGTGCCAGTAATCGCGCAGAAACTGCGCCGGCGTGATGTCGCCGAGGAGGGGGAGTTTTTTCATGCGCCATTATAACCATGACGAATGCACATGCGTCCAGGCGGCTGGGGGTATAATTTGCCAGCTTATACAATGAAAGGAAGCACAATGAAGATTGCCAAGAACACGGTCGTGACTGTCAACTATAAACTGTCAGATGCCCAAGACAATCTGATCGAAGACGGTCGCCAGCCCATGGTCTACCTGCACGGCGATTACGAAAACACCTTGCCCAAGATCGAAGAAGAACTCGACGGCAAAGAGGTGGGTTATTCGAACACCATTCAGATCGAGCCGGACGACGCCTTCGGCGAATACGACCCGGCCTTAGTCAAGGTCGAGCCGCGCAACCGCCTGCCGGACCCGCTCGAAGTGGGCATGCAGTTCGAAGGCATGCCTGACAGCGATGCCGGTGACGAGGAAGCGATGATCTTCACCGTCACCGATATCGCCGACGACAAGGTGGTGCTCGACGGTAACCATCCGCTGGCCGGCATGGCGCTGCGCTTTGCGCTGACGGTGGCCGAAGTGCGCGCCGCCACCGACGAAGAAATCGCCCACGGCCATGTGCACGGCGCGCATGGCCATGGTCACGACCATGACGACGAAGATGACGGCGACGAGGAAGCGGGCGACCACTTCCGCACCCACCCGATTCACTAAGCGCTCTTGCCGGCGCTTAGGGCGGCGCCTGCTCGGCTGCGCCCGGCAGCGAAAACAGGGTCGCCGCGCCGGGGTGAACCCGCACGGCGGCCCGTTTGCCATCGACACTCAGATGACCGAGATTGGCGCGCCAGGCGATCGCCTTGCCGGGCGCGGCGCCCTGGGCGTCGATCAATAACACTTGGCCGGGGAATTTCTCGGCCAGGGCCACGATCTGGCGCCGGGTGCCCGCGAAGCCATCCTGGCGATTGCCGACACCGGGCGGCGCACCCTCGTCCTGTTTCAAGACGCCCACATCGCCGTCGGAAAACAGCACGATGCCGGCCAGCTTTTGGCGCGCGGCCACGGCGAACAGACGTTTGAGCCAGGAGCGGTTGGCCACGATCCGGTCCTCGAACTCGCTGTTGCGGCCGGCCTCGGCGCGAAAGTGATTATTGTTGGCCGGCAGGTTGATGGTGGCAAACAGCACCTGACCGTATTCCCAGTGAGCGTTTTCCGCGTAGCTGCGGAACTTGGCGTTGGACGACAAGCGCGACAGCGCCATCTTGCGCGCTCCCAGCGACTGGTCGTCAGCGAAAAACACCTCGCGCAAGCGGTTCAAACGGTCGATCGCGGCGGTGCGGCCCAGCGAGTTTTTGCACTCGCTCCAATCGCTGGCGGCCACCGACAGCACCAGCGGGGCGGCGCTTTCGTCGAGCACCTGCTTGCGCTGGCTATACAGCTGGTCGCTGCACGACTCGCCCTTCGCCTTCAAGCCGTTGGCCACCACGAAGGCCGCCTTGGCGTGTTCGTTTTCCTTGAGCGCCAGGCGCAGCGCGCCCTCGTCGGCGCCGCCCTTGAACGGGTGACCGATCACGCCGAACTGGAACGGCTCGCCCGCGCCGGCCGGCGCGCCATGGGCCAGGCAGGCGGTGAGCGCGGCCGCCAGCAGCGGGGCGCGCCTCATGCCGGCGTGGGCGCGGCCAGACGCTTCAAGTGGTACAGCTGCTCGAGCGCCTCGCGCGGCGACAGCGCGTCCGGGTCGAGCTGGTCGAACGCGGCCAGCAAGGCGGCCAGGGCCGGGTCGGGCGGCGCCGGCGACGCGATCGGCTCGTCGGCCGGCTCGGCGTACGGGTCGGCCGACGGCGCGGCGAACAAGTCCAGCTGCGGGGTGGCGTCGAGCGCTTGCGCCTCCAGCCGCGCCAGATGGCGGCGCGCGGCCCGGATCACCGGCTGCGGCACCCCGGCCAGCTGGGCCACCTGCAAGCCGTAACTTTGCGAGGCGGGGCCGGGCTGCACGGCGTGCAGGAAGACGATACTGTCCTTGTGCTCGACCGCCGACAAATGCACGTTGGCGGCGCTGGGATGGCTCTCGGGCAGCTGGGTCAATTCGAAATAATGGGTCGCGAACAGCGTGAAGCTGCGGCTGCTGTCGATCAAGTGGCGCGCGATGGCCCAGGCCAGGGCCAGGCCGTCGAAGGTGGAAGTGCCGCGGCCCACTTCATCCATCAGCACCAAGGAATGCTCGGTGGCCGCGTTCAAAATGGCGGCCGATTCGGTCATCTCCACCATGAAAGTGGAACGCCCGCCGGCCAGATCGTCGGTGGCGCCGATGCGGGTGAAGATGCGGTCGATCGGGCCGATCACGGCGCTGGCCGCCGGCACGTAACTGCCCACGTAGGCCAGTAACGCGATCAGGGCGACCTGGCGCATGAAAGTCGATTTACCGCCCATATTGGGGCCGGTGATGAGCAGCAGGCGGCGTTCGTTGACCAGGCGGCAGTCGTTGGCGATGAAACGCTCGATCTGCTTTTCCACCACCGGATGGCGGCCTTCGACGATCTCGATGCAAGGCTCGGCCACCAGTTGCGGCGCGTTCCAGTTGTGGTGCACCGCGTGCTCGGTGAGGGCGGCCAGCGTGTCGAGCTGGGCCAGGCCCTGGGCGATGGTTTGCAGCGCGCCGATGTGGGGCGCCAGATCGAACAGCAGCTGCTCATAGAGCAGCTTTTCGCGCACCAGCGCCTTGTCCTGGGCCGACAGGGCCTTGTCCTCGAACAGCTTCAACTCGGGCGTGATATAGCGCTCGGCGTTTTTCAAGGTTTGGCGGCGCCGGTAGTCGTCCGGCACCTTGGTGGTCTGGCCGTGCGTGACCTCGATATAAAAACCGTGCACCTTGTTGTACTCGACGCGCAAATTGGCGATCCCGGTGCGGGCCCGTTCGCGCGCTTCGAGTTCGACCAGAAATTGGCCGGCGTTCTCCGACAGCGCGCGCAGCTCGTCGAGTTCCGGGTCGAAGCCGCGCGCGAACACGCCGCCGTCGCGCACCATGGCGGCCGGCTCGGGCGCCACCGCGCGTTGCAGCAAATCGAGGCAAGCATCCGGCGTGGCAAGGGCGGCGTGTATCGCCGCCAGCAAACTGACGCCATCGTCGGGGCCGGGCTGGTAGCAGCGTTGCAGGCCGTGGCGCAGGGCCGGCAATTGGCGCAAACCGTCGCGCAGCGCGGCCAGGTCGCGCGGGCGGGCCGACAGCAGCGCGATGCGGGTGGTGATGCGTTCGATGTCGGGCACCTGGGCCAGCACCGGCGCCAGCGCGGCGCCGGCGTCGCTCTCGGCCAGCGCGCCGATGGCGTGGTGGCGGGCGCGCGCCACCTGCTGGTCGCGCCGCGCGTGGTGCAACCAGTGGCGCAGCAGGCGCGAGCCCATCGCCGTGCGGCAGTGGTCGAGCAGGGAAAACAGGGTCGGCGACTCCTGGCCGCGAATGGTTTCGGTGAGCTCCAGATTGCGGCGGGTGGCCGCGTCCAGGCCGATGAATTCGGTCTCCGTCTCGGTGCTCAGGGAGCGCACGTGCTGCAAGCCGCGACCCTGGGTCGACTGGGCGTAGCGCAGCAGCGCGCCGGCCGCGCCGAACGCGGCGCCCAGGCCGTCGGCGCCGAAGCCGGTCAGAGTGGCCACCCCCAATTGATCGAGCAGCGCCTTGTGGCCGCCGGCCACGTCGAAGTGCCAGTCTGGCACCCGGTTGACGTTGCCGCCGGCGTGGGTCAACAGGTCGCCATTGTCGGCGCGCAGAATTTCGGCCGGCACGATGCGTTCGAGCTCGTGGCGCAGCCGGGCTTGCGCGCCGGCGTTGTCGGCGCTGAACTCCATCAGCTTGAGCGCGCCGCTGGCCAGCGACAGCCAGGCCAGGCCGGTGGTGACCACCTTGCGCTGGCTGATCACACATAGCGCCAGTAGCGGGCGCTCGGCTTTTTCGGGCAACAGGTCGGCGTCGGTCAAGGTGCCGGGCGTGACCACCCGCATCACCTTGCGTTCGACCGGGCCCTTGCTGGTGGCCGGGTCGCCGATCTGTTCGCAAATGGCGACCGACTCGCCCAGTTTCACCAGCTTGGCCAGATAGCCGTCCAGCGAATGGAAGGGCACGCCGCACATTTTGATCGGGTTGCCGTTCGAGGCGCCGCGCTGGGTCAGGGTGATGCCCAACATGCGGGCGGCCTTTTCGGCGTCGTCGTAGAACAGTTCGTAAAAGTCGCCCATGCGGTAAAACACCAGCATGGCGGGGTGCTCGGCCTTGATGCGCAGGTATTGCTGCATCATGGGCGTGTGTTTTTCAGCCGGGCTGAGCTTGACGGCGGCGG
>JAZKGI010000008.1:0-22521 GCA_040385995.1 Pseudomonadota bacterium
TTGCGATCTTGATTGACGCGAAGAGTTTTCAAGTGACAAGCCGCAGTAGTGTGTGTAAATCAGAGCAGCGGCGCCATAACAATTTTACCGATTAAAAGCTGATTTGCCGTCATCATATGTTGAATTGCGGCGACCGGGCAGATTCGGTTCGCTGGAAATCTCGCTGCCGCTCAAAACCTCGATTGTTCAGCGTCTCCTAGAACCCTTATGATATGTAGTCTTGCAATGCGGCCATACGGGCCGCATCATTAAAAAAATATCTCAGGGAGGCGGTGACGTAATCACGTTCAATGACTCAAGTTGTGCCAGCAATACTAGATGCTCGACCGCCTTAATTTTGTGCAAGTGGTCGAGCGTGGAGGCGCCACCAAGGCCTATTGCGGGTACGAAACCATACATCTCATCTTGTTTCAGGCGACCAAGGTTTTTGAGTGCAGGGCCGAACATGCCGTCGAAGTCATTCTCACCACGAGAAAGCCCGCCAAAAAAAACTTGCATTCCGAAATTCATTTTATCGCCAACGAATATAGATTCGTTCGGTATGCAATAAGATCCAGGTGCAAAAACCATAAGGGAGTCGCCTGTTTTTTCTCCCCAAAAATATAATTTTCCAAATGCGCCACGAGCGATAATGTGATAAGCATCTTTCTCCATGAATGGTGTGTTGCCAATCCAAGCTTTCAATACTGGCTCGTATTCTTGTGGATCAACCGTCCAGAACAGGCCATCCGCATAGCCGCACCAGCCATGCTCTTTCCAATAGGCTAACAACTGATCCGGCAGTTTACCACGGTAGCGCTCGATGCTTGATGGCGGCACATGGCGTTTATCGATGGCTGGTCCAAAATCTTCTAAAAAGCACTTGAAATTTTCGTCCATCATTTTTTCCTCATCTGCATCGTTCAAGTTTAGCATTCATCTTAGTTTTCCCACCCATGGATTCCATAACATCGTTTGCGGCCTTGTCCAACTCAGCTAATCGTTCTCCCTTTTTCCATTGTGCGCCGATGCGCGAATTGATATTTCGATCCCCGAAGTCGCTGATCACATCCTTGCCACCCGCCACCATGTCAGGGTTATGTAATGCCGCTAACGTTTTCATTTTTTCAGCTGCCTCTGCGGCAGCTTTTTGTTTTGCTTCCTGCGGTGAAAATCCCTCAGCTTGATATTGGCGTGTTAATTTTTTTCCTAGCGTTGTTTGATAATCCGCTCTCGCGTTTCGCGCAATTTTTTGATCACGCATCGACTTGCGTGAATCAAACGCATCGCGTCCGTTAACATATTCCTCTACAGTCATTTTGTTAATTCCTGCTTCTTGGCCCGCGAGCTGGCGGTCGAATTCGGGCACGCTACCTTGAGGCAAACCGTTCGTTTTGAAACACGGCACTCTTTTCTGCGGCATTCCATTGGGGCGCTCGGGTTTTCGTTCTTCCTCGGGTTCGCGCCTGCGTTTGGGCGGCGGGGCTGCTTCGGGGGGTATCGTCCCGTGACCTCGGGTGCGCTGCCCGAATTGTTGTCGCAGCTTATCTTGGTTCTCTTCGACCCATCTCGCCACTTTTGGCCCCAGGCGGCCGCTGCCGCGAATATCTTTCAGTTGCAGCGACATGTCGCCCTTGCCCTTCATCACATAAGCTGCCAATACGCTTAGGATGGCGGATACCATGAGGACGTGGCCGTTGGCCAGAAGGAAGGCGGCGGACGAAGGGTCGCCTCTTGTATCTGAGCTAAAGCCGTATCGCGAATTTTGCCGCGTCGGCCCCCATGCCTCAAGAAAGCCTTTTTCGTAGTAGCGCAAGGCATCCGGAATGGCCTGGGCCACGCCTGTGATTAAGGACTTCAATCCCAGCAAGGCGAGCACCCAGCCGCCGACAACGCCGCCGGCCGCCGCACCGACCGCCACACCTGGAATGGCGCCGACGCCACCGGCGAACGCCCCGCCGACTCCGCCAATCAATCCGCCCGCTACGACGGAGCCGCCATAATAAAGCGCGATATCCTCGCACGTCGCAATAAGGATATGCCAGATGGACGACAGGTTGATGCCGGAGAGCGTCTGTTCGACCATTCTTTGCGCCATCGGCCCGGAGTCACGTAACGCCATACGGACCCGATTCACGCGGCCCATCTGCTGGTGCGACCAGCCGGCAGCGAAATGAGAAGATGAGTTGGCGGGACGTCCCATGCTGTCATGACGCGGGCCGAAGCCAGGCATCTGTCCACCCCACTTCAATTCATCTTCTTTGCGCTGGAGCTTGCTCCAGATCCGCCCCGTGTCGTCCACGTCAAAACTCATCGAATGCCCCACGTCGCGGTTGAGAGAGACGTTGGCACGCCTTCGTCATGATTCTTGATCAAGATCAATGCGTGTAATTTAACATGACTTGCAGTTTTTGCATTAATGTTGATACGTTGCATCTGAATAACTTAGGGTGAGGCTGGCTCACGAGGAAGTGAGGCCTGGTGGTCATTTCCGCTTTTCGGTAATGCGGAAGCGCTGCCTGGCGGCATGCCCTATGGCATCGCTCGGCCGGGGCCGCGTTCGCGCTCAGGGTGCCATTTACCGCTTTCACCGCAGACAATAAGCGAATGCGGGACGAAGTCGATGGAAAGCGTCGTCGCGCAAAGCGGTTGTGATTGTCAGAGCGGTCGCCCGCATACTCGCGAAGCATGCCTTGGGCGTCTGGTATGATAGGACGAGGGGCAACTATCGTTGAATTGGATGCACGCGAGGCCATCAGGCGACTTCCATTCCCGGCAGCCTACGCCTGTGTCGAGCAGAACTTGAGCACATGGTTGGCCACTCGCGTGCACCGCGGTTATGCCGCGGCAGCGCCGGGCTGTTCATACGGCCCCAGGAATCTCACGCCGTTAAAATGGATGAGGTGCGTAGGGGCGTCGGCCACCCACACTTCCGATTCCCAAGCGATGACTTCCAAGTATTTCAAAAATACCTTACGGCTTGGGAATGCTGACACGTAAACCAAGCCGGCGGTGCACTTGTCGAAGAGAGAACGAAGCTCCCCGTAGCGTTTGGCGTCGACGGGGCCATGGCTGGTGACTGACTCGATGAGCAAAAGCCAATTCTTCTCGCGCATGTAGAGCACGACATCGGGCATTTTGCCATGGTTGTCGAGTTCGATGCCCAGGTTCGCCAATAATTGCTCGTCGAAAAAGCCATGCTTGTCGCCCGTGTCACCCACATAGACCAGGTCCGCGCCGGGCGCGAAACGCGGGCCGAAATCGCTGACGATCGATTTGATCAGCTCGGAGTGCTCGCCCGGAGTAAGCAATATTTTCCGACCATCTTTCAGGGTCACCGGGATCATGTTCATGTCGCGCGCCCGCGCGTATTTTTCCACCAACGTCTGCCGCTCACTCAGATAGTGGTTTAAGCGTTTTTTGTAGGTGACACTGCCAAACGTACGCAGCACGGCATGCAAATTCGGTTCGATTTGATAGACCGCCTTGGGACTGTTGACAGGTCGAGCCGGCAAATCTGGATTGTAGAGGCAAATTCCCCCTGCGATAAATTGGTGCATCGACTGGCGGCGGATAGTTTCACGCGTGTTCGGGGCGTAGTGCTTTTCATAGTGGTCGCGCACCCAATCCATGATCGGGGTAATCCCAATCAGAGGCGTCGATATGTCGGACCAAGGCACGTCAGGTCGCAGGTCTAGAAGTGCCAAAAGACATAGCGCGCTGCGCTCGTTCAACTGTTGCCGCGGCATGCCAAGGTCCACCAGCACGGAGTATGCTTCGTCCAGTCTTGCTTCTTTTGTTGTCATTATAGGCGGTCGAGGTTGTCGTCAATTTCGTCCTGCGGCATCGCATAGCGATACGTCGTGCCGAGCTGGCGCAGCTGCGCCAGCGTCGGATACTTCATGTGGCGTAAATCTGTCGCATTCACCTGCGTGTGGCCGGAGAACACTCTAAAATAATCGTCGAGCTGGGTGGAATTCAAGAAGCAGACCAGCCCTTTTGCAGTTTCTTCATCCATGCCATGTTTGTCGACGTGGAAAACATTCCAGTGGTTCTCAAAGCCGATCATCTCCGCTTCCAGGTCGGACGGCGACACCAAATAGGCCACTACGCGACGGCGCTCTTCCTTGGCCGAGAAACGTTTGGCGATCACGTAAAATCCGCTGGGCATCAGCCATTTGTCGACCTCAGTCGAGCGGATCAAAGCATTCGGCTTCTTGTGCGCACGGGGATAAGTAAATTTTTCTGGGGTGAAGTGGTGCGGATAGAGCAGAGGCGCAGTTTGATCGGTTGGGTTCTCGCTCCACCAAGCCTTCACGCGAAAGTCGACCACCGGGCCCGTCCTAACCGCCAGGCCGATCTCGCTTAGCGTGCGCGAGAAGATCGCTTGGCATCGATTGGAATCGACTTCCGTGGGAATATGAATAAATAAATGCAAGTCCTTGGGTTTGACGATCTCATCAAAATGCACCGTGCGCTCATGAACCTCCGCGAATGTGGCATCGTGCGAAAACGAAAGAGTGGTTGGACCCTGCGGTTTGCCACGAACGAGCTTGACAATGATGTTCTCTTGGAGCACTTGGTCGTCTTCAAATGCTTTGTTGCGCGATTCGAAGATGTGAATGTGATCAATGGAGCACTTCTCCAACATGAGCTCACGAAATGGCTTGTAGTAGGGACCGTTGCAGAAGGAGCGAGGGATAATGATTACGATTTCTCCCAGTGGCGCCATGTGCAGGATCGCCAACGCCAGGAAGGCCGTATAAAGATTGACCGTCTCGATGCCAACCTGCCGACATGCCAAGCGATGTTCGGATGACGTTGCTATTTTCTTGTAGGGAGGATTCAAAATCGCATGCGTGAAGCCGGCCATGTGGCCGTTTGCGAGTCGAGCGACCGAGTCGTGGATAAAGTCGACGGCGTGAATCCGATGTTCGCCTGAAAGTCCGCTAAGGTTGCGCTCCAGATAGCTGCGCATGATGGGATCGATTTCCCATGCATCGATCTCGGAAAGGGTGAGAACCTTGCTCGCGGCCACTGTGAGGGAACCGATGCCGGCGCCGGCGTCCAGCAGCCTGGCGCCCTCTCCATGGTTCGTAAACAGGCCAGCCATGAACTCGGCGATTCTGGAAGGGGTCATGAACTGGCCAAGCGCAGTCTTCGTTTTGGGGTTCAACTTGGCGTTAGCTTCTTGGCGCAGCTCATCCAATATTGCGCTATTCATGATTTTGATCAGTTCCTAATATTTTCGGCATCGTCTCGGCCGCGCCGGCGCATGTTGACCGTTTTGCCAGGGCAATGGACGCGCGCTTTATCATGTAGCTCATCGTTTCGCCGCGACTTGGTGCCGCTCGACATTATAGGCTTGGTTGAGATAAGAGGCGGTCTCAAGAACCAAGGGCAAGGCCCTGGCTAATGAATTGCAGATAAAGTAGAGATGGTTCCCTGCCGCGGCGGACGGGCGATAAGGCAAAGTCAACCGTAACACCGCAAGTGGCGGCGCGGCGTTGATCGGATTATGGAAGGGCGGGGCGGAGGGTGCCGCCGCCAAATGGCCGGGCTTGGCAAGCAAGCCGGCGTCGGCATCACGGAACATGTCGGCGGTTTGTCAGCGCCGACACATGCAGCTAACTGTTGAAAAGCGATGGCGGCGCGCCACCGGCCGGCGGCGCGCCTGTACCCGTGCTTGTAACCTTAACGCGCGCTCAGATCCACCGACAGTAGCTCGCTCAGGCCGGTACGGTGCAGCATTTCCGCGCGTAAGCGGTCGGTGACGGCGAAGCCGACATCGGCGCCGTCGTGGCTGGGGTCGACCACGGTGCGAAACGGCCGCTGCCCGGCGGGCAGGTCAACGATGTCCACCACCGCGCGCGCCACCGCAGCCGGATCGGCGTCGGCCGGCACGATCGCGTCGAAGGCGGCGCTGATCTTATCCGCATACCCGGCGTACGGGCCGTTGTCGTACTCGGCGGCGCGCTGTTTGTCGGCCGGCGTGCCCGCATTGGCGAAGTGATTGGTGCCCTTGGTGAAGGCGCCCGGCACCACGATAGCCGTTTCGATGCCCCACAGCGCCAGTTCGCGCGCGTACACAATGGCAAGCGCGTCCATGGCCGCCTTGGCCGCAAAATACGGCCCCAGCCAGGGCGGCGTGCCGCCGGCGACGCTGCTCGACGAATTCCATAGCACCAGCCCGCTCCTGGCCGCCCGCATATGGGGCAGCACGGCGCGGTTCAAGCGCTGGGTGCTGAGCACATTGGTGTCGTACAGCTCGGCCAGCTGTTCCGGGGTGAACGCCTCGCTCGGCCCGTTGACCATGTGGCCTGCATTGTGCATGACCACGTCAATGCGGCCATGATTGGCGATCACTTGGCGCACCGCCGCGTTCACCGATGTCTCGCTGCCCACGTCCAGTTCCAGCGCGCGCAAGTGGACGTCGTGTTCGGCCGCGAAACGCGCCATGTCGGCCACCTTGTCCTTGTTTTTGCCTTCGGTCTCGCGCATGCTGGCGTACACCGTGTGGCCGGCCTTGGCCAGCGCCTCTGCGCTGAGGCGGCCAAAGCCGCTCGACGCGCCGCTGATCAAAATAACGTAGGCCTGCTTCATGTCTGCGCCCGCCATCAGATCACCCCGCCATTGACGCGAATGATTTGACCGTTCACCCATCCGCCGTCGACGCCGGTCAGGAAGGCGATCACGGCGGCGATGTCGCTCGGCTCGCCCAGCCGGCCCAGCGGCGCCATCTGGGCGATCTTGTCGATCGTGGCTTGGTCTTTACCATCCAAAAACAAATGGGTGGCGGTCGGGCCCGGCGCCACGGCGTTCACGGTGATGTCGCGCCCGCGCATTTCTTTGGCCATGATCTGGGTCAGCGCTTCCACGCCCGCCTTGGTGGCCGCGTACACGCCATAGGTTTCTTGATACAGCCCCACCACGCTGGACGAAAAATTGACCACCCGGCCGCCCCGGCGCAGCCGCTTTGCCGCTTCGCGCAGGGTATGGATGGTGCCTTTCAAATTGATCGATAAATGGCTGTCGATCAGGGCGTCGTCGCACTCGGCCAGGGGCGCCAGTTTCATCACGCCGGCGCTGTTGACCAGTACATCGACCCCGCCAAACGCTTGCTCGGCGGCGTCGAACAGGGCCGCCACCTGGGCCGCGTCGGCCACGTCGGCCTTCACGCCCAGCGCGCGGCCGCCTTGTTCCTTGATGCGGGCCACCAGCGCGTCGGCCGGCGCGGCGTCGCCGGCGTAGTTGACAATGACGGCGAAACCGTCGTGCGCCAGCCGCTGTGCGACGGCCGCGCCGATGCCGCGTGACGAGCCGGTCACGATGGCGCAGCGAATGTTTTCAGGATGAAGAATAGACATGTTTGCTCCTTAATGTTTATGAGGTGCAAAAATTTTACGTTATCACTGTCCGAAAACTGGGTATGATTCGTACTTTATTGGGTGTAAATACGGGTATAAACTATCCGAAATTCCGGAACGATATGGATACGATCGAGGCGATGCGTGCCTTTGTGCGGGTGGTGGAGCGGGCCAGTTTTATTCAATCGGCCCAGGATTTGGGCTGGCCTAAATCGCGCGTGTCGGAAGCGGTGCAGCAGCTTGAACGGCGCCTGCGGGTGCGTCTGCTCGACCGCACCACGCGCCATGTGTCGGCCACCGCCGAGGGCGCCGATTATTACCGGCGCTGCCTGGGCATTCTGGAGCAGATCGCCGAGGCCGACAGTTTGGCCGGCAGCACGGTGCCGGCCGGTCCGCTGCGGATCGAGGTGCATGGCACCTGGGCGCGCCGCTTCCTGTTTCCCGGCCTGGCCGACTTTCTGGCCCTGTATCCCGGCATCGCCCTGCATGTGGGCGAGGGCGACCGTTTGGCCGATCCGGTGCGCGAGGGCATCGATTGCGTGATACGGATCGGTCGTCCGGCCGATAGTGAGCTGATCGGCCGGCGCCTGGGCGAGCTTGCCGAGGGCACCTTTGCCAGCCCCGCCTATCTGGCCCGTTACGGCGTGCCGCGCACCTTGGGCGAGCTGGTTCATCACCGCATGATCGGCTTCGTTTCCTCTGCCAGCAATGGGCCTTTGCCGTTCCAGTTCGGCAGCGGCGACGCGGTCGAGTCGGTCATGCTGCCGGTGGCGGTGAGCGTTACCGCCGCCGCCACCAATGCCTGTCTCGCGGTGCATGGCCTGGGCATGATCCAGGTGCCGCGCTATCGGGTGGCCCATGAGCTGAGCACCGGCCAGCTGGTCGAGGTGCTGGAACACTTGCCGCCACCGCCGGTGCCGGTCTATCTGTTATATCCGGAAGGCCGGCAACGCGCGCCCAGGGTCAAGGTGTTCATGGCGTGGGCCGAAGCGCAATTTCAGCGCCGGCTGGCGGAATTGGAAGCGGCGCCCGGCTCGGCCCTTTGACCAATGGTTTGAGGTCATCAGCTTTAGTCCCTGGCCGGCCCCTGGATGAAGTCGACAAACGCGCGCAGCGGGGCCGGCATATGGCGCCGTCCCGAATAATATAAAAACGGTCCGGGAAAACTGAGCCACCATTCTTGCAGCACCGGTTGCAGCTGGCCCGACGCCAGATACGGCGCCAGCCACTCTTCAAATAGGTAAATCACGCCGTGCCCGGCCACGGCGGCGCTCACCGCCAGATCGGCCACGGTGGGGGTGACGATGAGCGGGCCGCTCGGCTCCACGGTCAGCGTTTGGCCGTCGCGCTCGAATTCCCAGGGATAGACCGCGCCGCTCAAGAATTTGCCGCGCAGGCAAGCGTGCCGCAACAGGTCGCGCGGGTGCTCCGGCACCCCGCGCCGCGCCAGGTAGGCCGGCGCGGCGGCCAGCGCGAAGCGTTCGCTGCGCGGACCGATGGGCACCGCGATCATGTCCTGTTCGAGCCGCTCGCCATAGCGGATGCCGGCGTCGCAGGCGCTGGCGACGACGTCGACGAAGTTATTGTCGATCACCAGGTCGAGCACGATGTCGGGGTAAGCGTCGAGAAATCGGTTGACCAGTGGTTGCAGAAAAAGGCGCGCCGCGCTGACCGGCACGTTCAGCCGCAGTGTGCCGCGCGGGCTGTCGCGCAACGCGTTGAGCACATCGAGCGCGCCGCTCACCTGGTCGAGGGCCGGCCGCAAACGGCTCAGCAGCAGTGTGCCGGCCTCGGTCGGCGTCACGCTGCGGGTGGTGCGCAGCAGCAGCCGAATGCCGAGCTGATTTTCCAGCCGGCGCACCGCCTCGCTCATGGCCGAAGCCGACTGGCCGCAGGCGCGCGCCGCCTGGCGAAAGCCCTTGTGTCTGGCCACCAGGGCAAAGGTCGACAGGTCGGCTATGGGGTGCAGTTCGCTGCTCATGATATGTTTCTCATTGTGCGTTTTTTCGTACAGCCTGTGCGGCATTGCCCCGATTATCACACAGTGGTGTTGCCCTTATGATGAGTCGACGCCGTGCCGCGCGCCCTCGTGCCCCCGCGGCCCGGCGCATTTATCCACTACCATCAGGAGTTTTCATGCGCGCATATTCCCCCACCAGCGACCGCTTCACACCGGCCCATAGTTCCATCGTTTTCAACCGCGTCGGTTACGGCGCCATGCAATTGGCCGGCCCGCACGTGTGGGGCCCGCCCAAGGACCGGGACGGCGCGCTGGCCGTGCTGCGCCTTGCGCTGGAGTTGGGCATCAACCATATCGACACGTCCGATTTTTACGGTCCCCACGTGACCAACCAGCTCATCCGCGAGGCGCTCCATCCTTACCGCGATGACTTGACCATCGTCACCAAGGTGGGCGCCAAACGGGGCGCCGACCAATCCTGGTTACGCGCCGAGTCGCCCCAGCAATTACGCGACGCGGTGCACGACAATTTGCGCAACCTGGGCCTGGAGACGCTGGACGTGGTCAATTACCGCGCCGGCGGCTTGGCCGCGCCGGACGGCTCGCCACTGACCGAACAGATCGCCACGCTGGCGCGCTTGCAAGAGCAGGGCCTGGTGCGCCACATCGGCGTGAGCAATGTCGACGCGGGCCAGCTGGCCGAGGCGCGGCGCATCACCAATATCGTATGCGTGCAAAATCATTACAACCTGGCGCACCGGGACGACGATGCGATGATCGACGCGCTGGCCGGGCAGGGCATCGCTTACGTGCCCTACTTTCCGCTGGGCGGCTTCTCGCCTTTGCAGTCCGATGTGCTGACCCGGGCGGCGGCGGCCATCGAAGCGACCCCGATGCAGGTGGCGCTGGCCTGGCTGCTCCAGCGCGCGCCCAATGTGCTGGTCATTCCGGGCACCTCGTCGCTCACGCATCTGCGCGAGAACGTCGCCGCCGGCGCGCTGCGGCTCGACGCGGCCACGCTGGCCGCGCTGGGCGCCATGTAAGCTGGCCGGCGCCTTGGCCCGCCGTTGGCGCCGCCCCGGCGCGGCGCCGCGGCGTCATCCTTCCAAGCTACTATTCATGCGCCAGGAAATTAAAAAAGGCAATTGTGACATGATGACATCGGCGTAGTTTAACTACATGACAGGAGTGCAAGCGAAAGTGATAATCTTCTTATCACTGTTTGCTGGCTATCCTGGTAGCGCTTCCATTTTCTCTTGTTTTCATCGTTTCAAATCTTATTATTTGCCGCAAAGTCGTGCTAGCATGCGTACTCAGCGCTGCAATTTAGAGGCGCGAACGCCTTCCTCAGGGGCTAGGCCACAGTTTTGATCGCGTTGCGTCCGGTTTTCACCGCGTCGCCACGCCAGGTTTTTGGCCTCGTCAGTATCGATCCCAAGCCTTCCGGTATCAAAAAAAATTAATTTCCATTTGGAAATAATATGTGTACACTATCACCACTATTGTGGCGGTTCCTGGCGTAATGCCGTTCAAATTTGGCGCTCATCAATAGAGAAAGACCTAGGTTTTTCTTGCCGAAGGTGAGAGGCCGAATTTAAATTTTGGAGACAAAATGAGGAAGAGTAGAGTTGTGAGCTGGGCGAACATGTGCGTCATGTTCACCTTTGTATGCCTGGCGGCAGGGACGGTTGGTAGTCCTTCGGCCAGCGCGGCGGGAGTGGCATCGCTACCCGCGTCAAACCGGTTGAAAATCAACCTGGGCGCCAGCGAGTGGCGTTATAACCTGACCGACGACAGGGTTGATTTCATTCAACCGACGTTCGACGATTCCGCATGGAAGACCACCGGTATTCCCCATTCGCCGAACGAGTCGAACATGTTTACCAACTGGGTATCGGGCGGCGGCGCCGGCTTCATGCTGGGCCGGGTCTGGTATCGCAAGCACTTCAAGATGGACCAGAAACACCTGGGCCGCAAGGTGGTGGTGGAATTCGAAGGCTCCCACACTGGCGTGCAGGTGTATATCAATGGTCATTTCTTGCCGGGTAGCAGCGCGCTGAACCCGAAAGCGACCCACGTGATCGGCTTCTTGCCGTTCGTGGTCGACCTGACCCCTTACCTGAACTTCGACGGCAAGGACAATGTCATCGCCGTCAAGACCGCCTCCGGCGGCGATTTTTACGGTAATCCCGATTTCTCGGGCGGTTACCGTTTCGGTCAAGGCGACACCGGCTTGTTCCGTCCCGTGAGCATGTATATCACCGATCCGGTGCATATCCCGCAAAACGTCTACGCCACCTTGAAAACCTGGGGCACCTACGTCGGTGTGCGCTCGGCCAACCGCGATTCGGCGGCGATCCACGTCGAGACCAACATCTTGAACGAGAGCGCGGCCGCCAAGAACGTCACCTTGACCACCCAGATTCTGGACAAGGACGGCAATATCGTGGCGCGCTCGGAAATGACCAAGACGCTGCCCCCGAACGCCGGGCCAGGCTTGCAAATGAATAAGTACGAGCAAGAGCTGACGGTCGACAAGCCGACCCTGTGGTTCCCCAACAATAGCCGCGAAGGCGGTCCTTACATGTATCGCGTGTTTCATATCGTGAGCATCGATGGCGCCATCATCGACGCGGTCGAAAGCCCGCTCGGTATCCGCATCATCACGTGGAACAACGATTACCCGCTGATCAATGGCGTGCCGCACAGCCTGTGGGGCGGCTCCGGTCGTTACGACTACCCGGCGCTGGGCACGGCCGTGCCGGAAGAGCAGCAATGGCGCGACCTGCAATTGCTGGCCCAAGGCGGCGGTAGCCTGTACCGTCCCGGTCACTCCTCTTCGAGCGCCGCTTTCGTGGCCGCCGCCGACGCGCTGGGCATCATGCTGATGCAACCGAGCGGCGATGGCGAAGATGGTTTTTCCAACAATTGCTACACCGTCGATTGCGGCACCTTCGAGCGCAACAAGCAAAACTTGAAGCTCGAACTGCACCGTGAAATGGTGGTGCGCGACCGTAACAACCCATCGATTCTGGCATGGGAATTGAACAACGGCGCCATGTACCCCGGTCTGGCCAATGGTTTGAACGAAATTAGCCGCACGATGGAACTGGTGCCGGCCTTGAACGATCTGCCAGAAGTCAAGCCGCGTCCTACCACCAACCGCGATGCCAAAAATCCGGCCAACGGCGACTTCCTCAGCTGCACCCGCGAAAGCTGCGAGATCAACCTGAAAGTCACCAACCCGACCGTGCCGACCTGGAACGCGGAATCGTGGGGCGGCGGCAGCGTGCGCGAAGCTTACGACCACGAGCTGAAATTCATTTCGTCCTTCCTCAAGGATTGGAGCGAGGGCGTGGCCGTCAAGGCTTTCGGTCTGGCCCAATGGTATCTGGCCGACACCCCGGGCGAAACCGGCGAACAAGCCGACGGCACCGATCCGAACCTGATCCGCGGCCTGGCCGACTCGATGCTCGATCAAAACCGCTTCCCTAAGCTGATGTACTACGCTTATCAAGCCGGCTGGACGCCCTATGAAGTCAAACCGGTGGTGGCCTTGGCTCATCACTGGAACCGCAGCGGCACCGTGCGCGTAAACGCGTTCAGCAACTGCCCGGCCGTGCGTCTGAAAGTCAATGGCAACCAAGTGGGCGAGATCGTGGTGCCGAACCCGATCGATTCCAGAGTCAACGACACGACCCAAAACACCACCCAGTTGCCATTCCAGGCCCATTGGGACAACATCACCTGGGTCGCCGGCACCGTCACCGCCGAATGTCTGGACAACACCGACCGCTTCGCGCAAACCGTGGTCTTCAACGGCAAGCCGGTGATCGACGAGCGCAAAACGGCCGGGCCGGCCGACCATCTGGAATTGATTGCCGAACCAGGCTTGATCAAACCGGACGGCGAGCAGTTCCAAGTGACCGCCAACGGCACCGACGCCGCCTTTATCACGGCCCGCGTGGTCGACGCCAAAGGTGTGTTGGTACCGACCGCCCGTCAAAACATCACCTTCAGCGTAAGCGAGTTGGGTAACTACCGGGGCGGCACGCAGCAACGCGTGACCTCGCCGGAAGAACTGGCGCAAATCGGTTTCCTGAGCGCCGGCGAGCTGGCCGATTACCGCAATCCGAACGGCCCGAACCATGCCGAGCTGGAAAAGAAGATCGCCTCTTACCACTCGCCCGATTCGCCTGAGCTGCAAATCGAAGGTGGCTTGCAACGCATCGCCGTGCGCAGCCGCTTCCAGCCCGGCACCGTCACCGTCAAGGCCACCGCGCCTGGCTTGGCCGGCGCGCAAACCACCTTCCAGGTGGTGGCCGTGCCGCAAGCGCCAACCCAGGACGGCGCCGCCCCGCAAGTGGTGTCGCAACCGGTGTCGCAATCGATCAGCGCCGGCGAGCCGGCCCGCTTCACCGTCACCGCCTCCGGTGCCGGTCCGCTGAGCTTCCAATGGATGAAAAACGGCGCCAACATCGGCGGCGCCAACGGCAACAGCTACGTGACCCCGGTCACCACCCTGGGCGACAACAACAGCACCTACAGTGTGGCGGTGTCGAACGGTGTCGGTAAAGTGGTCTCGGGCAACGCCACGTTGCAAGTGGCCACCGCCAGCCCGGCCGCCATCGTCACCGCTCCGGCCGCCGTCAGTATTCCGGTCGGTCAAGTAGCCAAGTTCAGCGTGAAGGCGGCCGGTTCGCCTACCCTGAAATACAAGTGGTTGCGTAATGGCGTGGAAATTGCCGGCGCCACCGGCGACAGCTATACCACCGCGCCGGCCACCGCCGCCGACAATGGCGTGTCGTTTAGCGTCACCGTGTCGAACGCCGCCAGCAGCATCAATTCGGCCCCGGCCACATTGACGGTGTTTGCCGCCGCCCGCCCGGCCTTTACCGCGCAGCCAGCCAATGTGGTGGCCCAGCTCGGTCAATCGGTCACACTCAGCGCCACCGTGACCGGTTCGGCGCCCATGCAGTTCGAGTGGAGAAACAACGGCGTCAGTGTCGCCAAGTCGGTCGGCAACATCGAAGGCAGCAATAGTGTCAGCTTGAAGATCGATACCGTCAAGGCAACCGATCTGGGCGATTACACGCTCGAAGTGCGCAACGCCGCCACCGGCAACGAAAGCGTCAACAGCGCTGCCGTGTCGGTGACCCAGGCGCCGCCTGGCGACAACCTGGCGCTGCGCAAAAAAGCCGACGCTACCAGCTATCAAGATCCGCAAGGCATGCCTGCCTCGGCGCTCACCGATGGCGACATCAAGACCCGTTGGTCTTCGGTCGACAAGGTTGACAACGCCAGCGTGGTGATCGATCTGGCCGCGCCGACCACCTTCAATCGCATGATCTTGCGCTGGGAAGCGGCTTACGCCAGCCAGTTCAAGGTGGAAGTGAGCGATAACCGGGACGACGCCGGCTCTTGGAAACAAGTCTATCTGCAACAGCAAGGCGCCGGCAAGAACGAGGACTTCGCGTTCCCGATCGTGACCGCACGCTATGTCCGGGTAACCGGCATCAAGCGCGCCAGCGACTACGGCTATTCCCTGTTCGAAGTCGAGGTGTACAACGTGCCCGCTTGCGGCCCGGGCGAACGCTACAACGTGTTGAACGCCGATAACGTGGTCGACAACACCAGCAACTTGACCTGGACCCGTCGTTCTTACACCTACACCGAGGCGGGCGCGCAGTTCACCCAGCCGCTGGCGAAGGCGTATTGCGAAGCGAAAGGCATGCGTTTGCCGACCCGTAGCGAAGCGACCGGGATCAGCAAGTTCAACACCGCCAGCTGCGCCTTCCCGGTACAGTGGAACACGTGGACCTCGGAAGCGGTCGACGCCACCTACACCTACACCGTCAGTTCGGACGGCACGCTCGGTCAAAGTTTGTCGACCAACGCGCCCGGTTCGGCCTTGTGCGTGAGCGGTACCACCCAGGCCCAGGCGCCGGCCATTACGGCCCAACCTGGCAACCAGAGTGTTGCCGTGGGCAAGTCGGCCCGCTTCACAATCGGCGCCACTGGCACCGGCTTGACCTACACCTGGTACCGTAACGACGTGCAGCAGGCCAGCGGTGCGGCCGCTGCCTACGACACGCCGCCTGTGGTGGCCGGCGACAATGGCGCCAAGTACTACGTCAAAGTGCGCAATGACAGCGGTGAAGTGACCAGCCAGAGCGCCACCTTGACGGTGACGGCGACCGATCCCGTGGTGGGCGCGCCCGTCATCGGCACCCAACCGATGGGTCAAACCGTCGGCGTTGGCAAAACCGCGCAATTTACGGTTGGCGCCACCGGTAGCGGTAATTTGACGTATCAGTGGTATCGCAACAACCAAGCCATCGACGGCGCGGTTGGCGCCAGCTACACCACCGCGGCGTTGGCCCTGGCCAACAACGGCGACAGCTACACCGTCACCGTCAGCGCCGGTGACGCCAAGGTGACCAGTCAGCCAGCCGTGGTGACGGTGCAAGAAACCACCGGTTCTTCCGACACGGTCAATCTGGCCATGGGCAAATCGGGCACCGCCAGCGGCGTGGAAAACGAGATCTTCGGCAAGGCGGACTTCGCCTTCGACGGCGATGCGGCTTCCCGTTGGGCTTCCGAAGCCAACAACGACGCGGCCTGGATCACGGTCAACCTGGGCGCGGTCGTGGCCGTGAGCAAGGTTGAACTGAACTGGGAAGCGGCATCCGGGAAGCAATACCGGATCGAAGTGTCCTCGGACGGCAAGGTGTTTACACCCGTGTTTACGCAAGCGAATGGCCAAGGCGGCGTGGAAAGTTTGTCCTTCCCGGCCGTGACGGCGCAGTATGTTCGCATGCAAGGCGTACAACGCAGCACCCCGTATGGCTACTCGCTGTTCGAGTTCAAGGTGTTCGGTCCGAAGCAAGTGGTGACCAATCCACCGGTTGTCAGCGGCAACCTGGCCTTGAACAAAAAGGGCAGCGCCAGCGGCGTCGAAAACGAGATTTTCGGCAAAGCGGACAATGCCTTCGACGCCGACATGGGCAGCCGTTGGGCTTCCGAAGCGAACAACGACGCGGCCTGGATCACGGTTGATTTGGGCACGCTGCAAACCGTGGCCAAGGTGCAGTTGACCTGGGAAGCGGCTTCGGCAAAGCAGTATCGGATCGAAGTGTCGCAAGACGGCAAAACCTTCAAGCCGGTCTACACCCGTATCAACGGTGTGGGCGGAGTGGAAACCCTGTCGTTCGCGGCCGAGACGGCACGCTATGTGCGGATGCAAGGCGTATTGCGTAACACCGCCTACGGCTACTCGCTGTTCGATTTCCAGGTGTTTAGCACGAAGTAAGTTGACATGCGGTGGGGCCGGCGCGTTTGGCCGACCCCACCGCCGTCCCGGGCCCGCCGACAGCTTGCGCTGTCGGCGGGCCTTTTTTATGGGCGCGCCGAACCGGCTTACCCGAGCATGACCGGGCGCGACAAGCCAGGCGCCGCACTGGATCGGCGGCGCTGTTGTCGCCGCGCCCGTTTGCTTCACGACAGGCTATCGGCGCCGGCGGCCGGCCAGGCGCGCGTTGGCGCCGCCGCGGCGGCGCTGCGCTGGCCCGGCTCGGCGCCGATGAGCGCCGGGGCCGGGCGCAGCAGCGCGATGGTCAAACTTAAACAGAGCAGATTGGCGATACGTTTCATGGCGGGCCTCGTTTGGCGCCGACTGGCGCTCAGGGTGGGGTGCGCGCGGCTGTGTTAATTTCCGTGTCGCAACATCGTCAAGCGAGCTTGAAGTAAATCCGGCTACGCGCACAGATATTGCGCAAACGTAGGAACAGTTGTCTTGCGGAAGCTATATTCAAGCCATGTGCTTGCCTCATGGAGCGCTGCCCGCAGTCGCCACCCCGCCAGGAACGCTTGTTATGTTGCTATCCAAACAGTTGTCGGTGCGCATGGCCTGGTGTGGCCAGTCGACCCGGTCGGCCCGCGCCATCGCCCTGTTCCTGTTGCTGGCCGCTTGCCTGGCGCCGCTGGCGGTGCAGGGCTGGAGCAGTTGGTCGGCGCGCCAGGCCAGATTCGTCGAGGCCACGCGCGCCACCGCCAATATGGCCGCCGCCTTGGCCGAGCACGCCAACAACACCATCACCACCGTCGACACGGTGCTGGTCGATCTGGTGGAGCGGGTCGAGGTCGACGGCGACGACGGGCCCGCCCTGGCGCGCCTGCACCGCCTGCTGCAAAAGCGGGTCGCCGAATTGCCGATGCTACAAGGCTTGTTTGTGTACGATCAGCACGGCAACTGGGTGGTCAACGCGCTCGAGCGGCCGATCACCAGCGTCAACAACGCCGACCGCGAATACTTCATTTTTCACCGCACCCACCCCGGCCGCGCCCCGCATGTGGGTTCGCCGGTGCGTAGCCGCTCCAGCGGGGCCTGGATCATGCCGGTGTCGCGCCGCATCGAACACGCCGACGGCAGCTTCGCCGGGGTGGCCCTGGGCACGGTCAAACTGGAGCGCTTCACCGCTTTTTACCATGGCTTCGATATCGGCCGGCAAGGGGTGCTGTTGCTGGCCGCCGAGCAAGGCACGGTGTATGCGCGCCAGAGCGCGGCCGATACGGCGCGCGGCCACACGCCGGCGGACGCCGCGCTCGACGATGGCATGCTGCGCCAGGCGTATTTTCAGACCGGTAAGCTTGGCAGCGCCATGCTGCGCGCGCCGCGCGACGGGGTCGAGCGGCTCTACAGTTACCGACAGGTTGGCGCCTATCCGCTGATGGTGGCCGCCGCGCTGTCGAAGCGCGAATTGCTGGCCGGCTGGTGGGCCGCCACCGTCCAGCTGGTGGGCGGCATCGCGCTGCTGGCCGGCGCGCTCGCTTGGCTGGGATCGCGGCTATTGCGCCAGATCGCGCTGGGCGACGCCATGGAGCGCCAATTGTACGCGGCCAAGCTGTCGCTGGAAGCGCAAAACGCGACCCTGAGCCGCATGGCCCGCACCGACGGCTTGACCGGGCTGGCCAACCGGCGCCATTTCGACGAAGTGCTCCAACAAGAATTGCGCCGGGCCCGGCGCAACCGGTCGGACTTGGCGCTGGTGATGCTGGACGTCGATTGCTTTAAAAAATATAACGACCTGTACGGCCATCCGGCCGGCGACGCCTGTCTGCGCCGCGTCAGCGCCGCCATCGCCGGCTGTTTGCGCCGGCCCTGCGATCTGGCGGCCCGGTACGGCGGCGAGGAATTCGCGGTGCTGCTGCCGGAAACCGGCGAGGCCGGCGCCGCCATGGTGGCCGAGCGGATCCGGGCCGAGGTGTGCCGGCAAGGCCTGGTCCATGCCGGCAACGCGCACCGGGTGGTGACCATTAGCGCCGGGGTGCATGCGGTGGCGCCGCTCGAGGCCGACGAGGCGGCGGCGCTGGTGGCGGGCGCCGACCGCGCCCTGTACCGGGCCAAGTCCGATGGCCGCAACCGGGTGTGCGGCGCGCTCGACCCGCAGCCGCGCTGAGCGCGGGCGGCCGGCCGTTTTAATTCGTCTCCGCGTGTGGCGCGCCCGGCGCCGCGGCGGCCCGGCCGCCGAAGGCGTTGCTGCCCTCGTTCATGGTCTTGGTGCTGGCGCCTTGCCAGCGGTCTTCATGGTCGGACAAGCTGCTGGTAAACGGCCCCATCTGCGCCCAATAATTCAAGCCCAACTGGGTATGGGTCACATTGCTCAATTCCAGATTCCAGCTGCCGACCGGTTCCCACCAGCGCTTAAAATCGGTAAACAGGGCGCTGCCTTGCGCCACCATGTGATCGCGCTCGGCCTGCATGCGGGCGCGCTGGGCCGGATCGGCGCTGGCGTCGATGGCCGCCTCGCGCAGCACCACCATGCTGCGTAGCGCGTCGAACAGGCGCGCCGCGTCTTCCCGTATGCGCCAGCGCTCGGCCGGGCGCTGATTGGGCTGGAAACTGTCCTTAGTCTCGCGCATATGGGCCTCGAAATTGTCCTTGCCCATCAGCTTGTGCCACATGTCCTCATTGGCGCGCATGCCCTTTTGATAGGCGTGGAAGGTCTCGTACTCCACATCCTGGTAAGTGTCGCCATGGCGGGTGCGGCCGTTTTCCTCGATCACGCGGGCCGAGGCCACCTTGCCGCGCCCGCCGAACGTGGTGGCCGCCTGGGCCACGTTCAAGCGGGTGGCGCCGGGCGGCGAGATGCCGATCCCGGCGCGCGCGATGCCGCGTCCGCCTTCCCCCATCTGCACCACCGTGCGCCGGACCGCGCCGCTGCGTTCGGAGCGGTTCAAGCCGATGGTGGGATTGTATTCGTAGCCGACGGTGGCCATGGCGCCCAGGTAGGCGCCGCCCGTGCGGGCGTGGGCTTGGGCGACGCCGGCGTTGGCGCTGTCGCCGTCGCTCTCGGCGCCGCCGGCCTGAAGGCTGATCCCGTTGTGCGAATAAACTTGGACCTTGCTGCTCTGCTGGCGGTGGTCTTGCCAGCTGACGGAAAAGTCGCGCGCATCGAAGTAGTTATCGACGATCAGCTTGTCCCACAACTGGCCGGCGTCGCCGGGCCGCTCTTGCATTTCCAGGGCGGCGTCGCACAAGTGGTCGATGAATTGCTCGGCCATGGCCTTGTGCTGCGTGGTGCCGGTATCGTTGGCGTCGAGCCGGCGCAGGAAGCGGTAGCGCACCCCTTGCACAATGGCCAGCTCGGCGCCCGCGTTGCCGCCCTCGGTGGTGCCCAGTTGAATCAGGTTGGCCAACTTGATGCCGAAGGTGTGCTGGGCGCCCGTATGCTCTTGCCATACTTGCTGCTTGTAAAACGCGATTTCGTGGGCATGCCCGCCGGTGTTGATTTCGGCCCCCGCCATGGTGCTTTTGCGCAGCCGCGCGTCGGGCGAAGTGGGGTAGGGCAGGGCGGTGTTGTTCAAGCCGATGGTGGCGCCGTCGACATGGCGCAGCCGGTTACCCATCGGTACCACCTGCATATATTTTTTCAAATAGACGCGCAGCGACTCGACCGACAAGTCTTCCGGCTTCATCACCAGGTTGTCGAGCGCCGTTTGGGCCGCCTCCATCTGGTCGTGGAACGGCGCGCCGGCGCCTTCCAGGCCGAGCTGGGCTTCGCGGCCCCAGCGCTGCAAGGTGTCGATCCCGCAGCTTTCCTTCTCGATCGCCCTCTGGTAGCGCGGCAGGGCGGACGCCAGCAGCACCGCGCCGGCGGGGCGGTCGGCCATGCGCAGCTCGGCCATGGCGCGGCGCACGATGGCGCCCGCCTCGGCCGGGCCGAAGCGGCATTCCTGCGGCGCCCGGCCCATGCCGCGCTGGCGCTGCCATTCGTCCAGTTTGGCGTGCAGCAGCGCGCGCCGGGCCGCCGCGTGGCCATCCTCCACCTCGGCCAAGCCCGAGCCCAGCGCCTGGTGCAAGGCGTCGATGGCGTCGCCCAGTTTCTGCTGCGCGGGTCGATCGCGCTGGTCGGCGCCGCGCGCGCGCCGCGCCAGGCGGCCCAGCGCGCCCGGCCGCTGCGCCTGCGCGTGCAGGGCGGCGTCCATCTTTTCGTGAAACGGGCCGCCCGCGCCGCCGGTCGTCAGTTGCGCTTCGTGGCCCCAGCGTTGCAGCGTCTCGAAGCTGCATGCCTCCTTGGTGACGGCGCGCCGCTGGCGCACGGCCGTGAGCGACAACTGCCGTTCGGCGCCCAGCTGGCCATTGGCGCGCAGCAGCGATAGCGCTTCGAGCACGATGTTGCCGGCCTCGCTGGAACCGAATTTGCACGCCTCCGGCGCCAGCCCGCCGTCGCGCTGGCGCTGCCAGTCGTTCAGCTTGGCCAGCATCAGCGCCCGCTGCATCGCGCTCTGGTCGTCCGGCAGCCCGGCCAGCTGAGCGCGTACGGCGCCGCGCAAGGCGTCGATGGCTTCGCCAAACGGTTGGTCGAACTTGGCGCTTTCCTTTCGGTCCGTGTCCAGATGGGCGCCCAGGGTACCGTTGCCCATGGCCGCGAAGGGCGTCTTGTCGTGGCCGATATAGCGCGCCGGATTGAAGCTCCAGTGATGCGGGCGCGGGCCGCGCTGCTCCGCGCGCAGCAGCCAGATCAGGCTTTTGTGGGTGCGCTGCTGGGCCTTCGACAGGTCGCCCTCCGGGCCTTCCTGGCGCAAGTGCTGGCGCCAGTTGAAGTGGGCGGTTTTTTCTTCCCGGGTCAAACCGGCGCGCGCCAGCTCGGGCTCGCGCCACAGTTTGACGGCGGCCTGGCTGGCCAGCTGCGCGATGCCGGGCGCGGCGCCCGCGGCCTGGGCTTGGGCGCCGCATTCAAGAAACATGCGCAGCGATTGTTCGCGCCGTTCGCGCTCGGCCGGCGAGCGGGCCGGCACCGGCGCCATGGCCAGCAGGGCTTCGAAGCCGGCGCCGCCGGCCTGGGCCAGCAAACGGGCGGTATGCCAGGCGTCCTGCACGGCGGCCTGTTGCGCGGTGATCGGCGCGGGGGAATCGGCGGGGGGCGGCTTGGTGATGTCCAGGCCGCCACTTAACACGCGCACGATCTCGCTGGCCTGGCGCAGATCGCCGCCGGTGCTGGCCGCCAGCGCATGGAGCAGCATGGTGGGCCGTTCCAAGGGACCGGCCAAGCGGTCGGTGTTGGCGCCGCGGCATTGCTTCAAGGTCGCGAGCAATGCCGGCATGAGCGCTTGCTCGGCCGCGACGTCCGCCGCGGCCGTCTCACCCGCCTCGGCCGGGCGGGCGAACAGCCGGGCCGCCTCCAGGTCGAAATGCCGATCGGAGCCGAGCAGCGTGGCCACGTCGGGATGGGCCGGGTCGCCTGCGGCGGCTAGGGCCGCGACGGGGGCGGCGGCCACCAGGTCGCCGGGTGTGGGCAGGGGTAGCGCGGCGGCGCCATTGTCCTTGCGGAACATTTGCTGCATCGCCAGGCGCACGGCGCCGCGCGCGTGGCGCCCCCCTTGATTGACGCCGCCCTGGGTGATATCGGCTTCGTAACTGGCGTCGCGTTCGGTGACCGGCTTGCGCTGCGCGCCCTCGCGGCTGGAACTGGTTGGCAGGCCGCCCTTCATGGTGCGCTCGCCCGACAGGATATTGGCCAGGCCGGTCAGGCTGACGCCGTTCGGGCGCAGGCTGCGCGCGCCGGCCAGCATGGCGCGGGCCGGCGCGCCGATATATTTCAATTGCGAGCGGGTGCTGGCGGTCGCCGGAGCCGTGGTTTGGTCGCGCGTCGCCACGCCGGGCGTCGCCACGCCGGGCGTCGCCACGCCGGGCGTCGCCACGCCGGGCGTCGC
>JAZKGI010000008.1:22621-32954 GCA_040385995.1 Pseudomonadota bacterium
CGGGCGTCGCCACGCCGGGCGTCGCCACGCCGGGCGTCGCCACGCCGGGCGTCGCCACGCCGGGCGTCGCGGTTGGCGTGGGCGGCGCCGCTGCGCCTGCCGCCGCTGCGCCTGCCGCCGCCGCGCCGCGCGGCGTGGCTGGCGGCGGGGCCGGCGTCGACTTGGCGAATCTGAATGAAATGGCCATCGCAACCTTTATCGAAAGAAAAAACAGCGCACGCCACGCTGTTTGCCGTTGATGAATGGCGCCAGTATGGCCTATGGTTCGCTCCGCTGTTAGAATAAAATCATTACTGGATATGCAATTTTTATTCGTTGGCTGCCCAGCCCGATCAATCTTGTGATGCCGGTGACAACACTCGTTTAAGCGCTTGCAACTTCGTGTCGTTGGCACTGCGGCCGCCTGTGACAATTGGGCACGCCGTACGGCTAGCCGTACGCCGCCTCGCGCCGCTTATTTTACTGTTTTCACCTTATCGGGAGGAATCGACCATGGCGCACATCGCCGCTTTGCTGGAAGAGTTGGAAGCGTTCGGCATCGAGCATGACCGCACCCATTGCGCGCGCGCCGAGCGCATGCTCAACATCACGCGCGACACGGGCCAGTTGCTGGCGGTGCTGATCAAGGCGGGCGCGGCGCGGCGGGTGCTGGAAATCGGTACCTCGAACGGGTATTCAACCTTGTGGCTGGCGCAGGCCACGGCCAGCTTGGGCGGCAGCGTGACCACGGTGGAAGCGTCGGCGCACAAGGTGGCGCTGGCGGGGACCAATTTCGCGCGCGCCCAATTGGGCCAGGTGATCCGCCTATTGCAGGCCGACGCCGGCGCCGTGCTGGCCGACAGCGCCGATGGCGCCTTCGATTTCATTTTTCTCGATGCCGAGCGCGCCGCCTATCCGGCCTGGTGGCCGCACTTGCGGCGCGTGCTGGCGCCGGGCGGCACGCTGGTGGTCGACAACGCCGGTTCGCACTATGCGCAAATGGCCGGCTTCCTGGAGGGGATCGGCGCCGACCCCGGTTTCACCAGTTGCCTGGTGCCGGTGGGCAAGGGCGAATTCATCGCCGTCAAGGCGCCACCCTGAGTGTCGGTCCGTGGCGCGGGCAGGCCCGCGTCAGCGCGCGCCGGCCAGCGTCCGTTCCAGCAGGTGCACCAGGGAAGTGATGCCGGCCGTGTCGACCGCGTCGAAACGGTCCGGCACCGGGCTGTCCAGATCGAACACCCCCATCACGGCGCCGCCGACCAGCACCGGCACCACCAATTCCGAGCGTGAGGCGATGTCGCAGGCGATATGGCCGGGAAAGGCGTGCACGTCCGGCACCAGCATCGCTTCGCCCTTGAGCGCCGCGCTGCCGCACACGCCGCGCCCTTTTTTGATGCGGATGCAAGCCGGCTTGCCCTGAAACGGTCCCAGTACCAACTCCTCGCCCCGCAGAAAATAGAAACCGGCCCAATTGAGCTCCGGCATGGTATGAAACACCAGGGCGCTGAAGTTGGCGCTGTTGGCCACCAAATCGGTTTCGCCGGCCAGCAGGCCTTGCAATTGGACGCGCAAATCCTCGTACATGGTCAATTTGGCCGCCGTGCTGTCACGGCGGTAGGCGGTATCGCTGGAAATGAAGGTCATGTTGGCCAATGGTGAGAGGGCTGAGCGCGCGCTGGCGCGGCGCAAAACGCTATGGTAGCCCAACTCGCGCCCGGCCGCCGACGAGCAGGCCGATGCGGGGCGGCCGATGGCGCTGCGGCAATCGTGTGCGAAAGGTAACGGGGAAACTGATAACATGTGATTGGCCACCGCCTTGTACTCCGTCGCCCGCGCTGGCGGGGCGGAAAGGGCCAGGCCCCATCGTACCGTCCGCGTTGTGCGGGCGGCGCCATTTAGCTACGGAGTCCATTGCGCGTCATGTCGCCTACCTTTGCCCAGCTCGCCGCGCGCGCGGCGCCGGCCGGCGCCGACCATGCTGACCGGTTGGGCGCGATCCGTCTGATCGTGATCGGCGCCTCGGCCGGCGGCGTGGAGGCGCTCGGCCTGCTGCTGCGCGCGCTGCCGGCGCACTGCCCGGCCGCCGTGGCGGTGGTGCTGCATCTGCCCACGGGACGCTCCAGTATGTTGCCACAGCTATATGCCGACCGCTGCGCGCTGCCCATCAAGGAGGTCGAGGACAAGGAGCCGGCGCGGGCCGGCACGGTGTATTTCGCCAGCCCCGATTACCATTTGCAGCTCGAACCGGACCACACCTTTTCGCTCTCGCAGGACGCCCCCGTGCATTTTTCGCGCCCGTCCATCGATGTGGCCTTCGAGTCGGCCGCCTACGCCTATGGCGCCGCGCTGCTGGCCATCGTACTGAGCGGAGCCTCGGCCGACGGCGCCGCCGGACTGGCGCTGGTGCGCCGGCGCGGCGGCCTCGCTTGGGTGCAAGACCCCGCCAGCGCCCAAGTGCCGGTCATGCCGGCCGCCGCCATCGCCCGCGCCGGGGCCGACCGGATCGGCACCTTGGCCGAAATCGGCGCCGCCCTGGCCGCGCTGGGGCCGCCGCGCCAGGGCCCTTGAACGGCGTGCCTTAAACGATACTGAGCAGTACCGACACCGTAGTTCCGTATGTGAATATTCGATAAAAGAAACCGACTTGTGAGCGCCCCCATCCATATTCTGGTCGTCGACGACGTGCCGCAAAACCTGATCGCGGCCCAAGCCTTGCTGGCCCGGCCCGGCATCGCCATCTTGACCGCCTCGTCCGGCGCCGCCGCGCTCGAACTGTTACTGGTCAAGGAGGTGGCGCTGGCCTTGATCGACGTGCAAATGCCGCATATGGACGGCTTCGAGCTGGCCGAGCTGATACGGGGCAGCGAGCGCACCCGCGCCATTCCCCTGATTTTCCTGACCGCCGCCACGCGCGAGCCCAGCTACAGCTTTCGCGGCTACGACGCCGGCGCGGTCGACTTCCTGTTCAAGCCGATCGACGGCAAGGCGCTCATCAGCAAGGTCAACGTGTTTGTCGAGTTATATCAGCAAAAGCTGACCATGTCGGCGCAGCTGGCCGAGCTGCGGCGCGCGCTGCACCTCAATGAAATGTTTACCGCCGTGCTGGGCCACGACTTGCGCACCCCGCTGTCGGTGCTGATGAACGGCGCCACCCTGCTGCCCTTGATGACCGACCAGCCCAAGGTGATCGCCACCGCCACCCGCATGCAGGCGAGCGCGCGGCGCATGGCGCGCATGGTCGACCAGTTGCTCGATCTGGCCCGCATCCGCTCGGGCGGCATGCAACTGCGCTGCGGCGAGCACGATTACGTGGAGCTGTGCCAGGCCATGGTGGACGAATTGCAAGGCGCCGAGCGCGACGAGCCGGCCGGGCGCATCGTGCTGTCGCAGCGGGGCGATACGCGCGGCGTGCTCGACCGCGGCCTGTTTTCGCAAGTGCTGTCCAACCTGCTTAGCAACGCGCTGCACCACGGCGCCGAGGGCGCGCCGGTGCTGCTCGATATCGACGCCGGCGCGCCGCAGCGGGTGGTGCTGACGGTGGCCAACCAGGGCGCCATCGCGCCCGCTTCGCTGCCGCTCATCTTCGAACCTTTCCACCAGGGCGGCGATAGCCGCGGCGGGGCCCAGGGTCTGGGCTTGGGCCTGTACACGGTGCGCACCTTCGTGCAGGCCCACGGCGGCCAGGTGACGGTCGAGTCGGACGCGCAGCGGGGCACCGTGTTCCGGGTCGACATGCCGCGCGCGCCGGCCCAGCCGGAAGGGGGCTGAGATGGGTCCTTATCTGCCGCAGGGCGGCGGCGCCACCGGCGACTTGCTGCGCGCGTTGGACTGGGCCGGCGCCGGCCTGGGCGCCATCGACACCTGGCCGGCCAGCTTGCGCACCAGCGTCGACATCGTGCTCAACTCGCCGATCGCCATGGTGCTGATGTGGGGGCCGCGCCATGTGATGCTGTACAACGACGAATACGCCGTCATCGCCGGCGCCCGCCATCCGCGGGCGCTGGGCGGCACCGTGCCGGCGGTGTGGCCCGAGCTGTGGGAATGGAACCGGGCCGTGCTGGAAGCGGGCCTGCGCGGCCGGGTGCAGCGCTTCGAGCACAACATGATGACGGTGCTGCGCAACGGCACCCCGGAAGACATTTGCTTCGATCTGTATTACACCCCCGTGCGGGACGAGTCGGGCGCGGTGGCCGGCGTGTTGTGCACCGTGCTCGACACCACCAGCCGGGTGCGCGAGCAGCGCCGGCTGCAAGACGCCAGCGAGCAGCTGGGCCGCGCCAACCGGCGCCTGGAAGCGGAAGGGGCGGCCGCGCGGGCCGCCAATGTGAGCTTGAGCCAGGAGCGCGGCTTGCTGCGCGCGCTGTTTGAACAATCGCCCAACTTCATGGCGGTGCTGCGCGGGCCGGAGCATGTGTTCGAGCTGGCCAACGAGCCTTACCGCCAGCTCAGCGGCGGGCGCGCGCTGCTCGGTTTGAGCGTGGAGCAAGCCCTGCCCGAGGTGCGCGGCCAGGGCTTCATCGATTTACTCGACCAGGTATTCCACAGCGGGGTGGCGTATTTCGGCAAGCAGACCAAGATCGAGCTGGTCGACGCGGCCGGCGGCCGCCGCCAGCGCTGGCTCGACTTCGTGTACCAGCCGATCCGCGACGAGCGGGGCGCCGTGAGCGGGATTCTGGTCGAAGGCGTCGATGTGAGCGAGCGGGTGGAAGACGAAGAGCGGCTGCGCATCGCCCAGCAGGCCGGCGGCGTCGGCAGTTTCGAGTGGTTTCCCGACACCGGGGCGCTGGTGGTGTCGGCCACCTTCCGCCGCTTGTGGGGTTTGTCGGACACGGTGGAGGTGAGCGCCGACCTGCTGGTGAGCCTGGTCGACGGGCGCGACCTGGACAAGGTGGGGCCGGCCCGCCTGACCAACCGCGACAATCCGCTGATGTATGCCGAATACCGCATCCGCCGGCCCGATAACGGCGCCCTGCGCTGGATCGCGCGCCAGGGCGAAGTGGTGCGCACCGGGCCGCGTGGGCCGGTGCGCTATGTCGGCGTGTCGTTCGACATCACCGAACGCAAAGTGATCGAGCAAGCCTTGCACGCCAGCCAGGAACGGCTGGCCGCCATCTTCGGCCAAGCCTCGGTCGGCTTGTCCGAGCTCGATCTGAACGGGCGCTTCCAGCGTGTCAACGGGGCGCTGGCCGCCATGCTGGGCCGCGATTGCGACGAGCTGCTGTCGCTGCACATGAACGATATCTTGCATCCCGACGATGTGGCCGGCAACACGGCCCATTTTCGCGCCCTGATCGCGCAGGGCACCCCTTTCACCCTGGAGAAACGCTATCTGAAGCCGGACGGCAGCTACGTCTGGGTGTCGAGCAATGTGAGCCGTCTGGTGGACCAGCACGGCCAGCCGCAGGCCCTGATCGCGGTCAAGACCGACATCACCGAGCGGCGCCGCATCGAAGCGCAGCTGCGCGACTTGAACGAAACGCTGGAGCACCGGGTCGAACGCGAAGTGGGCGAGCGGGCCAAGGCCGAAGAGGCGCTGCGCCAAGCCCAGAAGATGGAAGCGGTGGGCCAGCTGACGGGCGGCATTGCCCACGACTTTAACAATGTGCTGCAAATCATTTCCGGCAACTTGCATCTGCTCTATCAACTGGCGCTGCAAGACAGCGCCACGCGCCAGCGCCTGGAGACGGCGATCGCCGCCGTCGAGCGCGGCGCCAAGCTGTCGTCGCACCTGCTCGCTTTTGCGCGGCGCCAGCCGCTGCAACCGGTGGTGTCCGACCTGGGCCGGCTGGTGCGCAATATGGATACCTTGCTGCGCCGCGCGCTGGGCGAGGCGGTCGAGGTGGCCGTGATCGTCGGCGGCGGCCTGTGGAACACCCTGGTCGATCCGAGCCAGATCGAGAACGTGATTTTGAACCTGGCCATCAACGGGCGCGACGCGATGGCGGGGGCCGGCAAGCTGACCATCGAGCTGGGCAACGCGGTGCTGGACGAGCAGTATGTGCACAATCTGGTCGATGTGCCGGCCGGACAATATGTGATGCTATCGGTGAGCGACACCGGCAGCGGCATGTCGGAAGCGGTGCTGCAACGGGTGTTCGAGCCGTTTTTCACCACCAAGCCGGAAGGCGAGGGCACCGGGCTGGGCCTGTCGATGGCGTACGGTTTCGTCAAGCAAAGCCGGGGCCATATTCGCATCGACAGCGAACCGGGGCGGGGCACGGCCGTGAAAATTTATTTGCCGCGCTCGTTATTGGACGAGACCGTCGATAGCGGGCCGCAGATGGCCGAGGCGAGCGGCGGCAGCGAAACCATTTTGGTGGTCGAGGACGACGCCGGGGTGCGCGCGACCGTGGTCGATATGCTCGACGCGCTCGGTTACCACGTGCTCAAGGCGGAAGATGGCGAAAGCGCCCTGGCGGTGCTGCAAAGCGGGGTGGCGATCGACCTGTTGTTTACCGATGTGGTGATGCCGGGGCCGGTGCGCAGCACCGACATGGCGCGTCAGGCGCAAGAGTTGCTGCCCGATATAGGGGTATTGTTTACCTCCGGTTATGCGCAAAACGCCATCGTGCACGGCGGCCGGCTGGACGCGGGGGTCGAACTGCTCAGCAAACCTTACCGGCGCGAAGAGTTGGCGCGCAAGCTGCGTCACGTGCTCAACAACCGTCAGCAGCGCCTGCGCGCGCGCGACTTTTTGAACCTGACCGATAACGCGACCTCGGCGGCGCCGAGCGGCGATACACCCACCTCGCTGCGCATTTTGGTGGTGGAAGACAATCTCGATTCGCAACAAATGGTGTGCGAGCTGATCGGCATGCTGGGCCACACCGTGAGCGGCGTGTCCGATGGTGAGCAGGCGTGGACGCGCATCGGCGAGCAAGAGTTCGACATCTTGTTTACCGACGTCAGCCTGCCGGGCATGTCGGGCATCGAACTGGCCAAGCGGGTGATGGCGTCGCCACAGCAACTGCGCATCATTTTTTCCACCGGCTATGGCAAGGAATCGCTGGAAGGCCTGGGATTCGCGGCCCGCGTGTTGCGCAAGCCTTACGATTTGATGGAGTTGAAGGCGGCGCTCGATAGTTCGGTGTGAGTCGCCTGTCTGCCGAGGCAGAAAGCATACAATTTGGTAAATATGATATTTGATGGAACATTTTTATCTTGGCATGTTTGTGACCTGAGATTATCCGAAAAGCCATATCCCACAGCCGCTTTGTGCCGCCAATCGCATGAAAGGCCGGGCAACGCGCGGCCGGGCTTGGGATCGTTATCGACCACATCAATCGGTGCAGCGGACACAGCATGAGGCGACACTTCATTCGGGGAGGGCGATAAAACGACCGCCGGGGGCGTGGTGATTGAGGCACTGGCGCATCATGTCATTCACCAGCGCGCCGCGGCCTACGACGGCGCCCAGATTTCATGCCCAGCCTGCAAGTCGACCGGCAAAATCAGCTGCGTCGGGCCGCGCAGGCCGTTTGGCTTGTCAAATGGAAAGCAAATCGCGATGGAAAACGACCTCTGTATCTGCAAATGCAGTGTTCCGCCTAAGCTCATCGCGTCGCAAACCTTTTCCGGCATGGATTTTGAATCGCACGAGTTGGCGCGCATGGGGTTCAGTGGGGCGGGTACACCGCTGGCCGAACTGGCTGTCGAGCAAGCCGCGCCCTTGTTCGCCAGCGCTGATACCGGGATTTGCCTCGCCTGCCTGCTTAACGCGGCCGCCGCTGGTAGCTCCGTCATCATACGGGGCTGACATGCGTTTCGATGTCCAACGGCGCCATGCGCTGCTGCAAGAAAGCCGGCGCGATTTGCGTCTGTATGCTTTGGTCGATGGCGTGCAATACACCCAGCAAGTCGGCGCAAACTTGACTCCGCTCGGCGGGCAGCGCCGCGCCTTGTTCGACGGCACCCCGGATGCACCGTTGGCCCATGCCGGTCCGTGGCTGATTGATGTGCAACAGGCCGCTGCCGAGAGCGTGGACGAGCTGGTGGCGCTTGAGCAAACCGCGCCGGCCGTCACCTGGTTGATCGCGCCGCTGGCGCTGGAACGCCTGGCGCAGTTGCTGACCGCGCGGCTTGAAACCCGTCTACCGGATGGCCGAACGGCGCTGATCCGATTTTGGGATGCGCGCGTACTGGCCAATTTGGCCCAGGTGCTGGACGAACCCCAGCGTGAAGCATTTTTTGCAGATATTCATGAGTGGCATTTGATGCACAGAGGACAGCGCACCTGGATCGGAAGACATCATGCTAACGCTCAGTAAAGCCCAGTGGCAAGAATTACAGACCCGCGATGCGGGCCATTTCGTCACCGCCGTGGCCGATCAGTTCTTGTCGAACCGCGCGGACATGCAGCGCTATCCCGGACGCGACACCGTGCTTTCCCGCATGCAGGCCGCGCGCGATTACGCGGTCGGCGCCGGCTTCACGTCCACACCGCATATCGTGCGGCTGATGTACTTGTATGCCGACGCGCCGCGCATCCACAATGACCCGCTGATCGATGGTTACTTGCGCAAACCCGGCGCCACACCCGAGCAACGGCTGGATGATTTGCTCGCGTTGGTAAACAAAAAACTTGAAGGGAATCCTTGATGGCAGCGGCTGCCCCCCTATTGATCGAAACAGTTGCTTTGCGTGTTCTGACTGCCCTTGGCGTCGGTGTCGTTGGTGGAGCGGCAAGCGAAGCCGTAAAAAGGCGCAACGAAGAGGCCGACAAAGCCAGGACCGCGCCGATTGTCCGGGCCGATGTGCAGACCAAGGCCAAGGAAAAATGCAAAGCGTGTCCACCGGACAAAGGGGTGCTCGCTTTGCGCAACACCGCAGGTTGGTCGGATGACTCCATCACCTACCAAATGCGCATCGGCCAGATGCCTCCCGCTCCGGCTGGCTACGTGACAGAGTGGAAGTTTGGGAAGACGGATTTCGATGGTTTTGATCCCGGACAGTGTTTACTCAAGGAAGCCAAAGCACGGTATGACAAATTCTTTGACGCTTTTGGCTACCGCAGAGACTTCTGGGGCGGGCACGAGCCAATACTTAATCAAGCTGTGTCACAGTCAGGAGTTGCTGTTCCCTGTCCGCCTGTACAACTTCGCTGGTATTTTATGGAACCGCTGAGCTACAGGTTTTTTTTCCAAATGTTTGCAGCAGCAGAGCTGCCGATTGAAACGGTATTCCAGCCATGAAGCATGCCTACGAAATTTTGATTTCTTTTATCAATTCAGGTGACTTACAAGTGAGGAAAATTCTCACTGATATACTTTCATTGGCAAAAGCTGTGCAGCCCTTGTCGCCTAATTTGTCAGCGGACAGGTGGTTGCTTGCTGGAGATACAAAGCAAGAAGCTCTGTTGTATAAAGTGTTCGAAAATGCTCAGCCTACAGCCGCTGCAATAGCTGTACTGGAAACTAAGCTAAAGGAAAAGGTTGATCCACGCATGGTGACCATCTGGAATGGGGAGGATGGTCACAAGGGTGCATCGATCAGCTTCATGGGCCGCCCGGCACCAGGGATGAGCGTAGTTACGCTAGTTGGTCGCCCAGAATCATTTTCTCACAATTGGCGATTGGTTGCAGAGCTTCTCATGGCGGGAACCGATATTTGGCCGGCCCGTTATATTACCGTGGAAAGCAATGGATACTTTGCTCATAAAACGTTCAAAGATCGTCCTGGTGTTGGCTGGATGCTTTATTTACCCCAAGTACTAAGCGTATGCCAAGTGCCTGAGGCCGGCGCCTTGGTGCCGGTGCTGGGGCGCGATAAGAAACAAATCGGCACCATTATTGTTAGCATTACCGATGTGCCGTTCTCGGACGACATTCCGGAGCACGTCAAAGTTGCCAACGCCATCGAAATCCGCTTGGCGGACCAAGACTTGCTACCCCGATACGCTGGTCGCTGATCGACAGAGACGCGCTGCATGGCGCTTGGCAAATCAAGGGCGCTGTACATATGATGGTCAAAGCACAGTTCAAGATTGACCTGCCCAACCCTCCAAATCTCGAAGATGATCTGATCAAGTTGTTTAAGCTTCGCCAGCATTTGCGCCAGTTGTCGCCAAATTTGGCTGAATGGTTCTTGGGTGGAAACACAAAAAATGCAGCTCTTCTGTATCCGGCCTTTGATGAAAGCGGCCCTACCGATGCACTTACCGCAGTGCTCCAAGAAAAATACCGCAACAAAAAGTCGAACATTATTTCTCGACCGCTTGGGCTGTGGAACGGTGAAGAGGGTGTAGAGCACCTCGTTATACACAAGTCCGCACCACCACCCAGCCGGCGTAAAAATACGTTGATATTCAAGGACTTAACGCGCCCCTTGTAAACTCGCCGCGATTCAGGTTTACTCT
>JAZKGI010000009.1:0-107745 GCA_040385995.1 Pseudomonadota bacterium
GCAGCGATAGCCGGGTGCGAAAACCCGCCGGTCGAGGCATTTTGCAAGTAGCTCAATTGCAACTGTTCCGACATATTTGCCGACCTTATCCATTATATTGCAAATTATATAGTTATATAGCCGATTCCACATTCTCAGTTCGTAAATCGCTCCATTAGCTTGTACCAATCCATGTTCTCGATGTAGGCGCTCGACAATCGCAGATGCCGCAGAAAGATTCGCCCCGATCCTGAGCAGATTGATGGGCGGACCGTCGTTGCCGTGCCCCTTGTTTGACCGTCGACCTTACCGCCGAAAGCATGCTGCTGGAAATAGAAAAACCGGGCCGCGCGTTGAATGTCCGTCAACGTGGCGGGTGGCGTCTGCCGTTGGTACTTGAAAACATTGCGGCGCGAAGCGCGTGCTGGAACTGGCGCATAAATTCCTCCAGATGATTTTGCACGAAAAAATACGGTGCAGCTGTATTCACTATTTGGCGTTGCCAATAATGGTTTCAAGTGTCTCGACTGGCGATGACTAGTTTGACCGGCACCGCTATGCTGCTGGGGCCACCCGTTTGTTCCCGGTAGGATGGTTTGACTGTTGCAGTTGGGAAAATGTTGGCCAGAGGAATGAGCGCGCGCCCGCAGCGCGCGGCGCCACCGCTTGCGCGGTGGCAGTTGGGCGATTCGGAGCGGGACGCGCTGGTAAGCGCGCGCCCTTCGAATCCCCGCCGCAGGCCGCGCAGGCGGCCTGCTTCTCTCCGCCAAGCCAAAAAAAAGCCACCCGAGGGTGGCTTGTTTTTTTTGTCTTGGCGGAGAGACGGGGATTCGAACCCCGGATAGGCTATGAACCTATACACGCTTTCCAGGCGTGCGACTTCAACCACTCATCCATCTCTCCTGCATCTCCGCTTTCGCGAAGCCGCAAATTATAGCAAAAATTCCAAAGAGTACCAACAATATCTGCCGCCCCACCCGCCCCTTCCCTAGGCGCTCTCCTTGAGCTGCTCCAAGATGGCCGGATTTTCCAGCGTCGAGATGTCTTGTGTGATGACCTCGCCCTTGGCCAGCACCCGCAACAGGCGCCGCATGATCTTGCCCGAGCGGGTCTTGGGCAAGTTGTCGCCGAAGCGGATTTCCTTGGGCTTGGCGATCGGCCCGATCTCTTTGGCCACCCAGTTGCGCAACTCGAGCGCCAGCTTGCTGGCCGCTTCCCCCGTCGGCCGCGCCTGCTTGAGCACGACAAAGGCGCAAATCGATTCGCCCGTGGTCTCGTCCGGCCGCCCCACCACCGCCGCCTCCGCCACCAGCGGATTGGCCACCAGCGCCGATTCGATTTCCATGGTGCCCATGCGGTGACCGGATACGTTGAGCACGTCGTCGATGCGCCCCGTGATGGTGAAGTAACCCGTGTCCTTGTTGCGGATCGCGCCGTCGCCGGCCAGGTACATGCGTCCGCCCAGTTCTGGCGGGAAGTAACTGGAGCGGAAGCGCTCCGGATTGCCCCAGATGGTGCGGATCATGGACGGCCACGGCCGCTTGACCACCAGGATGCCGCCCTGCCCGTTCGGCACTTCATGCCCGGCTTCGTCGACGATGGCGGCCATGATGCCCGGCAGCGGCAAGGTGCACGAGCCCGGCACCATGGGGGTGGCGCCAGGCAAGGGGGTGATCATGTGCCCGCCCGTCTCGGTCTGCCAAAAGGTGTCCACCACCGGGCACGCCGCCCGCCCCACGTGGTTGTAATACCAGATCCACGCTTCCGGGTTGATCGGCTCGCCCACCGTGCCCAACAGGCGCAAGCTGCTCAGGTCGTAGTGCCGCGGATGCACCGCCGGCTCCACGTCCGACGCCTTGATCAAGGAACGGATCGCCGTCGGCGCCGTGTAAAAGATGCTCACTTTGTGCTTGGCGATGGTGCTCCAGAAGCGGCCCGCGTCGGGAAAGGTGGGCACGCCTTCGAAAATGACCTGGGTCGCCCCCACCGCCGTCGGGCCATACGCGATGTAGCTGTGTCCCGTTACCCAGCCGATGTCGGCGGTGCACCAGTAGACGTCGTCCGGCTTGATGTCGAAACTCCATTTCATGGTGAGCGCCGCCCACAGCAGGTAGCCGCCGCTGGCGTGCTGCACCCCTTTCGGCGTGCCCGTCGAGCCGGACGTGTAGAGGATGAACAGGGGATGCTCGGCATCGACCCATTCGGGCTCGCACCAGGCCGGCTGGTCCGCCATCAGCTGGTCCAGCCACAAATCGCGCCCGGCCAACATCGGCACCGCCCCACCCGTGCGCCGGTACACCACCACTTTGCGGATCGCCTCGCATCCGCCCAGCGCCAACGCCTCGTCGACGATGGTTTTCAAGGGCAGATGTTTGCCGCCGCGCAGTTGCTGGTCGGCCGTGATGACGGCCACCGCGCCGGCATCGATGATGCGCTCTTGCAGCGATTTGGCCGAAAAGCCGCCGAACACCACCGAATGGGTGGCGCCGATGCGCGCGCACGCTTGCATGGCGGCCACCCCTTGCACCGACATCGACATGTAGATCACCACCCGGTCGCCTTTTTTGATGCCCAGCGAGATCAAGCCGTTGGCCATCTTGCACACTTGCTCATGCAGCTCGCGGTAGCTGACCCGGCTGGACTGGCCGTCGTCGCCCTCGAAGATAATGGCGGTCTTGTCGGCGTTGCCATTGCTCAGGTTGCGGTCCAGGCAGTTGTACGACACGTTGAGCTGGCCGTCTTCGAACCATTTGTAGAAGGGCGCCTGCTGTTCGTTCAACGTGATGCTAAACGGCTTGTGCCAGCTCAAGTGTTCGCGCGCCAGCCCGGCCCAAAAGCCTTCGTAGTCGCGCTCGGCCTCGGCGCACAGCGCGTGGTAACTGGCCATGCCCGAGATGGTCGCCTGCGCCACGAATGCCTCGGACGGGGCAAACACCCGCGTTTCCTGCGGCCCCTGCTGCTCGGTGCCGTGGCCCTGTGTTGTTGTGTCAACCATGTTTATCTCCCGTTTACTATGAATTTTGCCCACAACATAGCCGCCGGCGCTTACTGCCCCCTTACGCCGGGCCGCCGCTCGGCTCCGATTTTACGCAGTTTCAGCCTTCCCGCCGATCTAGCGGCCGGCGCCGCCTGCGCCAGGCGGCAACACCGCGCCGGCGCCTCATCTTGGCTCAGCGCATGGGGCTGGCACACGTGTAAAATGTCGGCACAATGATTTGTATCAACCAGAGGAATAGTATGAACGACCCGCACTCCCCGCGCGCCAAGCTCAAGCCGCTGCCGGCTTTTATTTTCATGACGCGCTGGCTGCAATTGCCGCTGTACCTGGGCTTGATCCTGGCGCAGTGCGTGTATGTGTTCCATTTCTGGGTGGAGCTCAAGGATTTGATCGGCGCCGCGCTGGGCAATGAAGCGGCGCTGCAACATATTTTTCAGGCGGTGGCCGTGCCCGGCGCCCCCGTGCCCACCAAACTGAACGAATCGACCATCATGCTGGTGGTGCTGGGCCTGATCGATGTGGTGATGATTTCCAATTTGCTGATCATGGTGATCATCGGCGGTTATGAGACTTTCGTCTCGCGCATGTATCTGGGCGACCATCCGGACCAGCCCGAATGGCTGTCCCACGTCAACGCCTCGGTCTTGAAAACCAAGCTGGCGATGGCGATCATCGGTATTTCCTCCATTCATCTGCTCAAGACTTTCATTAACGCCAATGCCTATTCGACCCAGGTGCTGGTGGCGCAAACGGTGATCCATGTGGTGTTTCTGCTGTCGGCCCTGGCCATCGCGTATACCGACCGTATCATGATCGTCACCCAAAACGCCGCCAAACCCTCTCATTAATTCCCATCGACTTGTCCGCGAGAACACCATGACCATCATAAAGCAGGAAGACCTGATCGAATCCGTCGCCGCCGCGCTGCAATACATCAGCTATTACCATCCGGCCGATTATATCGCCCATCTGGCGCGCGCTTACGACGCCGAGCAAAGCCCGGCCGCCAAGGACGCCATCGCCCAGATTCTGACCAACTCGCGCATGTGCGCCGAAGGCAAGCGGCCGATTTGTCAGGACACCGGCATCGTCAATGTCTTCCTCAAGATCGGCATGGGGGTGCGCTTCGCGGGCTTTAGCGGCACCGTGACCGACGCGGTCAACGAGGGCGTGCGACGCGCCTACAACTTCGACGATAACAAGTTGCGCGCCTCGATCGTGGCCGACCCCCATTTCGAACGCAAAAACACCAAGGACAATACGCCTGCGGTGGTGCATATGGAGCTCGTCGAGGGCGATACGGTGGACGTGAAAGTGGCGGCCAAGGGCGGCGGCTCGGAAAACAAGTCCAAGTTCGTCATGCTCAATCCATCGGACTCGCTGCTGGACTGGGTCATGAAAACGGTGCCGACCATGGGCGCCGGCTGGTGCCCGCCCGGCATGCTGGGAATCGGCATCGGCGGCACCGCCGAGAAGGCCATGTTGATGGCCAAGGAAGTGCTGATGGACGATATCGACATGTATGAGCTCAAGGCGCGCGGGCCGCGCAACAAGACCGAGGAGCTGCGTATCGAGCTGTGCGACAAGATCAACGCGCTTGGCATCGGCGCCCAGGGCTTGGGCGGCTTGACCACCGTGCTCGATGTGAAAATCATGATGCATCCGACCCATGCCGCCTCCAAGCCGGTGGCCATGATCCCCAATTGCGCGGCCACCCGTCACGCCCATTTCGTGCTGGACGGCTCCGGCGCCAGCTATATCGAACCGCCTTTGCTGTCCTCCTGGCCCGACGTGCAATGGACGGCCGATACGGAAAAATCGCAGCGCGTCAATCTGGACACGCTGACCAAGGCCGAAGTGGCGGCCTGGACCCCCGGTCAGACCCTGCTTTTGAACGGCAAGATGCTCACCGGGCGCGACGCGGCGCACAAGCGCATCCAGGACATGCTGGCCAAGGGTGAAGCCTTGCCGGTCGATTTCACCAACCGTGTGATTTATTATGTCGGCCCGGTCGATCCGGTGCGCGACGAGGCGGTCGGCCCGGCCGGCCCCACCACCGCCACCCGGATGGATAAATTCACCGACATGATGCTCGAGCAAACCGGCTTGATCGCCATGATCGGCAAGGCCGAACGGGGACCGGCCGCCATCGAGTCGATCAAGCGGCACGGCTCGGCCTATCTGATGGCCGTGGGCGGCGCCGCCTATCTGGTGTCGAAGGCGATCAAGAACGCCACCGTGGTGGGCTTTCACGATCTGGGCATGGAAGCGATTTATGAATTCGACGTGGTCGACATGCCGGTGACGGTGGCGGTCGATTCGAGCGGCACTTCGGTCCACAACACCGGGCCGAAAGAATGGCAGGCGAAGATCGCTTCGCTCAGCGGCTTGTCCGGGATCCCCGTCACGGCCGCTTGACGCGGACGCTTTTTCGATGCGCCCGCCGAGCGGGCGGCCGACCACTACACCGAAAGCGCGCGTGAGCTCTCTTTTGCCCCTTTTCCCGCCGGCCGACGCGCCGGTCGGGGTATTCGATTCCGGTGTCGGCGGCCTGTCGGTGCTGCGCCATATCCAGGCCCAGCTGCCGTGCGAGCGGCTCATCTATTTCGCCGATTCGGCCTACGCCCCGTATGGCGACAAGACCGAGCAGGAAGTGGTGGAGCGGTCGCTGCAAGTGGCCGCCTTTTTGATCGGGCACGGCGCCAAGGCGCTGGTGGTCGCTTGCAACACCGCGACGGTGGCCGCGATCCATACCCTGCGCGCCCATTACCCGGCCATGCTGCTGGTCGGCGTGGAGCCGGGCTTGAAGCCGGCCGCCGCGCTCACCCGCAATGGCAAAGTGGGGGTGATGGCGACCGGCCGCACCCTGGCCGGCGACAAGTTTTTGCAATTGCGCGAGCAAATCGGCCATGCCAGCCAAGCCACCTTTTTGCTGCAAGCGTGCGTCGGCCTGGTCGAGCGCATCGAGCGCGGTGAGCTCGACGGCCAAGCCACGCTGGACTTGCTGGAACGCTACCTGGCGCCCCTGCTGGCCCAGGGCGTCGATACCCTGGTGCTGGGCTGCACCCATTATCCCTTCGTGCAGGGCGCCATCGAACAAGTGCTGGCGCGCCATGGCGCGCAAGTGACGCTGGTCGACACCGGCGCGGCGGTGGCCCGTCAGCTGGCGCGCTTGCTGGCCGGCGCCGGCCGGCTGCGGGGCGCCGAGCACGGCGCCGGCGCGCTGCAAGCCTATACCAGCGCCGACGCCGCCACCCTGGCGCTGGGCTTTGAGCGCCTGCTCAAGCTGGCGCCCCGCGTGCTGGAAACCCGGTTGGCGCACCCCACGCACTTAAATACGTAAAATGGTCATTTAGATTTGCCATTTGCCGGGGGAGTTTGTATAATTCGGCACCTGTCTTGCAAAGCGAGACAAAAGTAGTTCAGTGGTGGCTGTAGCTCAGTTGGTAGAGTCCAGGATTGTGATTCCTGTTGTCGTGGGTTCGAGCCCCATCAGCCACCCCACAGAATGCGCGAAAAAAGGATTACACGCTCCGGCATGTAGTCCTTTTTTTTCATCTTTTTTTCTTTGCGCTTCCTGATCCGCGCTCGGTTTCCTTCGGCGCCCAGCGCGCCCGACAAGCGCGGCCGCGCCAGACATGGCGCGGCGTTCATTCGCGCGGTTTAATCCCCGAGGCAGAGATTGACGCCATTTTCTTGCAAAGTGCAGGAATCGGGTCCTTCGACCGAGTACGCGACCACGTTATCGACCACCATCTCGGCCGGCAAAGTTACCGCTTCATCCTCCACTTTGCCGACCCAGTCCGGGCCCACCGCCAGATTCAAAATCATGTACATCGGCTTATCCATGCCGGCCGGGGTCAGGATCTGGCCGACCGGCACCCGGTCGATGTAATACACGATCTTGGTCGGCGTCCATAAGGCGCCGTATTGATGGAAGCGTTCTTGATAATCGGGATACACGGTGCGGCAACCGGACGACAAATGTTTGCCCACGCCATCGCTCCAGTGGCTGCTCTGCAAGAGAGTGTCCTTCTCATGGCTGGGCGCTTCCATGATGTCCAGTTCCGGCGGCCACGATTTGTCGAACGGCAGCATCCAGAAGGCCGGCAGCAAGGCCTGCTTCTGAGGCACCTTGATACGCGCCTCGAAATAGCCATAGCGTTGCACGTGCGTCTTACGGCTGGTCAGCATGCCACTGGTGTATTTAAATCCGGACAAGGCTTCCACCATCCTCGACGGCGCCTTCTGGGCGCGAATCGTCAACAGGCCGCCATCGGATACCTCGAACGGGTTCAAGCCCAGCGGCTCGGTGCCGGTGCCGGCGTAGGATGGATCGACATAAATTTGTTCTTCATTCGCTTCAGGCTGGCGCCGCTTTACCACCCAGGTGTAGCCTTGCCACAGTTTGTTTTCTTCGTCATAACCGCCATCCAGATGCGGTGTCCAGCGATTGCTGCCCAGGTCCAGGTTGTCGAAAAAATCGTAGAAAGTGCGTTTGATTTTCAATCGCGTCGCCGGCGCGTTGGCTGGCAAGGCGCTACAGACGCTGCTGGCCGCCTCGGTCGGTACCTTGATCGAAATGGTCGGCAAATACGAGTTATAGCTTGGATTCAATTGAGCCTTTGCTCCCATGCTGGCGGCGAGCAAAATGATCGTCAGACTTAATTTTTTCAAAGTTTTTCCTGGTTGCGCTGCAAGTTGAAGATCGTAAGGGTGCCGCACATATGAAGCCGCGCACGGCACCACTCGGTATTCAGTCACGGGCCTCGCCCGCGATCGGTTTGAAAGGCAGTTCAAGCAACGCAGAGGTTGCTTGAACATCGTCACGCGCAGGTAGCGCCACAGCTTGGTGGCCCACCCTTGTGTATGCAAGACGTTTTTTATTACCTGATACGCCGCTGCGCCCCTCAGTGGCGCCCGGTCGATCCAGGGCGCAAGCGCGCCAACCATCGGCGCCCACTGAGGCGACAGCTGGCCCGCCGGGCCCTGCGCACCCCGCCATCCTAAAATAAGATAGCGCTGGGAAACTTTGCTGCGACGCAATATTAACCTATATTGCGTCGATGTGAACGCCCGAGTTTCACTTTCTGTTGCAAACGAGAAGTCATTGCCGGCCCGGTAGCGGCCGCCTCATGCGCACTATTGCGGCCAACAAAGGCGGCGCATGCCAATTTAGTTTCCATGTGGAATTATTTGAGCTTACAATGGATTCGTCTGCACACCGGGTGCCGCGGCCCATCGCACGGTGACAGCGGTCGGGCGCGCGGCCCACCTCAACTTGTCGAGAGAACCCTATGAACGTGACCGAATTGAGTACCTATGGCAAGGATACGCCGCTGGGCCGGCCCGATGTGGATGGGCTGGCCGGCATCTTCGTGCCCACCGCCGCGTTCGATGTCGACAACGGCAACAGCGTCAAATGGGGCGCCGCAATCGTCGGCTTCGGCAATACCGACGGGTCGCTGACGGTCTATTTCGAAGCCAACCGCTTCGACGACAGCAGCCTGCATAAATGGGAAAACAAGGCGCGCAAAGCCTACGAGCGGATGGTGATGGGGGCACCGACGGTGTCGAAAGCGAAGATTGACGCCCAGATGATGGACCAGGTCGGCACTATCGATGGCAGTGGCATCCGCGTGCAGTTTCCCGAGCGCTTGCACGCCTGGCTGTTGCATTCGAAAGCGCTGGACACGGCGCCCGAGGGCGACAATATTTTTTGGCGCACCCGGTGAGGGTAGAGATGGGAGCGGTTTGAATCGTTGCCGGCTGGCGCCTATCACGTCGACAAAGCGGTGCGGGCGTTTATCCTACAGATGGTCGGACAGTTCGCCGATGCTGCATGGCTGGGAACTTAATTATGATAAGGACACATATAACACTCTACCCAGCTCAGGAGCAAGAAATGGCACGCCTACTTCCCATCATGTTTGGCGCATTACAAATCGGACTGGTCGGCGCAGCCACATTCGTTCTGTGTGCCACCGATGTGCTCAATGAAGCATCGGTGTTCTTGACTCACTGAGTGGCAACTTCAGCGACGCCCTGGCGTCTGGCCGCGTCCAACTGATCGTCAGTGTATGCGGAGCTGGCCCGACATGCCCACACGTTTGCCCACAGCAACTTAAGCACCACGCCGCTCAAGCACGCGGTGCTGATGTGACTTATCGGTGATGGTGGCCATGACCGCCATAGTAACCGCGCCCTCCCCAACCACGCCGCCCGCCAAACCCGAACACGAAGTCCAGTCCGATCGAAACGGGGGGCGCGCCGTAGTAAGACTGAGCATAAGGCTGGGCCATATACCCCGGCTGTATGTACACCGGCTGCGGCCCGTAGACGGGCGCGGGCGCGTACACCGGCTCGGTAGTATAGACCACGCGCGAGGGTCGGCTTGGCGATTGAACAGGCTCAACCGATACCACATGCCATTGATAAGGGTCGTAAGCGGCCGGGCTTGTTTGGTTGTAATACACGGGAGCGGGCGGCACAACCGCACAACCACCAAGCGCGGCGAGCGATATCACGATCAATAAGCGCACGAGCAATAAGCGTTTCATGGCGAAATCTCCTATTCGATACCGTACTATAAGAAATATCGGCCATCCACGCCGCACATTTACAGCTTGTTACACCCGCGTGCAAACGAGACATCGGCGCTCGGGTTGCTGCGAGCGGCGGCAGCGTTGTCAAACCTTGTCCGCGCCGTCGGGCGGGGCCGCGCCGGCTCCCTGCTCGCCGGGCTGAGGCGGCAGATTGACCATCTGGGCCATGCGCCTGGCTTGCCGCTCATCCATCTCCCGCTGAAAAATGACGGTGCCCAGCGCATTTTTAGCCACCAGGCAACCGTTCTCATACATCCATGTCGGCATCGTGTTTTTCCTTATCGGTAACGACCGTCACCGGCGACCCGCACCCGCTAGTGTTTTTGCTTTTGCTTGGCGCCACCGCCTTTGCCGACTTTATCGGCACTGTCCTTGCCTTTTTTTCCAGCCTTGACGTCCTGTACGCCAGCTTTGTTGCCGCTTTCTTGGACCGATTGCTTGCTGTCGCCGCCGCTAGACTTTTGCTTGTTCATGATGGGCTCCGTATCGCTATTGCCAGGTTAGGACGGGATAAACCAAGGAGAATGATGTCATGGACGGCGCCGCCACGCCGCTACCATTCAAGATAGCCCATCGGCGCCGATTTACGAGGGCTTTTTTCGGCGCCGCCGCTTGATGAGCGAAGGCGGCGATTTAAATATAGGGAATGTCGCAGTGGTCGAGCGCGCCGCCGGCGGCGTCATAGCGCAGCGCGCAAACATCGAAACGCACACCGTAATCGAATTGAACATGGTGCACCTTGCCGTATTCCAGAATGACGCTGGGCTGCACTGTTTTACTCATGCGTAGTACCGGCACATCGGACGGCACCGCCATGGCGGCATGATAATCGTCGCCATGCGCTTCCTGACGGCGGTCGACATCGAGCATCAATTCCAGTTCCAACTTGACGCCACCGGGCACATAGCTGTAACGAACCAGCTTACGCTCGGCGCGCAACATGCCCCAGGCGCAGGCGCCGGCCCCATCGCACTGCTTGAGCTGAGCCAGGGGAAACGCTTCCACTTGACCGCTCAGCTTGTCGAGCGGCCAACTGCTGCGCCGCCCATCGCGCTTGCCGCTGGTGGCATCGGTCCAACTCAGACTGTTAACCACGGAAACATACTGCTGTTCCCGGACCGGATCGCTGGCACTGGGCAACATGCCGCAAGCGGGCAGGGTCAGCATGGACACGGCACAGGCGGCGGCGGTAAGCAATCGTTTCATCATGGCGGCTCGCATTCTCGCAATCATCCAGCGGCGCCCGGCGCTCGCGCTACCGGGCCGAAATAAATCACTACGGAAATGACAGAGTAACAGATCGCGTGCGCCGATCGAAACGATTCGAACGATTTATAGCGCGTCCACGCCGGCGTAGGCCGGCAGCCGGGCGGCCGCCTCCAGCAGCAGGCGCGCGTCGCCGGCCGCCAGCTTACGTGCATCCGACAAGGTTTGACGGAAGCCCCGCGCGCCCGGCAAACCCTGCATCAGACCGAGCATATGGCGCGTAATGCTGTTCAACTTCAAGCCATGGCCGCCATCCCGCGCCAACTGGGCTGTAATATACGGCAGCATCGCGTGCAGCACTTCCTCGCGGCTTGGGGCCGGCGCCGCGCTGCCGTAATAACGTTGATCGAAGCCGGCCATCAAATACGGGTTATGGTAGGCTTCCCGCCCCAGCATCACGCCATCGACATGCTGCAAATGCAGGTCGATCTCGGCCGTGGTCTTGATGCCGCCATTGATGATGATCTCGAACGCGGGAAAGTCACGCTTGAGCTGGTAAGCCACCTCGTATTTCAGGGGCGGCACTTCGCGGTTTTCCTTGGGGCTCAAGCCCTTCAAGATGGCATTACGCGCGTGTACGATGAAAGTGCGGCAGCCCGCTTCGGCCACCGTGCCGACGAAGTCGCGCACAAAATCGTAGGACTGGCCTTGGTCGATGCCGATCCGGTGCTTGACCGTGACGTCGATCATGACCGCGTCGCGCATCGCCTTGACGCAGTCGGCCACCAGTTGCGGCTCGCCCATCAGGCAAGCGCCGAACGCGCCTTTTTGCACCCGCTCCGACGGGCAACCGCAATTGAGATTGATCTCGTCATAGCCCCACTGCTGGCCCAGTCTGGCGCTGGCGGCCAGGTCGGCCGGATCGCTGCCGCCCAGTTGCAGCGCCACGGGATGCTCTTCCTCGTTGAAACGCAGATGCCTTTCCACGTCACCATACACCAGCGCGCCGGTGGTCACCATTTCGGTGTAGAGCCAGGTATGGCGCGTGAGCTGGCGATGGAACACGCGGCAGTGGCGGTCGGTCCAGTCCATCATGGGCGCGACCGACAGTCTGCGCCCCTGATACGGGCTGGTTTCTACGGCAAGTCCCGCGGTAGGGAGGGTGTCTGGTGGCATGGGATCAGGTGGCGGGTTCGTCTTGACCAAGCTCGTTTCCCGTTGCGACAGGAAGACGATGCCATGGTGTCAATAATATAAGGTTGAAACAACACAGCACGCCTTGTATGGCGCACATTTTGCAGCGACGATGGGGCGCCAGGACGCGGGCAAATGACAGGGGCCTGCTCAAGGCCGCCCTGTACAGCCGTATCATAGCAAAGTTCATGGCAACATTACGGTAAGAACTAGCCGTCCAGTAGCCGTCAATTACGCCAGCTCTGCTATTGTCGCGTCGCATGCCGCTTGCGATAAACGCCCGGCCTGCACGCCACAATTTTGGTGAACGCCATGCTAAACGCGCTGTCAGAGCCATAGCCCACGGCGGCGGCGATGGCCGACAGGCTTTGCTCGCCGGCTCGCAACAGTTCGCACGCCACTTGCATGCGCCAGTTGGCCAGATAATCCATCGGCGCCATGCCCACCATTTTTTTGAACGCCAGAGCCAGGCCGGATCGCGACATGCCGGCCAGATTGGCAAACGCGGCGAGCGACCAGTCGCGTTCGCACTGCGCCTGCATGGCCTGGAGCACCTTGGCCAGTCTGGGGTCAGCCAATGCCACCAGCCAGTTCGCCTCCTCCTTGGCCGAGGACAAATAGATGCGCAAGGTGTGTAACAGCATGATCGGGGCAAGCTGACTGAGAATCAGCGAACGGCCGACGCCGGCGCCGCCCAGTTCCGCGCAAAAATGCGTCAAGCCCCAGCGCAGCACGGCCGCCTGGGCCACATCCTTGGCGACATGAATCACCGGTGGCAGGCGGGCGAACAGGATCGGTGGCAGATGCCCTTCGAAGCGGAACAAGATGCCGACGGCATAAAAGTCGCCACCGCCTTGGCAAGTGAGGACGCCATCTTGCATGTGACTAAACAGCTGCGCCGCGGGCAGCCTCTCGGTCGGGGCCGGCGTGCTCGAAAGGCAAAATTGGCTTGCGCCTGTCATCAGGAAGCAGTCGCCCGCGCTCACGCGCACCGCCTCGCCATAGCCGCGCATGGATACCCACGCCTGCCCTTGTTGCACGACAGTGAGCGTGAAGCCGTCCAGCCCGGGAAAATCGATTGCCCAATCACCACCGGCATCGAGCGCCAGATGAAGGAAAGCGCGCAGCTTAATTTTCATTAACGCGGCCGACAGCGGATCGTCCGCCACCGACAAGATGTGCTCATGCATGGTTTGGATTACTCAGCATTAATGATGGATGAGTGAGCATTGATCCTACCATTGCTTGAATTGACAATGGTTCTCCATTGACTAGGAGTTCCGCATGCCACCTGTTACCTCTCTACGTATCGCCGTCCTGGGCGGTGGCGCCATCGGCAGCGCCCTCGCCTTCCAGCTGGCGCGCGCCGGCCGGCACCACCTCACCTTGATCGCCCGCCCCGGCTCGGCAAGGCTGGCACAACTGCAACGCGATCAAGCCATTGTCGACAGCGCCGGCGCGCGCGCGGCGGTGCGGGTAACCGACACGCTGGACCGCCAAATCGGCTACGACCTGGTGATCGTGACCGTGCTTGCCCATCAGGTCGAGGCGCTGCTACCGGCGCTACGGGAGAGTGCCGCGACATCGATCCTGTTCATGTTCAATAACTTCGAACCGGAACGCCTGCGCGACGCGATCGGCGCCGCGCGCTGCGGTTTCGGCATGCCCTTCATCCAAGCCATGCTGGACCCGAACGGCAGGCTCACCACCGTCATCGGCGCCCTCGGTCAAACAACCCGCTTGAGCGAGCATCGCTGGGTCGACTGGTTTAACGGCGCGGGTCTGCCGGCCGTGTACGAAGCCCACATGCCGCTCTGGCTGCGTTGCCATGCGCCACTGTGTGTGGCGTTCGAAAGCGTCTCGGTCGCCGCCGTGCGGCGCGGCGGCGGCGCCTCGTGGCGCCAGGCGATGGCGCGCGCGCACGGGGTGCGCCAAAGTTTCACCCTGATCCGGGCGCTCGGATATCGGATTTACCCGTCGAGCAAGGCGCGTCTGGAAGGCAGCCCAGCCTGGGTGCTGGCGGCCATGTTATGGGCCATGTCGCGTAACACCCGGTTTCGCACCTTGCTGTCCGGCGGCGCGGCCGAGTGCGCGGCCTTGGTCGATGCGATGCTGGCGGCCGCGCCACATGGCAGCCAGGCCGTGGCGGTGGCCGACATCGCGGCCATGAAACCGACGCCACCGGAGCGCTAAACCGGCGCGCTCGTTCCACAACGTAAAACCCGCTGCTCCGCATCACCGGTATCGGTCATGCGGAAACAGCGGGTTGGGCGCGCCACAAGATCTGCGGCGCGGTCGACACGGATCGCTTACGCGTCGCGCGACGCTTTTTTACGCTCGTGCTCTTTCAAGAAGCGCTTGCGCAGGCGGATGCTTTTCGGGGTGATCTCGACCAGCTCGTCGTCGGCGATGAATTCGACCGCGTATTCGAGCGACATTTGAATCGGCGGCACCAGGCGCACCGCTTCGTCGGTACCGGAAGAACGCACGTTGGTCAGCTGCTTACCCTTGATCGGGTTGACCACCAGATCGTTGTCGCGCGAGTGGATGCCGATGATCATGCCTTCGTAGACCGGGTCGTTGTGGACCACGAACATACGACCGCGGTCCTGCAATTTCCAGATCGCGTAGGCGACGGCGGCGCCATCGTCTTGCGAGATCAGCACGCCGTTACGGCGGCCTTGCATTTCACCCTTGGTATTGTCGACCGGTGCGTACTCGTCGAAAATATGGCTCATCAAGCCGGTGCCGCGCGTCAAGGTCATGAATTCGGACTGGAAGCCGATCAGGCCGCGCGCCGGAATACGGTATTCCAGGCGCACGCGGCCCTTGGCGTCCGATTCCATGTTTTGCAAATCGCCGCGGCGACGGCCCAGTTCTTCCATCACGCCGCCCTGATTGGCTTCTTCGACATCGACCGTCAGCAATTCGAACGGCTCCTGGCGCACGCCATCGACCATTTTGAACACCACGCGCGGACGCGACACGGCCATCTCGAAACCTTCGCGGCGCATGTTTTCAATCAAAATCGTCAGATGCAATTCACCCCTGCCCGACACTTCGAAAATCGTGTCGTCGTCGGTCGGCGCCACGCGCAGCGCCACGTTGGCTTTCAATTCGCGGTCCAGACGGTCGCGCAATTGACGGCTGGTGACAAACTTGCCTTCGCGCCCGGCCAGCGGCGAGTTGTTGACCATGAAGTTCATGGTCAGGGTCGGCTCGTCCACGGTCAGCATCGGCAGCGCGTCCGGGGTGTCCGGCGCGCACAGGGTGGAACCGATGCCGATTTCTTCGATACCGTTGATCAGCACGATGTCGCCGGCCACCGCTTCATCGACCAGCACGCGTTCCAGACCCTTGAAGTTCAACACCTGGTTGATGCGGCCCTTGATCGGCGCCGAATCGGGACCGTTCAACACGATCACATCCTGGCCGGCCTTGACGCGGCCGCGGCTGATGCGGCCGATGCCGATCTTGCCCACATAGGAAGAATAGTCGAGCGAGGTGATTTGCATCTGCAAAGGACCGTCCGGATTGTCGTCGCGCACCGGCACGTGCTTCAAGATGGCTTCGAACAGCGGCTTCATGTCGCCTTCGCGCGCTTCCGCGTCCAGACTGGCGTAGCCGTTCAGGGCCGAGGCGTAGACCACCGGGAAGTCGAGCTGCTCGTCGGTGGCGCCCAATTTGTCGAACAATTCGAACGTGGCGTTGATGGCCCATTCGGCGCGCGCGCCCGGACGGTCGATCTTGTTGACCACCACGATAGGCTTCAAGCCCAGCGCCAGTGCCTTGCGGGTCACGAAGCGGGTTTGCGGCATCGGGCCTTCTTGCGCGTCGACCAGCAACAGCACCGAATCGACCATCGACAGCACGCGCTCGACTTCGCCGCCGAAGTCGGCATGGCCGGGGGTGTCGACGATGTTGATGTGGGTACCTTCATACTCAACCGCGCAATTTTTCGACAAAATCGTGATGCCGCGTTCCTTTTCGAGGTCGTTCGAATCCATCACGCGCGCTTCCACTTGCTGGTTGTCGCGGAAGGTACCGGACTGACGCAGCAGTTTATCGACGAGTGTGGTTTTGCCATGGTCAACGTGAGCGATGATGGCGATGTTACGTATTGCGCGTTTTGTATTTGACATAGTCGTAGTATTTGCTGAAAAACTGCGGAGTGTGTACAAAGGTGTACGTGTATTCGGCGCTGCCCATTTCCGGAACCGCGTAGTATAGCATGGGGCGTTGCCGGGACTGAGAAAAAATCCTGTCTTTTCAATGGGTTGCTGCAATCTGGTGACAAGCGCCACTTTTTCCGTCAGACCAGTGCGCGATGGCGTCCACATGGTGGTGGCCATCCGGTGGCGGTGCCGCCTCGGGGTTCAGCCTGGCGCTTGCGCGGTGGCGATCAGGCGTTCCGGCGCCAGCACCGCGTATTCCTGCATCAGGCCGGTGCCCAGCAGGCGTGCGTCGCAGTACACCCGCATGCGGCCCAAGCCGGGCGGCAGCGACAGCGCTTCCTTGCCCAGCGCCAGACGCTGGCCTTGCAAAAAGCGCTTGGTCAACTCGGGCGTCAGGTCCAGACGGGGAAAGCTCGACAGCAAGGCGTCCACCGGCGCGAGTAGGCCGAGCGGCGCGGCATGGGCTTGCAATTGCTCCAGGGTGAGCACCCCATCCATGTCCAACGCACCCACCTTGGTGCGCCGCAAGGCGTTCAAATGGGCGCCGCAACCGAGCGCGGCGCCGATATCCTCGCCCAGCACGCGGATATACGTACCCTTGCTGCAAGTAACCGACAGGGTCAGGAACGGCGCCTGGTAATCGATCAATTCCAGCGCGTGAATGGTGACCGGGCGCGCCTCGCGTGCCAAAGTGATGCCGGCGCGCGCATATTCATACAAGGGCTTGCCGTCGCGCTTGAGGGCCGAATACATGGGCGGCACTTGCGAAATGGGACCGCGAAATTGGCCCAGCACGGCTTCGATCTGCGCCCGCGTCACGTCCACCGCGCGCGTCTCCACCACTGCTCCTTCGGTGTCGCCGGTGTCGGTGCGTTGCCCCAGATGCACCACGGTTTCGTAAGTCTTGTCCGCTTCCAGCAAATCCTGGGCGAACTTGGTCGCCTCGCCAAAACACAGGGGCAGCAAACCGGTGGCGAACGGGTCCAGGGTGCCGGTGTGGCCGGCCTTTTTGGCGTTGAGTACACGCTTGGCCTTGATCAAGGCGTCGTTGCTGGACCAGCCGACCGGCTTGTCGAGCAACAGCACGCCATCGACCAGGTCGCGGATTTTTTTCGGTGACGAAGGTTTCATACGGGCGGAATCGCTTACTCCGTGTCCTCGGCGGCCACGCCGGCGGCGGGCGGCGCGTCCGGCTCGGCGTCGGCGGCGCGGGTGGCATTGGCCTTGTCGATCAGCAGCGACATTTCCATGCCGCGCGAAGTCGAGGTGTCGTGCACGAAATGCAATTGCGGCAGGGTATGGATGTGCAAGCGCTTGCCCAGCTGGCCGCGAATGAAGCCGGAGGCCGCCGTCAAGCCTTCCACCGTATTCTTGATCGCTTCCTTGGTGTCTTTCAACATGGTGAAAAACACCTTGGCGTGGGCGTAATCGGGGGTGATTTGCACTTCCGTCACGGTGACCATGCCGACCCGCGGGTCCTTCAATTCGTAAGCCAGGATTTCCGCCAGGTCGCGCTGGATCTGGTCGGCCACGCGCAAGCCGCGCGCCGGCATGGTTTTGCTATGTTTTGCCATGATGTACTGCTTCCTAAGTGCCGCAGGGCGCACCGGCCCTCGCGTCGCCGGCCAGGTTGCTGGCCGACGCGCTAAGCTGGTGCGCCCCGCGTGTTTGCGCGGACATCGTTATGCCCGCGCCGATGGTGTTGCCGTGACGCTTACAGCGTACGCGCGATTTCCTGGACTTCGAACACTTCCAGCACATCGCCCACTTCGATGTCGTTGTAGCCCTTGAGCGACAAACCGCATTCGAAGCCGGAGCGCACTTCCTTGGCATCGTCCTTGAAGCGCTTGAGCGAATCGATCTCGCCGGTCCAGGTGACGATGTTGTTGCGCAACAGCCGCACCGAGGAACTGCGCTTGACCACGCCGTCCGTGACCAGACAACCGGCGATCGCGCCCACTTTCGACACCAGAATAACCTGGCGAATCTCGACCGCGCCGATCACATGCTCGCGCTTCTCCGGCGACAACATGCCCGACAAGGCGGCCTTGATCTCGTCGATCGCATCGTAAATGATGTTGTAGTAGCGAATATCGACACCGTTCGACTCGGCCAGCTTGCGCGCTTGCGAATCGGCCCGGGCGTTAAAGCCGATGATGACCGCTTTCGAGGCCACCGCCAGATTGACGTCCGATTCCGTGATACCGCCCACGGCCGCATGCACCACCTGCACCCGCACTTCCGAGGTCGACAGCTTGATCAAGGACTGCACCAATGCCTCTTGCGAACCCTGCACATCGGTCTTGATGATGAGCGGCAGATTTTTGACTTCGCCTTCGGCCATCTGATCGAACATGTTTTCCAGCTTCGAGGCTTGCTGTTTGGCCAGTTTCACATCGCGGAACTTACCTTGACGGAACAGACCAATTTCACGCGCCTTGCGCTCGTCGGCCATCACCACCACTTCTTCGCCGGCCACCGGCACTTCGGTCAAACCCTGGATCTCGACCGGAATCGAGGGACCCGCTTCGGCGATGCTCTTGCCGTTTTCGTCCAGCATGGCGCGTACCCGGCCATACGACGAGCCGGCCAGCACCACGTCGCCACGGCGCAAGGTACCGGACTGCACCAGAATGGTCGCGACCGGACCACGGCCCTTGTCCAGACGGGCTTCCACCACCAGACCGCGGGCCGGGGCGTCGATTGGCGCCGTCAATTCCAGCACCTCCGCTTGCAACAGCACTTGTTCGAGCAACTCGTCGATGCCCTCGCCCGTTTTGGCGGACACCGGCACGAACGGCGACTCGCCGCCGTATTCTTCCGGCACCACTTGTTCGGCGACCAATTCCTGCTTGACCCGGTCCAGATTGCCGCCCGGTTTATCGATCTTGTTGATCGCCACCACCAGCGGCACCCCGGCCGCTTTCGCATGGGCGATCGCTTCCTTGGTCTGCGGCATCACGCCATCGTCGGCCGCCACCACCAGAATCACGATGTCGGTGGCCTTGGCGCCACGGGCACGCATGGCGGTGAACGCCTCGTGACCCGGGGTGTCGAGGAAGGTGATGGTGCCACGCGGGGTTTCCACGTGATACGCCCCGATGTGCTGGGTGATCCCGCCCGCTTCGCCCGACGCCACTTTGGCGCGCCGGATGTAATCGAGCAGCGAGGTCTTACCATGGTCGACGTGACCCATGACGGTGACCACCGGCGCGCGCGGCTTGGCTTCGAAGTGGGCATGCTCGCCGTTATCGGCCAGCAGCGCTTCCGGATCGTCCAGTTCGGCGGCGAAGGCTTTATGGCCCATTTCTTCCACCAAAATCATGGCCGTTTCCTGATCGAGCACCTGATTAATGGTGCACATCTGGCCCAGCTTCATCAAATGCTTGATGACTTCGGACGCCTTGACCGACATCTTGTGCGCCAATTCGGCCACGGTGATGGTTTCCGGCACGTGCACGTCCTTGATGACCGCTTCCGTCGGCGCCTGGAAATTGGTCTCGCGGTCGTCGCTGTGCGACGGCCGACGGCCCTTGGCGCCACCGCGCCAGCCATCGCGTCCGCTTGGCGCGGTGTTGCCGCGCGGCTTGGCGGCGCCGGGCGCGCCCCGCTTCTTGGCGTCGTCTTGCCAGGTCGAAGAGACATTGGCCGATTTGATCGACTTCTTGTCGGCCACGGCCGGTTTCTTGTCGTCTTTTTTCTCGCCCGGCTTTTTATCGGCCGGTTTATGCAAGGTGCCTTCGGGCGCCTTCGGTTTCACCGCCACCACGGGCGGGGCGACCGGCTCGGGCGCCTTGATGGCGCGCCGCGGCGCGTTCATCATGGCCTTGATCTGGGCCACTTCGTCGGCCACGGCTTTGCGGGCGCGGTCGGTCGCCTCGGCTTTGTCAGCCGCTTCCTTGGCCACCAGAGCGGCTTTTTTCTTCGCTTCGTCGGCGGCCAGGCGTTTTTTCTCTTCCGCGGCGGCATCGTCCACCACCGCCGAGGCACCGGCGGCGACCGCCGTGGCGGCCTTGGCGGCGGCTTTCTTGGCTTCGGCGTCCGCTTCGCGTTTGGCGCTCGCCTCGGCCTGGGCGCTCGCTTTCGCTTGCGCTTCCTTCTCGGCGTCCAGCTTGGCCAAGCGCTCTTGCTTTTCGCGCAGATCGGCTTCCTGACGGGCGATCAATTCCACCTGGCGACGCGCCTCTTCCTCGCGCCGCGCCACTTCGGCCGCGTCGATCACGGGGGCCGGCGGCGCCACCGGCGCCGGGGCCGGGACCACGTCGTCGCGCTGCACGAAGGTGCGCTTTTTGCGTACTTCAACCTGGATCGTGCGCGACTTGCCAGTGGCGTCGGCCTGCTTGATCTCGGTCGTTTCCTTGCGCGTGAGCGTGATCTTCTTTTTCTCGGTGTCCGCCGCCGCGCCGTGGGTACGGCGCAGATGGTCCAGCAGCTTATCCTTATCATCTTTCGACAATGGATCTGACGTCGAACTTTTTTCGACGCCGGCAGAACGCAGCTGCGTCAGCAGCAAATCTGCAGGCATCTTCAGTTCGGTGGCAAATTGGGCTACGTTGTTACTCGCCATTCAGTCCTCTTTTCTATGTGTCGCGGAGATGATAAAGATACTCAAATTATGCCTTTACGGATTCGGCCAACGTCCATGCCTTGGCTTGCAAGGCCTTGACGCGGTCGTCGTATTTTGAGTCAACCAACTTCATCTCATCGTCGGTCACATCTTTAAATTCACTTGTAATCAGTTCACGTGCGCGGTCGGCCGACAAGGCCAGGATCGCGCCAAATTCGTCGTAAGCGAGGGCCGCGAACGCTTCCAGGTTCTTGATGCCCGCCAGACCCAGCTTGCCGGCCGTGATGCGGTCCATGCCTTCCAGACCGACCAGCGCTTCGTCCATGCCTTCCAAGCCTTCTTCCGAGGCGATCGCCTCGGTCACCAGCGCGTCGCGGGCCCGGGTCCGCAATTCGTTGACGGTGTCTTCGTCGAACGATTCGATTTCGAGCATTTCCGAAATCGGCACATAGGCGATTTCTTCCAGACTGGCGAAACCCTCTTCCACCAGAATATCGGCCACTTCCTGGTCGACATCGAGTTTTTCCATAAACAGGGCGCGTACCGCCGCCGTTTCCTGGGCCGACTTATCGGCCGATTCCTCGGCCGTCATGATATTGATCTTCCAGCCCGTCAATTCGGCGGCCAGGCGCACATTCTGTCCCGAGCGGCCGATGGCGATCGCCAGATTCTCTTCGTCGACCACCACGTCCATCGCGTGCTTTTCTTCATCGACCATAATCGACGACACATTGGCCGGGGCCAGCGCGCCGATCACGAATTGGGCCGGATCTTCCGACCACAACACGATATCGACCCGTTCGCCGCCCAATTCGCCCGTCACCGCTTGCACGCGCGAACCGCGCATGCCGACGCAGGTGCCGATCGGATCGATGCGCTTGTCGGCCGTGTAGACGGCGATTTTGGCGCGCACGCCGGCGTCGCGCGCGGCCGATTTAATTTCCAGCATGCCTTGCTCGATTTCCGGCACTTCCAGCTCGAACAGCTTCATGATGAAGTCGGGCGCGGTGCGCGACAAAATCACCTGCGGCCCACGCATATTGCGGTCGATGCGCAAAATAAAAGCCCGCACCCGGTCGCCGATACGCAAATTTTCTTTCGGGATCATCTGGTCGCGCGGCAGGCGGGCCTCGATCTTGCCCGATTCGACAATCGCGTCGCCCCGCTCCATGCGCTTGATGGTGCCGGTCACCAGGGCGTCGCCCCGTTCCAGGAAATCGGCCAGGATCTGTTCACGCTCGGCATCGCGCACGCGCTGCAAGACCACCTGTTTGGTGTCCTGGGCGAAGCGGCGGCCGAAATCGACCGACTCGATCGGCTCTTCGATATGGTCGTCCACCTCGATATCGGGAATCTGTTCCTTGGCTTCGAAATGCAAAATTTCTTGGTCCGGCAATTGCAGGCCCGCTTCGTCCGGCACCACGTGCCAGCGGCGGAAGGATTCAAACACGCCGGAATCGCGGTCGATCGCCACGCGAATGTCGACCTCGCCTTCGTAGCGTTTTTTCGTGGCTTGCGCCAACGCGAACTCGAGCGCCCCAAAGACGACCTCTTTATCGACGTTTTTTTCGCGCGCCAGCGCATCAACCAATAATAAAACTTCGCGACTCATGCTTTGCGACTCCTAAAATCCACCTGCGGCACCAAGCGTGCCTTATCCATATCGGCGAGCGTAAACTCCAACAGCGCCGGACCATCCTTACCTTCGAATTCCAACGACAATTGTTCGCCCACCGGCGCTTGCAGCACGCCCGTAAACGTTTTCCGGTTATTCGTGCCCGGCATCGCCACCCGCAACTTGATGACGGCCTCGCTGCCGGCGAAACGGCTGAAATCGTCCAGCTTGCGCAGCGGCCGGTCCAGCCCTGGCGAGGAGATTTCGAGCCGCTCGTAGTCGATATTTTCAACCGTTAATACATGCGACAGCTGATGGCTGACCGTGGCGCAATCCTCCACTGTGATCGGGCCTTTTTCCTCGGCGTCGGCGGCGCTGAAATCGATATAGACGCGCAGCACACCGCGCTCGGCCCGTTCCACATCCACCAGCTCATAGCCTAGACCGATGACCGTCTTTTCAATGAATTCCAACAGTTGCAACGACATTCTCCAGATCAAAATCACGCGACGCCCACGGCGCCGGACGGGACTGCTAAAGTGCTTTCACAAAAAAAAAATGGGCATCTGCCCATCTTTCTGTACTACATGCCAGATGAAAGCACTCCCCACCAAAATACTTTGCGAAGAACTTTTATTAGGCTAGAGATTATAACCCCATATTGACCACACCGCAATGGCGCGCAACCAATATCGCAAGCCGGGAACGGGATGCGCGCGCCATCGGCGCGCCCGTTCCCGGCCGCTAATTAACCCTTGCGGCGGCGCGGCATGCCCTGCTCCACCGGCGGCCGCGGCTGACCGCCACGCCCCTGGCCGGCGCCGCCACCGGGGCCGCGGCGCGGTCCCGTATTGGCAAAGCCGAAAGTCGTCTGCAAAGGATCGGGCTGACGGGTGCGCTGTGGCGCGCGCCCTTCGGCGCCGCGCGCCGGGCCCTGACCATCGGCCGGACGGCCGGAACCGGGACCGCGACCGGGCGGGCGACCGTTGCCTTCGGAAGCGGCCGCCGGCCGCGGCTGGCCGCCGAACTGGCCTTGCGCCTGACCGCGCCCGGGACCGCCCGCGCCGGCAAAACCGGGGCCGCGGCCTTGACCCGGACGGCCTTGGCCAGGTTGACCCTCCGGGCGGCCCTCGCCCGAACGGCCCTCGCCCGGGCGGCCCTCGCCCGGGCGGCCCTGAGCAAAGCGCCCCTGGCCTGCTTGACCCTCGCCAGGGCGGCCTTGACCAGGCCGGCCCTGCCCCGGGCGGCCCTGCCCCGGGCGGCCCTGCCCCGGGTGGCCCTGCCCCGGGCGGCCCTGCCCCGGGTGGCCAGGACCCGCGAACGGCCCCTGACCCTGGCTGCGCCCACCCCGAACCGATTTCGGAAACGGATCGGCGTTATTGTTGCTCAGGTCGATACGGTTGCCGTTCGGCTCAGACGATTCGCGCACCGGGGCGCGGCCCTTGACGTCGCGCGGCTGCACCCCGCGCGGCGCCGGTCCGCGCGCTTCGGCGCCCGGCACTTTTTTCTCGATCCCGTAGGCGGTCATCAAATCGCGCACGGCGTTTTCTTCCAACTCCTCCCAACGCCCGCGTTTCAAGCCGCTCGGCAAGACCATGGCGCCGTAACGCGTGCGGATCAGGCGCGAGACGGTCAAACCGATGGCCTCGAACATGCGCCGCACTTCGCGGTTACGACCCTCGCCGATCACCACCCGATACCACTTGTTGATGCCTTCGCCGCCGCCATCGGCGATCTTGGAAAACTGCGCCAAGCCGTCTTCCAGCTCGACCCCGGCCAGCAGCTTTTGCCGCATGCCTTCCTCCAGCTCGCCCAGCGTGCGCACCGCGTATTCGCGGTCGATGCCGTAGCGGGGATGCATCAGGCGGTTGGCCAGATCGCCCGAGGTGGTAAACAGCAGCAAACCTTCGGTATTGAAGTCGAGCCGGCCGACCGCCAGCCATTTGCCGGCCTTCATGGTGGGCAAACGGTCGAACACCGAAGGACGGCCGTCCGGGTCGTCATGGCTGACGATCTCGCCGGCCGGCTTGTGGTACACCAGCACGCGCGGCGGTTTCTTGCTGACGCGGCGCTGAATCAACTTACCGTTGATGCGCACATGGTCGGTCGGCAAAATACGCTGGCCGATGTGGGCCGGCTCGCCGTTGACCGATACCCGGCCCGACACGATCAAGTCTTCCATGTCGCGGCGCGAGCCCAGGCCGGCTTCGGCCAGCACCTTGTGCAACTTGGGCGCGTCGTCGTCAGAAGTCAAATCGCGCCGCACCACCTTGGCCGGCGCGGCGCGGCCCTTGGCCGGCTCCTCGCTGTCGAAAGCGTCCGACGTCACGAACGAAAACACGTCGTCGGCATCGTTGCCCTTGGCACCGGCCGCGGCGTTGGGACGCCCCTTGCCCTTGCCTTTTTGGGCGCCCGGACGCACCGCGCCCGGCTTGACGGCGCCGCGCGCGCCGCGTTCTTGCCGCTCCGCGCCCGGGCCGGCCGCCACCGGCGCGGCAACGGGCTGGCCTTCGGCGTCGAGCGCCGGCGCGACCGGCTCGGCAACTGCGCTGGCGTTAGCGTTCGCGTTCGCGTTGCTGCCGGCATGACGTTCGGCCCGCTCGGCGCGTTCGGCATTCAATTCACGCATTTGGCGCGGGCCGCGTGGCGCGCGCTCCTGGCGCACGGGGGCATTGTCGTCACCCTCGGCCTGAGCCGCCGGGGTGATCGCGGCCGGTTTGGCGATGCGTGGCGCGCGCGGCGCACGCGCCACGGGAGCCGTACTCGCCGCATCGGCGGGCGCAGCATCGGCGACCGCCGATGCGGTGGACGTCGCATCAGCGGCCGCGACGGTGCTCGGCAAGGTGGCTGCATCCGCCATTTCGGCTGGCGCGACCTTGGCCGCCGCCTTGGCACGAGGCTTTTTGACCGGTGCGCTTACCGTTTCGACGGCGGCGGCGGTTTGGGCCGGCTCGACTGCGGGCTGCTTGGCCGGCATCGCCGCTTCGACCGGCGCGGCGTCCGCTTTGCTCCGGCGTTTTGGCTTGGCGACCGCTTCGGCCGCCCCGGCATCGGCCGCCGCGGCATGGGCCGCCCCGGCATCGGCCGCCCCGGCATCGGCCGCCGCGGCATGGGCCGCCCCGGCATCGGCCGCCGCGCCAACCACATTGGCGCCGGTTGCCGCAGCAGCGTCCGCCTCTATCTGCGCCTTGGTGCGGCGTTTTGGTTTGGCCGTCACTGCGGCCGCGCCGCTATCGCCCATGTCGGCCGCGGTCACTGTATCTGGAGTTTTAGGATTGTTCATTATTAGTTTCTTGGTTGTGCTGACCTGGCGCAGCGTCAACCGTTATTTCTGGCGCAGGGTCGTGAGTGAGGGCTTCATCGACTGAAGCATCGGGGCCGGCATCAGGGCTTGCTGTCACCGCATCGCTACCTGCACCAACATGGTTGGCGACCGCTTGCGTCGCCTTGTCAAAATTTTCTTGCAGGGCGGCCTCGAGTGCTTCCATTTCCAGGCCGCTGCCCCGCATTTCGCTAATTTGCTGCAAAGGCGGCAGCTGGGACAGCGAATGCAAACCCAGGTCATCCAAAAACTGCTTGGTGGTGGCCAGCAGGGCCGGCCGTCCCACCACGTCGCGGTAGCCGATCGCGTCGACCCAGCCACGGTCTTCCAGCATCTTGATGGTCTGCGAGTTGACCGCCACGCCGCGAATTTCTTCGATATCGCCCCGGGTCACCGGTTGCCGGTAAGCGATGATGGCCAGCGTTTCCAGCGTGGCGCGCGAATACCGGGGCGGCTTTTCCGGACTGAGCCGGTCCAGATACTGTTTCATTTCAGGCCGGCTTTGAAAACGCCAGCCGCTCGACAGGCTCACCACTTCGATTCCCCTGCCGCGCCAATCGCCTCTGAGTTCTTCCAGCAAGAGCTTGATGGTGTCGGCGCCCACCCCCGCTCCCAGCTGCCGGCCGTTATCGTCCACATCGACAAACAGTTTCTTCAAACTGTGCACCGACAGCGGCTCGCGCGCGCACAGCAAGGCGGTTTCGAGCACGGCCTTCGCCTCAGCTGTATTCATAACAATCTTGTGCGGATGTGTATTGCATTAGTATGCAAAGAAAGAAATCACAACAAATACATTCAACGGCGCAAATGGCGGACATCCTGGGAAGCCGCCTGATGGGGAGTACACGTTGATGCTGTTTTCCGACGCCCTGGCCGATGCGCGCTGAGCGGGAATGTTACCGATGGAGACAAATGTGCCTTGCCATCCACGACTCTGATTCATCAATCAGTAACAAGCCGTTGATTTCAAAGTAAACCGCGCCAGCGACCTGCCCTGTGCGGGCGAAAGTCCCAACGCTCGATACTAATAGAATACACGCCGATTCATCCAACGAGTCCAATTGTACCCGATAAAAGCGGAAACAGCGCAAAATCGCGACGCCGACACCCATTGTGAATGGCCGCCGTCGCTTCCCGCGCCACACCGCCTTACAGTTTTTCCGCCAGGATCGCCGCGACGCCGACAAAAGCCGGATACTGGGCCGTGATGACAAAAGTGGGTACTTGCGCCATGTAAGCCGAGAAACGGCCTTTTTGCTCGAAGCGGGCGCGAAAGCAGGAGCGCTCGAAGCGCTGGCCCAGGCGCGGCACGATGCCGCCGCCGATGTAGACCCCGCCCTGCGCACCCAGCGTAATGGCCAGATTGGCCGCCGTGGTGCCGAGCATGCCGCAAAACACTTCAATGGCCTGATCGCACAAATCGGATTCGCCGGCCAGCGCGCGGCGCGCGATTTCCGGGGTGTCGATGGCTTCGGCCGGCACGCCGGCGCGGTCCGCCAGGGCGCGATAGATCAACTCGATGCCCACACCTTGCATCAGCCGCTCGGCCGACACATGCGCGAATTCGCGCCAGGCAAATTGCAAAATCGCCACTTCGGTCTCGTTCGACGGCGAAAAACCCACGTGGCCGCCTTCGCTGCGCAAGGCGGTCCAGCTGCCGCCGCAGTGGATCAGGCCGGACACGCCCAGACCGGTGCCGGCGCCGATCAGGGCGATCGGGCTGTCGGCCCGCGCGTCGCCGCCGCCAATCTGCTGTTTCTGCTCGGCCGACAACAGCGGCAGCGAGCGGGCCAGGGCGGTGAAGTCGTTCACCACGACTAATTGCTCGAGCCGGCATTCGCGGCGCATGGCTTCGATTGAAAACTGCCAGTGGTGGTTGGTCATCTGCACCAGATCGCCATCGACCGGGTTGGCGATGGCCACCGCCGCATGGCGCACCGCCGCGCCGCCCGCCGCCGCCACCGCCGGCGACGTCAGATACGCCTGCAAGGCCGCGCTCAGGGTGGGATACTCGGCGCAAGGCAACACCGTGATCGAATCGATCTGTCCCGGCGCCAGTTCCAGCGCGAAGCGCGCATTGGTGCCGCCGACGTCGGCCAGCAAACGGGGCCCGGAAGTAAAAGCCGCGTGCGGCATGGAAGCGCTAGAGGAAGACGACATTGTCATAATTCAACAAAAAACAAAAAGAAGCCAAGCTTATAGGATTTACGGGAGGAAACGCAAGCGACGAATGTAGTTTTGATACGCACAGATGGGTCAAACCAATGGTTTCGCCCTAACAAAAATCGAGTTCACGTAATTTCACTACACCGCAGCCAGTCTACCGCCGCAGCGATCCTCTAGCCCAGCGACGTCGTCCGGGCCTGGGTCGACGCACCGAAGGCGGCGTTCCACGCGTCGAGCCCGCCATGCAGCGCGCGGGCTTGGCGAAAACCTTGCCCCTGCAATTTTTTGGCGACCTGGGCCGCAGTCACATCGTTGGGACAGCTGCAATACACCACCATATGCCGCTCCTTGTCGAGCAAGGCGATGGCGGCCGCGGCGCCGTCTCCGTTGAAGATGAGCGCGCCGGGCAGGGCCGCCTCCAGCGACTGAGCCGTGAGGCTGCGCGCGTCGATCAGCAGCGGCGGCGCGCCTTGCTCAAGCAAAGTCCGCAACTGGTCCACATCGATGCGCTCGGAATGGGACTGGCGCTGAAACCGCTTGCGCTCGATAAATTTGAACACCACAAATAGCAGCAGCAATACCCCTAGCACCATCAGCGCCGTGCTGCCCATGGTGCCCAGCACAGTGAGCACTTCATCAACCTTGCTATGAAAATAAGCGCCGATCGCAATGCCGGTGCCGCTCCACAGCAAGCCGCCCACCACGCTATACGACAAAAACGTGGCGTGACCGGTGCCCATGGCGCCGGCCAGGGGTGGCGCGATGGTATTAAAGCCGGGGATGAACTTGGCCACCATCAGCGCTTTCGGGCCCCAGCGGTGGAAATTGTCTTCCGTCTGGCTCACGCAATAATCGGGCGAGAGCGAGATGCGGCACAGCAATTTGAGAATGCGCTTGCCGTAATGCCGACCGGCTTGATACCAAAAATAATCGCTGATCAGGCAAGCGGCCAAGCTGACGGCCAGTACCGCCGCCCAACTGGTGTCGCCATCGACGGCCAGCGCGCCGGCCACAATCAAAATCGGAAACGCGGGGATCGGCAAGCCGATTTGCTCGACCAGCACCACCCCAAACACGATCAGCACGCCATATTGCTGCAACAGGGAAATCAGATTATCCATGCCGCCATCTTATCGTAAAAGCGCCCTCACCCTGGCGCCGGCCGCGCCGGCCGAACTTACGCCGGCAAGCCGCGCGGGATGGCGTTGAGCAAGGCGCGGGTGTACGGATGCGCGGGTTGACGGTATAACTGGTCCGAATCGGCCAGCTCCACCACCCTGCCCTGGTGCATCACCATCACCTGGTCGGCCATGTACTTCACCACCGACAAATCGTGCGAGATGAAGATATAGCTCATGCCAAACTCATCCTGCAAATCCTGCAACAGATTGAGCACCTGGGCTTGCACCGACACGTCCAGGGCGGACACCGATTCGTCGCACACCAGAATTTCCGGGCGCATGGTCAGGCAGCGCGCGATCGCGATGCGCTGACGCTGGCCGCCGGAAAACTCGTGCGGATAGCGGTGAAACGCATGGGCCGGCAAACCGACCTTGTCCAGCAGCCAATAAGCGTGGGTGTTGCGTTCGGCATCGTTGGCGCCGATCTGGTGGATGCGCATCGGCTCCATCAGAATTTGCCCCACCGTGTAGCGCGGATTGAGCGACGCATACGGATTCTGGAAAATGATTTGAATGCGGCGCTTGTAGGGCTGGTACGCGCGCGCCGACATCGCGATCACATCCTGACCCTCGAACAGGGCGCTGCCGCTGGTGGCGTGATGCAAACGCAGCAAGGTCAAGCCGACCGTGGTCTTGCCGGAGCCCGATTCCCCCACCACCCCCAGCGTTTTGCCGCGCGGCAGAACGAACGAGACATCCTTCACCGCTTGAAACTCGCGCTTGCGAAACACGCCCTCGCGCATATAAAAACTCTTGCACAGCTTGTCGACCACCAGCAAAGGGGCCGGGCCGGCGGCCGGCTCGGCATAACCGCGGCTGCGCTGACGCTGTTCGATGCCGGGGCCGGCCCGGCCGGCGATATAGTCATCGATCACCGGCAGGCGCCAGGGCCTGCTCTCTAGCGAGGGCCGGCAATGCAGCAAGGCCTGGGTGTAGGCGTCTTTCGGCTGACCGAACACGCCGGCCACCGGCCCCGTCTCGCGCACCTCGCCCTGGCGCATGACGATCACATGGTCGGCGATCTCGCCCACCAGGGCCAGGTCGTGGGTAATAAAGAGCACCGACATGGCATGCTTTTTTTGCAGCGTGGCGATCAATTCCATGATCTGCTTCTGGATCGTCACATCCAGCGCCGTGGTGGGCTCGTCGGCGATCAAGAGCTTGGGCTCGCAAGCGATGGCCATGGCGATCATCACGCGCTGCTGCTGGCCGCCCGACATTTCGCTGGGATAAGCGTCCAACTTGGCTTGCGGATCGGGCATGCCCACTTCTTCCAGCAGTGCCAGGCTGCGCGCGCGCGCCTGGCGCCGGTTCATGCCCATGTGCTGGCGCAGCACTTCGCCGATCTGGTAGCCCACCGTCAAGACCGGATTGAGCGAGGACATCGGTTCCTGGAAAATCATCGCGATATCCTTGCCGCACAGGGCGCGCCGCTCGGCGCCCGACAAGTTCAGCAATTGCCGGCCGCCGAAACGGATGCTGCTGGCCGGATCGACAATGGTGGTCTGGGCCGGCAGCAGGCCCATCACCGCCAGCGAACTGACCGATTTCCCGCTGCCCGATTCGCCCACCAACGCCACGGTGGCGTTGCGCGGCACATCGAAGGAAATCGACTTCACCGCTTCGAACGTGGTGTGCTTGTCAAGACGGAAGCTCACGCGCAGATTGCGCACTTCCAGTAACTGATCCGTTACGGTTGGGGTCATGGCCCGCTCCTATTTCACTTTGGGGTCGAGCGCGTCGCGCAGGGCGTCGGCCAGCAGGGAAAACGCGGTCACCAGCAGCGACATGGCGATGGCGGCGGCCGTCAATTGCCACCAGATTCCCAGCACCAATTCGTTGCGCGCCTCGTTGAGCATGCTGCCCCAGGACACCACCCCGACCGGCACGCCGAAGCCGAGAAAGCTCAGAATCACTTCGGCCTTGATGAAGCCGACCACCAGGATCGACATTTGCACCAGCGCCACGTGGCTGACATTGGGGAAAATATGCGAGAACATCTTGCGCCAGTGCGAAGCGCCGATGGCGTCGGCCGCCATCACGTATTCGCGCGCCTTGTGCTTGAGGTATTCGGCCCGGATCAGGCGGTACGGCCCGGTCCAGCCGGTCAAGCCGAGGATCAGCACAATGGTCAGCACGCCCTTTTCTTGCAGCACGGCGCCCACCGCCAAGATCATCAGGATCGATGGAATGGCGGTGAAGACGCTGTAAAACCAGTTGAAAAAGTCATCCACCCGGCCGCCGAAATAGCCGGAAAACGCGCCGAACACGGTGCCCAGCCCCACCGCCAGCAAGGCCGACACCAGGCCCACCACGACCGAAGTCTCGGCCCCCTTGATGGTTTTTTTGAGCACATCGTGGCCCCACTTGTCGGCTCCGAACGGCAAGCTGGCGCGCTTGGCGGCGACCGGCCGGGCGCTCTCCCGGCTCGCGCCCAGCTCGCTCAGCTCGGCCGCCAACGGATCGACCACGCCATACATGTCCAGCGCCGCGCCCGCGTCGCCGGGATGGCCGGCGCGACCCAGCTGCGCGTTCAGTTCGGCGATCTCGGCGGCCAGCGGATCGAGCACATTGACGGCGCTGGCGGCGCCGGCGCCATCCTGGCCGACGGCGGCCGGGACCGGGGCCGACGCGGCGGCGCCCGTGAAGCCGGGCGGCGCGTAACCGAGCGCGACCTCGTCTTCCCAATCGGCCACGATCAGGCCGCTGGCCGAGAGCGCCAGCGTGAGCAAAAAGATGGCCACCATGGCCAGCGAGACCATGGCGATGCGGTCGGCGCGCAGGCGACGCCAGGCGAGCGCCCACAAGCCGGGGGAGGCGTGCTGAGGTGTCATGTTGATCCTTACTTCAGTTTCACGCGCGGATCGACGGCTGCGTACAGCAAGTCGGTCAGCAAATTGAACACCATGGTGGCGACGGCCACATAGACCGTGACGGCTTTAATCACCGGAAAATCGCTGCGTTCGACGGCCAGGATCACCTCGCGTCCGATGCCGGGGATGCCGAAAAAGCGCTCCAGCAAGAACGCGCCGATCAGCAAGGCCGGCAAGTTCGACATGACGTAGGTGATGATGGGGATGGCGGCGTTGCGCAGCACGTGCACCCACATGATGCGGCCTTCGCTCAAGCCCTTGGCGCGGGCGGTGCGCACATAATCCTGGTTGGCCTCGTCGAGCACGAAGCTGCGGAACAGGCGCAGGGTGGGCGCGATGGAAACGGCCAGCCCGATCAAAATCGGCAAGCTGGCGTAGCGCAGCAAGTTTTCCCAAAAATTATTGCCCCAGCCTTGCACCGGAAATAAGCCCAACTGGTAAGCCAGACCATACTGGAACACGATGATGTACACCAGGATGCTGATCGACATGCCGACGGTGCAAGCGATCATCACGGCGCGGTCGGTGAGCGAGCCGCGCACGAAAGCGATGGCCAGCGCCAGCGCCACCCCGAAAAACGTTTCCAGGATGGTGAGTGGAATGAGCACCGTCAGCGACGGCCCCAGGCGGGTGCCGATGATGCTGGAGACGGCCTCGCCGGTGCTCCAGCTCTGGCCGAAATCGAAGGTGACGATTTGCTTGAGGAAGATGGCTAGCTGCACGTAATACGGCTGATCGACCCCCAACTGGCGGCGGATATTGGCGATGCTTTCGGCGTTCGAGATTTTGCCGGCCAGGACATAGGCGGGATCGCCGCCGACCCAGTTAAACAATATGAACACCAGCAACACCACCCCCAGCATGGTGGGCAGCATTTGCCACAGGCGGCGCAAGATAAAAGCAAGCATGGGCGTTCCTCGGGCTTACTTGGCCGGTTCGATATCGATATTGGCCCAATCCTGGAACAGGATCGGGTGTTTTTTGTAGCCCAGCACATTGCGCTGGGCCAGCATGTTGCGGTAGCGGCCCAGACCCATCAAGGCGCCGCCCGTCACCTCCAGCCGGCGCGCCATCTGGCGGTACAACTGATTTCGCTCGGGACCGTCGCGCAGTTTTTGGCTGGCCGCGAACCACTTGTCGTACTGCTCGTCCTGGTAACAGCCGTTATTGTTCTGGTGCGTATTCGGCCCATAAAACAGTTGCATGAAATTGTCGCCGTCGGGATAGTCGGCCAGCCAGGGCGCGTTGCGGGTTTGCAGTTTGCATTGACGTTCCATTTTCAAGATGTCGGCGAAAATGTAGCGGTCGTTTTCCATGCGGATGCCGATCGAGGTATACGTTTTGCGCCACAGTTCGGCCATCAGCACGCCGCTGGCCTCGTTGCGCGAGGCATAACGCACCAGCAGCGGCTTGCCGTCAGGCAGGGTGCGCCAACCGTCGGCGCCCTTTTTATAGCCGAACTTGTCGAGCAGCTTGTTGGCCAGCGCCGGATCGTATTGCAGCAAACTCTTGTAATGGGGATCGTAGCCGACCACGCCCGGCGGTATCGGATACTGCAAGCGCTGGGCCTGGCCATTCCAGACCAGGCGGATTTCCTCGTCCACGTTGTAAGCCATGGCGATGGCGCGCCGCAGGGCGATCTTTTCCTTGGAAAAGCCGCCCAACACCGGGTCTAGCGTATTCCAGTAGTAATACTCGATCTCGGGATCGACGATGCGCGACAATTGCACGCCCTTGGCCACCATCTCCGGGCGCAATACGCCATCGATGGACATGGCCTTGGGCGCCAGCGGGCCGTCCAGCCAGAACAGGTCGGCGTCACCGCTCTGGAAGGCGAGCCAGCGCGACTGGTCTTCCACTTGCACCGTGACATCGATACGGTCGATCTGCGGAATCGCCTTACCCTTCATCTGACGCACGATGCGGGCGTCGTCCGGGTCGTCGCTGGGCGCGAAATCCCACACTTCGGGCAAGTGCTCGGGATTTTTGTCGAGAATGATGCGGCTGCCGCGCACCCACTGGCTCAATTTGTAGTAACCGGTGCCCACCGGATTGGATGACACTTCGCCCTTGCTGTCGCCATACCGCTGCACCACTTCGCGCGCCATGGCCGCGGTCGGTTCGTAGGCCAGGATCATGCCCAGATTAAAGTCCGGCCGGGTCAGCTTGATACGCAGCGTGTAGGGGTCGAGCAAGGTGAAGCCGGGGATCGGCCGGTCGTAATTGAAGGGCGCGTTTTTGGCATCCTTGGCCAATTGGTCCAAGCCCTCGACCTTGCCTTCAAGCAGCCAGGTATGCGGCGAGGCCAGCTTGGGATCGAATAGTCGCTTCCAGGAAAACACATAATCGGCCATGGTCAGCTCGCGCGGCTTGCCGCCGAAAGCCGGATCGGGGGTGAAACGGATGCCCCGCTTCAGTTTGATGGTGTAGGTCAAGCCGTCGGCCGACACTTCCGGCAAGGCGGCGGCCGTGGCCGGCATCAGCTTGACGGGACGGGCTAGGTATTCGTAGGTGAACAGGGGCTCGAAAATGGCTTGATTGATGTGGTTGGAATACAGGTCGCGCGCGACGGCCGGGTCGAAACCGGCCTCGGCGGCCGGCAAGATGTAACGCAGCACTTTGAGCGGCCCGGCCGCGCGGGCCGGCGCGTCGGCCGCCCATGCCCAGGGCGCCAGCGCGGCGCAAGCGAACAGCATGCCTCGAATGCAGCTTAACTTCATATCTGTCTCTTTCATCATCGGAGCCCGGCAGCGCCGTGTCAGCGCCCCCTGGCCCAAGCCGTTCTCAGCCGGGTGGCGAGAACGACTAACGTGTAAGCAAAATTTATGCCCAATATTGCGGACCGGTGATGCGAGCGGGCCGAAAAGAGGCGTAACGATAACGCATCGGCGGCGCCGGCGACAGCCTTTTTAAGCGCACCCGTCCCGCTGCGGCGCGGTGCGCGCCAGGATCGGTCCTTAAGCGCCGGTGATCCGTCGTCAACCGTCGATCGCACCGCCGATCGAACCGGCAATGGAGCGGCCGGCGCGCTTATTTGTTAACTCTTTATCAAATTTTATGTTGACAGAAGCACTATAAAAATGCTTTCATAAAAAGCAAGAAAATTTGCTATCCGTTTTTCTTAAGATTGTTAACACAATAATCTTGCACAGGAGGCGACACGCACGGCGTTTACACAGCGTGCAATCAGGGAGTTTGGGAATGACGATGGAACAGGTTTTACCCCGCGCCGTAGGTCTGGCGTGGCGCGTTGGCATGGCATGCGGCGCGTTGGCCTTGGCGCCGCACGCCTGGGCGCAAGAAGCGGCGGCGCCTATGGACCGGGTTGAAGTGACCGGGTCGAGCATTAAGCGCGCGCATGCCGAGACGGCCTCGCCGGTGCAAGTGATCGGCGCCGACGAATTGCTCAGGTCAGGCAAGAGCAGCGTGGCCGAGTTTTTACAAACGTTGACAGCCGATGGCGCCGGCGCCCTGCCGACCGGTTTCGGCAACGGCTTCGCCGCCGGCTCGACCGCCATTTCCCTGCGCGGACTGGGCGCCACCTCGACCCTGGTACTGCTCAACGGCCGCCGCATGGCGCCGTTCGCCCGCGCCGACGATGGCCAGAAGAGCTTTACCGATCTGTCCACGGTGCCGATGCACATTGTCGAGCGCATTGAAATTCTCAAGGACGGCGCCTCGGCCACCTATGGCGCCGACGCCATCGCCGGCGTGGTCAACATCATTTTGCGGCGCGAGTTTCAAGGCCTCACGCTCAAGGGCGACACCGGCATGTCCGGTTACGGCGACGGCCAGCAGCAAAAACTGGCCCTCACCTTTGGCCAGGGCGCGCTCGACAGCGACCGCTACAACGTGGTGGTCCATGCCGAATACGCGCGCTCGGCCGCGCTGCTCAACAAGGACCGCGCCGAACGCGCCTGGATCGGGCACGGCGACCTGCGCCCTTACGGTTATCCGATTGGCACCCAGTTCGCTTCCGGCCATATTCGCGGCGACAACGACGCCACCCCCAGCCCGACCGGCTCGATCCGCAATCCGGTCGATCCTTTCGTCTACACCTCGCTGCCCGGCTGCGCCGCACTGTCGCGCTCGAGCCCGCAAGACCCGAACGGTGGCTGCGTGTTTCACCAAGATCAGTTCCGCTCGTTGCAACCGAAGATCGAGGCGATCAATCTGTACACCCGCGGCACCAGGCAATTGCAAGCCGACCTGCAAGCGTACGCCGAGCTGGGATATTCGAAACGCGACACTTCCTTTACCCTGACGGCGCCCAACATCACCCCCACCGTGGCCTTCCCGCCCAACGCCGGCAATCCGGCCGGCGTGATCAATTACGGCTCCGATAGCGGCGCCATCGTGCTGGCCGCCGCCCATCCGCAAAATCCGTACGGGGTGCCGGTGCGGGTGCGCTACGCCGCCCTCGACATTGGCGCTAGCACGCGCCAGGCCAACAATGCATTCAACCGGGTGGTGCTCGGCCTGAAAGGCGCGGCCATGGGCTGGGATTACGACGCCGGCTTCACCCATTCGGCTTCCAAGCTGCATCTGGAATACAGCAATGTGCTCAATATGGCGGTGCTGCGCGCGGCGCTGGGCGACGCCAACAGTGCCTACTTCCCCTACTACCTGGGCGCCGAGGCCGGCAAAAACCCGGCCGCGCTGTACGCGGCCATGGTGATCCGGGCCGGCTCCGATTCGACCACCGAACTCGACATTGTCGACCTCAAGGCCACGCGCGCGCTGTGGACCCTGCCGGGCGGCGACATGGGCTTGGCGGTGGGCGCCGAGCATCGCCGCCAAAAGCTGGACAATCCGTCCCTGTCGGGCACCGAAGACGGCTCGATCAACTGGAGTTACGTGTCGGCCAAGGGCGACAGCAAGGTGGCGGCCGTGTATGGCGAACTGCTGGCTCCGCTGAGCAAGGCGGTGGAGTTGTCGGGGGCGCTGCGCTACGACAAATATAGCCATTTCAGCTCGACCACGCCAAAACTGGGCGCCAAGTGGAGCCCGCTCGCCTCGTTCGCCTTGCGCGCCACCTATACGGAAGGCTTCCGCGCGCCCGGTCCGGCCGAGTCCAGCACCGAGAGCTTGTCGACCGGCATTTCGACGGTGCGCGATCCGGTGCGCTGCCCGAACGGCACCGCCTTGCCGGGCGCCACCTCCACCGATTGCGCGCTGCTGGTGGCCGCCGTCAAGGTCGGCAATCCGGATTTGGCGCCGGAAAAATCGAAAGGCGTCAACCTGGGCATGGTGTGGTCGCCATCGAACGCCACCCGCGTCACGCTCGACGCCTGGCGCATCAAAAGCGGCGACGAGATCAACCCCTTGCCCTACAACGAATCGGCCGGTTTGCCCAGCGCCGTACGTTCCGATAACAATTTGAGCGTCAATGGCGTGCCGATTCCCCACAGCGGCTCGCTGTTGCTCACCAAGGTGCCTTACCGCAATTCGAGCTACACCGAGGTCAAGGGCGTGGACCTGGATCTGCGCCAGCGCGTACGCCTGGGCCAGTACGGCCAGGCCAACTTCGGCTTGAGCTGGACCCATGTGGCCTCGTGGGTGCGGGCCGAATCGGAAAGCGTGGTCTACCAGTTTGCCGGCACCCATGGCAATTGCGACGTATCGAACTGCGCCGGCACCCCGAAAGACAAGATCAACTTGTCCGCCTCCTGGGACGTGGGCGACTGGAATGTGTCGGGCATCGTCAACTACCGCTCGGACTTGAAAAACGTGCTGTATGAAGGCGATGTCTGCGCTTCCCAGTTCGCCAACGGGGCCGACGCGCCCAACGGGTGCAGCCTCGCTTCGTTTACCACGGTCGACCTGTCGGCCCGCTGGAATGTGAGCAGGCAACTGCAATTGTTTGCCTCGATTAACAACGTGGCCGACAAGATCGCCCCGCTCGATCCCTTGACTTACGGCGGCGAAAGTTACAATCCGATGGATGCCAGCGGCGCCATCGGTCGCTACTTCCGATTGGGCGCGCGCTACCAGTTTTAGCAGCGCCAGGGCGCCTCCTCGGCGCCGTGTTCGCGGGCCCGCGCCCGGCCTGCGGATTCTGCCGCATTGGGAACGTTGGCGGGGCCCATCAGAGCTTGCTGGCGTCGAGCTGATGCACATGATCCGAAAAGGCCAGTTGGCCACCGACACTAGGGATGCGAAGTCGTTCGCCGGCCAATTTTATGCGCTGGCGGAAAGGTCCGTCCAGATACAGTGGCATGGCCACGAAGATGAATATTGATAGCTAGTCAATAAATATGATGATATTTCGTTTTCCTGTTTTAATGATGGCGTTTCTTTTTATGTGCGCGTTTGGTGCATTTTATAATGGTGCAAACGCGGCGGAGATGGTCAATAATAAATATGCCATTCTGTCGGAAATGTGGGCTAGGTCGGTTTTTTTGAATCCAACCGTCGCGGGCGAAACTGCTTCAGCGCGTGCAGCGCTAATTAGTGCGATACAAAAGCTTGAATCGCCGGCTGGCAGTGTGTCAGCGCATTTGGCGTACAAGGACTTTTTCACTAATTTTGGCGACAGCGTTTCAGGTGTCACCGAAATAGCTCAGTTTAACATTCCAGTATCGTTTAAGATTGACTATAAATAGAAAGGCAAGATTTTAGTGATTTCAGTTGGTGATGTAGAAAAATTCAACAATTCTACAGAGCTGATGTGGCAGGAATTGGCTAAAAATTTAGAGCTTGCACGGGGGGTTATATTTGATTTCAGAATTCCCAATCGTTTATCAGCTAAATATGCCAAAGATTTAAACCGCACATTCGAGAGACATGCAATATCTCAGAGATTGCACCATGGCGATATGATGGCCCTTCCAAAAGAAACCATGCTGTGGCGAGGGTTTCCCAATGGATACAATGGATATACATATTATAAAGGAATTTTTTCGGATAGTTTGGAGAAAAAGCTGATTAACAATGGGAAAAAAACCATACCGGTTTCCTTTGTATGCGATGTCAATAGTTTGATACCCGATATTGCTCTATCACTCGTCAATGCCGGTAGTGCCATGATCTATTCTGCTGACAAAACATGTGAGCGTGGGTCAGCTGAAGTTGATATCGTTAAGATTGATAAACATTGGGTTTACGAAACACGGCGCTCCTCGCCTAAACTTACTAATATGCGGACACCGTATTGTGTATTAGCAGCACCATCGGCTGACTTGGATGATGCACTATATTCCGCTTCAATAAAATGGATCGAAAGTAAAGAGAGTCCTCAATGTGCTAGCCAATTGGCATACCTGCCGCCGTCGATTATGAACCCGTTAAGTCCCAATAAAAACGATTTTATTAATAAGGAAGAAAGAATTGCGGCTGTAATTGAATTTTGGAGCGTAGTTAAGTATTTTCACCCTGATTATTATAAATTTGCGGAAGATTGGGCACTCTTACTTGGTGACAGTATTATTTTGGCATCAAATGCAACAGACGCGGTATCTTTTGCGCGGGTTATCCAAGGGATGGTGGGCCATATTCCCGACGGACATGTCTTTGTTCATTCGAAAGATTTGCGACACTTCTTTGGAGAGGGACTTTTGCCGCTTGAAATAAGGGTTATTTCCGGTCGAGCGGTAGTGACCGGAGTGCAAAAAGACAATGCTAGAGGATATAATAAAATAGGTCTCGGAGATGAAATAATATCGGTCGGCGGTGTGCCAGTTTTATCCTATCTCAGAACCGAGCGCAGTTTTGTATCTAGTTCAACAGAGCAGGATGCAATCGCAAAGCTTCTTAACCGGCTGATAACTGGAAAGGTAGGTACGACTGTCGCCATTGATTTTCGCGACAAGGATAATGTTAAAAAAACAGTGGATATGATGTACGTTAACGAACCCGGTAATTTTGTGAATGTCAGCCCCGCTCAAAAATACAATGGGTTGCCTACCGGGATTCAGTATATTAATTTGTTAAAAATCGCACGGGACGGGGTCGAACCGTTTTTTGAAGGGTTGGACCGTGTAAAGATTTTAATCCTAGATCTGCGTGGTTATCCAGACGAGGGAGGGGTAGCTTGGCACGTCGCGAGTCGTATGGGCATTCTTAACAATCGTCCTTTTGCAATAATAAATAAGCCATCGGTTGGAGGCCCGCTTGCTGGCAACGCAGTTATGTCGGACATTCAACATGTTAGACAAGTGTTGCCGCAGAGTGATTATTCAAGGTATCTCGGTAAAATTATCGTCCTGATCGATGAGCGGGCGATTAGCCAATCGGAGCATATAGCGATGATACTTCGAGCGAACGCTCACGCAACGTTTGTCGGAGTCAGGACTGCTGGTGTGGACGGCGACGTGACGAGTTACTGTGCTCGTCGGGGATTTTGTATTAGTTTTTCCGGAGCAAGTGTATCCTGGCCCGATGGACGCCCGGTAAGCGGTTTTGGAATTGATCCTGATATTTCAGTAGTTGAAACAATCGAAGGAATCCGCAACGGACACGATGAGATTTTCGAAAGAGCGTTTAAGTTTGCGATGGGCAATCATTCGCCATCGGATAGTGATCCTGATGCAGAGGCTTATTAACTTTAAAGGCCGCGGTGGACAAGCGCGGCGCCAACAATCCGGCCAGCGATGCGATCATCACCGAGCGCGACGTCCCCATCCTGGTGCGCCAAGTCAAATACCTCAACAACATCGTCGGATAACGCGACAGCACCCAAAACAGGGCCATTTTGCGCCGCAACGGTGCATCGGGCTGATCAAAAATCAAATTGCATTCACAGCAATGTTGTATTAACGCACAAACAACGTTTTACCATTGACATCATCATTTCCGAATGGTTACATGAAGTGACTGATAGATCGTCATGCCGCCCTCGGTTCGCCCGCGCCCCGCGCGGCGCGGCCGGGCGCCGCATCCATTTAATCGACCCGTTTGAGGAAGCTTGACAATGATGAAAGAAACAACGTTATCCCGCTCCGTGCGCCTGCTGTGCGCCAGCGGCTTGCTCGTCGGCCTCGGTTGCCTGACCCAACCTGCGCTGGCGCAGCAAGATGGCGACGCCGCGCCGATGCAAAGAGTGGAAGTGACGGGCTCCTCGATCAAGCGCCTGGCCGCCGAAACGGCCAATCCGCTGACCGTGATCAAGGCCGAGGAATTCATCAAACAGGGGCTGACCACGGCCCAGGAAGTGCTCACCAAGATTCCATCGAACAACGCCGGCATGGGTAGCGGAAATGCCATCGGCGGCAACAAGAGCGGCTTGCCCACGGGCGGCCAAGCCAGCGCCGACTTGCGCGGCCTGGGCGACGACAAGACCCTGGTGCTGCTCAACGGCCGCCGCATCGCCAACCATCCGTATTCGGGCGCCAGCGTCGACTTGAACATCATCCCGATCTCGGCCCTGGACCGTATCGAAGTGCTGCGCGACGGTGCCTCGTCGATCTACGGCACCGACGCGATCGGCGGCGTGATCAACTTCATCACCAAGCGCTCGGTCAACGCCACCACCGTCACGGCTGAAACCGTGCACCCCGAACACAGCGGCGGCGCCGAGCGCCGTTTTAATCTGTCGAGCGGGATGGGCAAGCTCGACACCGACGGCTGGAACGCTTTCGGCGTGATCGATTACCATCATCAGGATGTGTTGACCTCACAACAACGCTCGTTTTCGCAAACGGGCGTCCATCCAGAGCACGGCACCGTGGCCACCAGCGGCACCACCTTCCCCGCAAACTTTTTTTTCCCAGGCGTGCCTTCGACAGTTGAAGACGCGCCACCTTTAATCCCCTCCGTCACCGGAAACCCGGGCTATGCTACCGGTTGCCTGCCGCCCGATTCGGTTCCGAACCGCGATCCCGATACCAAGACTTGCCGCCAGGACTACAGTCGCCGAGTGGATAATCTGCCGCGCCAACGCCAAATATCATTGTTTGGCAAAGGATCGTTAAAGCTGGGCGGGGATCACTTGGCCACCATCGAATACCTTCATTCCGAGAACAAGGTGGTGTCGCGCACCGCGCCGTCGCCACAAATCGAATTGGCGTTGCCTTACACCAGTCAATACTACCCGGGCAACTCCGGCGGCGTGCCGGCCTATCCCGGCTTGGTAGGACTGGACGGCGCGCCGCCGGTGCCTCTATCGGTCAACTGGCGCCCGGTCGAAGCCGGTCAACGCCAGATCGATTCGATCGGCAAGGCTGACCGTTTGTTGCTAGCCATGGAAGGCGTACTGGGCGGATGGGACTATAAAACCGGCTTGACCCACTCCATCAGTAAGTCGGCCGAGGAATTTACGGGCGGCTACGTGCGCGACTCGACTTTCGCAGCCGGCGTGCGCGAAGGCATTTTGAACCCTTTCGGCGAACAAACCGCGGCCGGCAAAGCGTATCTCGCCAGCACCGCCCTGCGCGGCCAGGAACAAAACGCCAAGGTCACCACCACCTCCATCGACGCCAAGGCCAGCCGTGATTTGATCGCCATGGGTGGCGGCCAACTTGCCTTGGCAGTAGGTGCTGAGCTGCGGCACGAAAAAGCCGACTTCAACGTCAACCGTGACATCGCCGGCGAATCCTCCGGCTCAGGGCTGTCCGGTTCACGGTCTACGGCCGGCAAACGCAATATCGAAGCCGTGTTCGCCGAGCTCAACCTGCCGTTTTCCAAACAGTTGGAAGTCAATACGGCGGTGCGTTTCGATAATTATAACGACGTGGGCAACACCACGAATCCAAAGGTCGCCATCCGTTACCAGCCCAGCACCGCCGTGCTGATACGCGGCTCGGCCAGCACGGGTTTCCGCGCGCCCACCCTGTACGAGAAAAACGCACCGCCCTCACGCAACGACACCAACAATTCGTACAACGACCCGTTTTTTTGCCCGGGCGGCAAAGTGTTAACGATACCTGCGGCCAACAAACTCCGTGACTGCGACTTGCAACAGTTTAAATTACAGGGCGGCAACTCAAATCTGACGCCAGAAAAATCGAAAACATTTTCGCTTGGCACCGTGATCGAGCCGAGCCGCAACTTGACGCTATCGATCGATTACTGGAACATCAAGATCAAGGACAAGATCGGCTACCTGCCGGAACAAACTATTTTCGCCCAATTCACCAAATACCAAGGCCGCTTTCTGCGCAATGCGGACGGTTCGCCGAACGCGATTCTGGACATGAACGAGAATCTGGGCAAGGTCAACACGGACGGCGTCGACCTGAGTGTCAACTTCGCCCTGCCACGCACCAGTTACGGCAACTTCTCGTTTTCGCTCGACGGCACCTACGTGCATAAATACGAGTATCAAAACGAGCGCGATGGGGCGTTCACGCAAAACGTGGGCGTGTATGGCGACAACAATCCGGTCTTCCGCTGGAAACATACCGCCAGCGCCAGCTGGGCCGCCGGTCCCTGGAGCGCCACCCTGTCGCAATCGTTCAAGGCCAAGTACACCGACCAGAATCTGGACCTGGACGGCCCGGAATTCAACCGCGACGTCAGCTCGTATAGCTTGTGGAGCCTGTCGGGCAATTACACCGGCTTCAAGGGCGTGACCCTGACGGCCGGCCTGAAAAACCTGTTCGACAAGGAGCCGCCTTATTCCAACCAGGGCACCATGTTCCAACAGGGTTACGATCCGCGCTACACCGACCCGATCGGACGCGCCTTGTACCTGCGCGGCAGCTACACGTTTTAAGCGCCGCGCCGCTACATAAAACGGCATCCTGCGGGATGCCGTTTTGCATCGCTCAATCGCTGAAATGGCTTAGCTATCGTCACGCAAACGACGTTGCCGCACCGCCTCGGCCAAGCCGTCCAACACCCGCAACGACTGGCTCCAATCGATGCAGCCATCCGTCACCGACTGGCCGTACACCAATTCCTTGCCCGGCACCAGATCCTGGCGCCCCGCCACCAGGTGCGACTCGACCATCACGCCGACGATGCGGGTGTCGCCGCCGGCCACCTGGGCCGCGATGTCGGCGCACACCGGCACCTGATTTTCCGGCTTCTTGGAACTGTTGGCGTGCGAAGCGTCGATCATCAAGCGCGCCGCCAGACCCTGCGCCGCGATCGCCTTGCAAGCGTCCTCCACGCTGGCCGCGTCGTAATTGGGCGCTTTACCGCCGCGTAAAATGACATGGCAATCCTCGTTGCCGTTGGTGGAGACGATGGCCGAGTGCCCGCCCTTGGTCACCGACAGAAAGTGATGCGGCTGGGAGGCGGCCTTGATGGCCTCGACCGCGATCTTGACGTTGCCATCCGTGCCGTTTTTGAAACCCACCGGGCACGACAAACCCGAGGCGAGCTCGCGGTGCACCTGCGACTCGGTGGTGCGGGCGCCGATCGCGCCCCAGCTGATCAAGTCGGCGACATATTGCGGGCTGATCACGTCGAGGAACTCGGTGCCGGCCGGCAGCCCCAGTTCGTTGATGTCGCGCAGCAGCTCGCGCGCCATGCGCAAGCCGTCGTTGATGCGGAAACTGTTATCCATGTAGGGGTCGTTGATCATGCCCTTCCAACCCACCGTGGTGCGCGGCTTTTCGAAATACACCCGCATCACGATCTCCAGTTCGCCGCCCAGGCGGGCGCGTTCTTGCACCAGCAGGCGCGCGTATTCCATGGCCGCCTTCGGATCGTGGATCGAGCACGGCCCGATCACCACCATCAGGCGGTCGTCCTGGCCGTGCAAGATGCGGTGCAGCGCCACGCGCGCGCTGGCGGCGGTGGCGGCGGCCGCCTCGGTGCAGGCGAATTCGCGGATCAGATGCGAGGGCGGGGTCAATTCCTTCATTTCGCGGATGCGCAAATCGTCGGTGCGGGGCATGGTGTTCTCCAGTATGGCTAGGTAGGGATAAAAAAAAACCGCCTTGGCAGGCGGTTGATCTGGGTTTGCTGGGGTCTCGTCTTACTTGCTACGTGAACCGGCCGCTACTCCACCGCCTTGGGGTTGGAATCGCTAAAGTAAAAATGGCCGGTAAAAAACGTGAAGCCGCGCATGCGCAAGATCCTTGAGTGGGCAAACAAGCAAAAAGTCGCCTCGACTATAACAACAATGGCGGCCGCTTGGCAAGCATATTGTGGAACGGCATCTTGTCGCGGCGCGGACACAGTTCGGTCTAAAACGGTCAGGTATTGATCTAGCGCCAATGTCAGCATTGTAATTCGGGCAAGACTGAAAGGTCTGCTTGTTACCACGAGCACACTGCGAACACGCCACGAGCCGTCAGGCTCCCATCCATGGAGAATCGATATGACAGAACACATGCCACGTCCGCTGTTAGGTCCGCTGTTGCGGCCCCTGCCCACCGCCTTGCGTGCCATCGGCGGCGCCATGGCCGGCGCGCCCGTGCTGCTGGCCTGGCTGGGCATGCCGGCCCAGGCACAAGAGGCGGCCGCCCAGGCCCCCTTGCCGCGGGTGGTGGTGACGGGCTCGAACATTCCACGCGCGCAAGCGGAGAGCGCCAGCGCGGTGCTGACCTTGAACCGCGCCGACATTGAAAAATCGGGCCGCAGCACCGTGGCCGAACTGTTGCAAACCCTGGCGGTGGACAACCAAGGCTCGGTGCCCACCACTTTCGGTTCCGGTTTTGCCTCGGGCGCGTCCGGCATTTCATTGCGCGGCCTGGGCGCCTCCTCCACCCTGGTGTTGCTCAACGGCCGGCGCGTGGCGCCTTACGGCTTGGCCGACGATGGCCAGAAAGTGTTCGCCGACCTCAACATCATTCCGGCCGAAGCCGTCGAGCGGGTGGAGATTTTGAAGGATGGCGCCTCCGCCGTGTATGGCTCGGACGCCATCGCCGGCGTCGTCAACGTGATCTTGCGTAAGGATTTCCAGGGCACCACGGCGCGCGCCAGCTACGGCCAGTCGCGTTACAGCGACGGGCGCGACAGCCGCGTTTCGCTCACCCACGGCTTCGGCGACCTCGATAGCGACAAATACAATGCCCTGTTCAGCCTTGAATACGGGCGCAAAGGCACGGTGGAAAACCGCGACCGCGCGGGCCGGCGTCAAATCGGCCGCACCGACTTGCGCGACTACGGCTTCAGCGCCCAGGAAGCGCTGGGCGGCACCGGCGCCATCACCACCAACAACGCGGCCGGCAGCGCCATCAACGGCAATGTGCGTAACCCCGGCACGCTGGACTATTACAACCGGGGCAATTTGGCCGGGGTCGGCTTCACCAGGCTGTTCCCGGGCGCCGCCTGCGCCAATTTCACCAGTCATCCGCAAGGCGACCCGGGCGGCGGCTGCCTGATCGACGCGGCCCAGCAATACGGCGAAATCCAGCCCGAGCAAGACACCTTGAACCTGTTCGGCCGCGCCACCTACCAGGCCAACGCGGCGCTGCAAATGTATGCCGAGCTCAATTTGTACCGCAGCGAGTCGACCTCGTCGACCACCCCGTCCGGCGTGAGCAGCTCGGTCGGCTATCCCGGCGGCCCGGTCAGCAATGCCGGGGCGGCCCTGGGCGCGGCCCATCCGGACAATCCCTATTTTGGCAGCACCGCCCGGCTGCGCTACCTGGCCGCCGACGTGGGGCCGCGCGTGCACGACGTCGGGTCGACCTTCTCGCGCCTGGTGGTGGGCGCCAAAGGCAACTTCAACCAGTGGGATATCGACAGCGCCGTGCTGTTCTCGCAAAACAAAGTCAGCAGCGAGCACCGCGGCTTCTTGCAGCGCAATGTCGCGTTCGCCCTGCTCAATCCGACCCCGGCCAATGTGGCGGCCGCCAACGCCAATCCGGCCTACGCCGCCTTACCGGCCGGAACCGTGTGGCGCATCGCCGAAAATGCCGGCCTCAATTCCGCCGCCCTGTACGCGGCGCTCTCGCCGAGCATCGCCAACGACGCGCGCACCCGCATTTGGCAAGCCGATGTGAAAGCCTCGCACGAGTTCGGCCAACTGGGCGGCGGCCCGCTTGCCTTGGCGCTGGGCGCCGAGTTCCGCCATGAATCGACCGACCTGACCTCGGCCTCGGGCACGGAACTGGGCAATATCATCGGCCTGGGCTACTCGGCCTACACCGGCCGCCGCAACGCCTCGGCGCTGTATGCCGAACTGCTGGCGCCCGTGCACAAGACGCTCGAACTGTCGGCCGCGTTGCGGGCCGACCATTTTTCCGACGTCGGCAACGCCTACACCCCGAAAGTGGGCGCCAAATGGACCCCGCTCAAGGAACTGGCCTTGCGCAGCACCTTCGCAAAAGGCTTTCGGGCGCCTAACGCGGCTGAAAACGGGGTCGGCGGCCTGGCCGCCTTTTCCACCGCCGAAGATCCGCAGCGTTGCGCGCTGGGGGTGGAGGCGGCCTGCAACTCGGCCTCGATCGCCGTCATCACCTCGCCCAACCCGGACCTGAGCCCGGAGAAATCGCGCAGTGTCTCGCTGGGCGCGATTTGGGACCCGCTGCCGCGCACCAGCGTCTCGCTTGACTTTTGGCAAATCAAACGGCGCAACGAGATCAACCAGGAACAGACCACCGACGCCATCGCGGCCGGCCATGTGGCGCGCGACCCGTCCACCGCCACCGGCATCCCGGGCGACCCGGGCGCCATCACGGCGGTGCTGGCCAGTTACGTCAATTCGGCCAGCACCAAGGTGCGCGGGGTGGACCTGGACCTGCGGCGCGGCTTCACGCTGCCCGGCGGCTACGGCAACTTGAGCTTTGACGCCAAGTGGACCCACTTGTTTACCTGGTTGCGCACGGAACAGGACGGCAGCGAAAAGGACTACGCCGGCACCCACGGCAATTGCGACGTCACCAACTGCATCGGCACCCCGGACGACCGCGTCAACCTGGGCGCGACCTGGGAGCGCAATGCCTGGAAGGTATCGGCCAGCCTCAATTACCGGGGTAAGCTCGATAACAAATTATTCAAGGACGACCCGGAAGGCTGCGCCAGCCATTTCGCCAACGGGGACGACGCGCCGACCGGCTGCAAAATCGCTTCCTTCACCACGGTCGACCTGACCGCGCGCTGGAACGCCACGCCCAAGGTGGAGGTGTTCGGCACCATCCAGAACCTGTTCGACAAGGTGGCCCCGCTCGACCCCCTGACCTACGGCGCGGCCGGCTACAACCCGCTCGACTACAACGGCGCGCTGGGCATTTTCGTGAGCGCCGGCTTGCGCTACAAGTTCTAAAACAGCAGGCAGTCGGCAAAACAGCCCGTGACCGCAAGGCCACAGGCTGTTTTCAGACCGGGGGCGCGCACTCGCGCGCAGACCTACATCAAGCGGTGCCGCCCACCGTCACCCCGTCGATGCGCAGGGTCGGCTGACCGACGCCCACCGGCACGCTCTGGCCTTCCTTGCCGCACACGCCGACGCCCGAATCGAGGCGCATGTCGTTGCCGATCATCGACACCCGGTTCAGCACTTCCGGCCCGTTGCCGATCAGGGTGGCGCCCTTGACCGGATAGCTCAATTTGCCGTTTTCGATCATGTACGCTTCGCTGGCTGAAAACACGAATTTGCCGTTGGTGATGTCGACCTGGCCGCCGCCGAAATTGACCGCGTACAGGCCGTTCTTGACCGAGGCCAGGATCTCTTCCGGGTCTTTGTCGCCGCCCAGCATATACGTATTGGTCATGCGCGGCATCGGCAGGTGGGCGAACGATTCGCGCCGCGCGTTGCCCGTCACGGGCATCTTCATCAGGCGCGCGTTCATGGTGTCTTGAATATACCCCTTCAAGATGCCGTCCTCGATCAGGGTGGTGCACTGGCTCGGATTGCCCTCGTCATCCATGTTGAGCGAGCCGCGCCGGTCGGCCAGGGTGCCGTCGTCGACCACCGTCACGCCCTTGGCGGCCACGCGCTCGCCGATGCGGCCGGAAAAAGCCGACGAGCCCTTGCGGTTGAAATCGCCCTCCAAACCGTGTCCTATCGCCTCGTGCAACAGGATGCCGGGCCAGCCCGGTCCCAGCACAATGGTCATCGGGCCGGCCGGCGCGGGCCGCGCGTCCAGATTGACCACCGCCGAATTGACCGCTTCGCTCGCATATTTTTCCAGCACTTCGTCGCTGAAATAATCGTAGCTATAACGCCCGCCGCCGCCGGACGAGCCCATTTCACGCCGCCCGTTTTGCTCGGCGATCACCGTCACCGACACCCGCACCAGCGGCCGGATGTCGGCCGCCAGCACGCCGTCACTGCGCACCACCAGCACCACATCGTATTCACCGGCCAGGCCGGCCATCACTTGCACCACCCGCGGGTCTTTGGCGCGCGCCATTTTTTCGACCCGTTCCAGCAGCTTGACCTTGGCGGTCGCGTCCAGCGAAGCCAGCGGATCGTTGGGCAGATACAGCGACCGCCCGCCCTGCTGGGTCATGGCGCCGGCCACCTTGACCTTGCCGGCGCCGGCGCGGCCGATGGTGCGGGTGGCGGCGGCCGCCTCCAGCAAGGCGCGCTCGGAAATGTCGTCCGAATAGGCGAAGGCGGTGCGATCGCCCGAGACGGCGCGCACGCCGACTCCCTGGTCGATCGAAAAACTGCCGGTCTTGACGATGCCCTCTTCCAGGCTCCAGCCTTCGCTCTTGGTGAACTGGAAGTACAGGTCGGCATAATCGACCTTGTGGGTAAACATGGTGCCGAGCGCCTTGAGCAGCTTGGCCTCGTCCAGGCCGAACGGCGTGAGCAGGATGTCGCGCGCCACCGCCAGGGTGGACAGATTGGGTTCGAATGGGATCATGATGGGGTCTTTATGGTCGATGCGTATGAACGTTATTGTATAGGGCTTGGCCGCCGCTCACATGGTGCGGTGACGCAGGGCGGGCAGCGCGGCGCGCACGCTGTCGATAAAGGCCAGGTCGATCTCGCCGTCGACCACGCCCTCGCCTTCGGCCAGCACCGCCTTGATTTCGCCCCAGGGGTCGATCAGCATGCTGTGGCCCCAGGTGCGGCGCCCGTTCGCATGCAAGCCGCCCTGGGCCGCGGCCAGCACATAACACTGGTTTTCGATGGCGCGCGCGCGCAACAGCACTTCCCAGTGCGCCTTGCCGGTGGTGTGGGTAAAGGCGGCCGGCACCACGATCAGCGCGCAGGCGCCCATGGCGCGGTACAGTTCGGGAAACCGCAAGTCGTAACACACCGACAAGCCGACTTGCCCGAACGGGGCGGCGAAGCTGCCGACCGCCGCGCCCGGCACGATGGTGCGCGACTCGTCGTACGATTCGTCGCCCTTGGTGAAGCCGAACAGGTGGATCTTGTCGTAGCGCCCGGCCGGCTGGCCGCGCGGGTCGTACACCAGGCTGGTGTTGAGCACCTTGCCCGGCTGATCGGACACCAGTGGCAAAGTGCCGCCGATCAGCCAGATGCCGTGCTCGCGCGCGCTGTCGGCCATGAACTGCTGGATCGGCCCGCTGCCCGGACGCTCGGCGTGGACCACCTTGTCGCTGTCGCTCTGGCCCATGATGGCCCAGTATTCGGGCAGCAGCACCAGGCTGGCCCCGCCGGCCGCGGCTTGGCGCACCAGGCGCGCCGCGGTGTCGATATTGGCCGCCACCGAGGGCGAGGAAATCATTTGCACTGCCGCCACTTTGTCCATCGTGTCGCCTTTTCTATTGAGGTTGCCGATTCAGTTGGCCGGAACGGGCGCCGCGGCCGGCAACGGCGCCGCCAACGGGCGCGGCGGCGCCGGCTTGCCGCCGTCCAGCTTGGTGATCACGGGCGCCTTCCATGGCCCCGTGATGCGCATCTGGTAAGTAAGCGCCTTCATCACGGGCGCGCGCAGGAACAGCTGGGCCAGGAAGCTGCCGATCCCGATCACCGGGTTGACCGCCAGCGCATACACCAGCGGTCCGGTGCCGAGGTTGAATTCCGGTATCACCACCACGTGCAAATCGGTCGATTCGTTGGCGATATCGGCCGAGCCGTCCATCAATACGGTGGCGGCCACGCCATGCATTTTCAAGTTGTCGGTCTTGACCACGCCCCGTTCGATGGTGGCGGCGGCGGCGATGCCGTCAAACGCCAAGCCCTCGGAAAAGACATCATGGAAATCGAGCTTGAGCAGGCGCGGCAGCGCTTGCAGGCTGAGCACACCGAGCAGCTTGGCCGCGCCCGGGTCTTGCTTGAGAAATTGGCCACTTTCGACCTTCATGTCGATCTTGCCGCTCAGGCTAGGAATGTCTAGCGCATAAGGCAAGCCTTGCCAGGCGATCTCGCCGCTCAAGCTGCCCTTGCCGCGCCGCACGGTGTCGACGAACCCGAAGCGGTCCAGCAACTTGCCGGCGTCGGCGATGTCGAGCACGAAATCGAGCTTGGTGTCGCTGTGGCCATCCTTGACCGTCCACTTGCCCGAGCCGGCCAGATGACCGTCCGGATTGGCCAGCGACAGCTTGCTCACGCGCCACTCGCGCGCGCCCGCCGCCTGGGCGCCGATGGCGTTATAAGCTTGCAAGTCCAGCCGTCCCAGCACCTTGTTGAACAACTCGAACCGCTCGGCCACGATGTCAAGCGCGGGAATGGTGGCGGCCGTGCCGCTTTGGCCTTCCAGCAAATCCTTGACCTCGGCCGCGGCCGATTCGGGAATGATCAGCGAGGACAGGCGGGCCGTCACCTTGCCCATGCCGCCGGCCGCGTTTTCGTTCCAGGTCACATAGCCGGACGCCTGGGCCGAATCGATATTGGCTTGCCACACGCCCTTCTGGTGGGTGGCGCCGACCACCACGTTTTCCAGTGTGCGCCCGCCCAGCAGCAATTGACCGGCGCGCGCGGCCATCACGTCCGGCACCGCGTACTGTGCCAGATCGGGCCCGGCCGTGGCGCCCCCGGTGGGGCCGCCGGCGCCGGCCACGCCGGCGCCCAGAGCGGTCCAGGCGTCCACGTCCAGCGACTTGAGGTTGACGTTGACCATCATGCCGCTGTCGGGCTCGGGAGCCGGCAAGTTCACCCCGATGCCGCCGCGCACCACCCGCCACGCCCCGTTGCCCTGACGCTGGCGCTCATAACGGGCCGCGATGCCGGCCCCCAGGCCGATGCGGATCTCGTCGCGCGTCAAGCCGGCCTCGTTGGGCGCGCCGCTTTGCATGTTGAAATGCAGGGCCATGGGATCGGCGGCCCCCTTCTTGAGCGGCGCGGGAAAATTCAAACCGAGCCCGACCAGGGTGGAGTCGACCGCCACCTGCACCTGATGTTCGCGCGCCGTGATCACGCCGCTGTAGCGCGCGCCGCCGCTGATGCGCTCGGTCAAGCGCTGCATCGCGGGCCCTGAAAAATACCGCCGCAAGCCATCCGCCGTGACACTGCCGCCCAGCTTGACCTGGATCGAATTGTCGCGCTGGGTGCCGCCCGAGATCGCCGTCGGCCCGCCCAGGAAAGTGCCGCCCAGGCCGTTCAGATTGACGCCGCGCTCGTTAAACTCGATTTTGCCGGTGGCGCCCTGCACCGGCGGCAAGTCGTGAAACAGCACCACCTCGTTGCCCAGCAATTGCAGCGCACCCTGCACGGCCGATTCGGGCAAGCGTTCAAGCGGCAGACGCAGCTTCAAGGCCAGGCGGGCGTTGCCGGTGGCGGTGGTCTGGTCGGTGAAGCGCCCGATCCAGTCCAGCACCGGGCTGGCGCTCACATACTTCACATATTCCTGCATCGGGCCATAGGCGTTGCCTTCGATTTCCAGCAATTTGTCGGCGCTGCCCAAGTCGGCGATCACCGCTTTTACTTGCGATAGCGCGACGCCGCCGGTGGTGGCGCTGTCGCCGCGGATATCCATGCCCGCGCGCTGGAACAGGAAGCTGCCCTTGATGTGCTCGGCCTGCGGCCACAGCGGCCCCTTGCCGTCCGCGCCAGCGTGGCCGGGCGCATAATTGAGACGGGCGTTGTCGAGCCGGCCGCCGATGCGAAACTCGCCGCGCCCCTTTTCGGCCGCCGTCTCGCCCTTGAACGGAAACTGGGCCAGCTCGCCGCGCAGGCGCAGCGTCACATCGCGCGCCATGCCCTGTTCCAATGCGCCCGTGAGCCAGGCGCGCAAATGGGTCGGGGTGGCCAACGGCAAGTAGCGGCCGATGTGCTGTATGTCGAACTGGTCCAGTGTGCCGCTCAGGTCGGCCACGCCCAGTCCTTTGGCGCCGCCATGCAGCGGCAAGACGTAACTGCCCTGCACGCTGCCGCGCATGCCTTGCTGCACGAAATGAAAAGCGTCGATCTGCACCCGCACGCTGTCCTGGCGCGGCTGCTGCATAGCCCAGTGCGCGTTGAGGCGGAATTGTTCGAACGGCAGCACCGGCTCGGCGAAATAGGCCGGCAAGTTCAGTTGCAGATTAACGGCATCGAGCGCGACCTTGCCGCCCCGCTCGCTGATATCGAATGTGCCGCTCACATTGTCCACACCGGGCAGGGCCGGCGCCGCCGCGCGCGCTGGCTGGCCGGGCTGGCCGGGCTGGCCCGGCTTGGCGGCCTGGGCCAACCGGGCCGGCAAGGGGTCCAGGCCCAATCCGCTCATTTGTCCCTGGATACGGTAAGTGTGCGGCGCGGTGAGCGGCCCCTGCCAGTCGAGCGAACCGGCGCGCAATAGGCCGCGTGGCGCCAACTCGGCCAGCAAGTCGCGCTGCGCCTGGGCCAGCGGCAGGCGCGCGGCCAAGGCCGCCACCGTGCGCAGATCGAGCTGGCCCACGCGCAGCACGCCGCGCTCGGCGGCGCCGGCGCGGCCGGCCACCAGGCGCGCGGCCAGCGTGGTGGGCGCCAGGCTCAGTCCGTCGCGCATGAGCAGCGACAAGTCGCTCACGCTCACGCTGCGCTCGCGCACTTGGGCCCCGGTGGAGGCGAATTGCTGTTTCAAGCCGAACCGGCCACGCAAGCGCGCGATATCGAGCGCTTGCGGGGCCGACGCGTCGCCCAGGCTGGCGGCCACGTCGGCCAGCGCCAGGTCGGCCGTCACGCCGGTGACCCGGGCATGGTCGAGCGCGACCCAGGCGCGCAACGCGCCCCGGCCGCCGTGCAAGGCGAAGGGATAGTCGAGGTAGCTTTTCCAGGCCGCCAGATCGACCTGTTTCAAGTCGGCATATACTTCGCCCTTCCAGCGCTTGAGGTCGGAAATCCTGGCGAAGGCGGGATGGCTGAAGCGGGCACGCACGTCGAGCGGCGCCGCCAGCGCCGCCGGCGGCACCGCTTGCAGGGCCAACTGGTGCTGACGCCACTTGTTGCGCAACACCAGATTGAACTGGTCCAGCACCAGCTCGGCGCCGCCACGCTGGCCATCGACCCAATGCAGACGGCCGTTGCGGATCACGATTTCACGCTGCGACAGCAACCAGTCGGCGGCGCCGCTATCGGCTCCGGGCCGGTCCGGATTAAGCAGCATGCCGGCCGCATAGACCTTGCCGTCCGCCTCGCGCCGCAGTTCCAGCGCCGGGCCCAGAATTTCCAGCGATTCGAAACGCACCCCGCCCGCCAGCACGCTCCACCACGACAGGGTGGCCGACACGCTCGGCAAGCTCAGCACCTGTTGGCCCGCGCCGTCGCGCAAGCTGACATCGCCCAGAAACAAGTTGGGACGCAAGCCGCGCCACGACGCGTACACCCTTTCAATGCGCACCGGATTGCCCAGCGCCTTACTGGCCAGCCGCTCCAGATCGCCCTTGTAAAAATCGATATTGGGCAAAATCGCGTAACGCAGCACCAGGAACAGGATGGCGAAGGCGAAGTAGCTCAGCAGCACCAACTTCCAGGTCAGGCCCAGCAGCCGGCAAGTGGCCTGCTTGCCCAGGTGACAGGCGGCGCGCAAGCGCCGCCAGCGCGCCGACGTGGGCGCCATGGCCGGTTCGGTCCCGGCCACGGTCTCGCTGTCGGCTGGCGGTTTTTGCATCGATAAGCTAATAAACAACCCGGTGTAAAATAATGGCGAACCTGGCCAGTCTGGCCGGCACTTGGCTGTAGAGCAACGCCGTCACGCGCCCGGCGCGGAATGGCTCAGTGGTCAATGTTGTGTCACGGTCATCGACTTGAATTCAAGTCGGCAATCAGGCTGGACGCAATGCAAGCAAAAGCGGAGCAAGCGCGCCGGCGATTTGCCCCAATTCTACCGCATCCGCGCGGCGGACCCGGCTACGTTACACACCTTTCCCGGCTGCCAACGGTCCACATTTCAGCGTTTTTTTATGCCAACGACACTTGACTGCGCCCCTATATGAGCCAAATCCCATGAGCCAAATCCCGAGCGACGCACCTGTTCAACTCCCGACCGCCGGCGCCCCCGCCGACGCTTCCCGTTTTTACCGGCGCTGGCTGGGCGCCGACCCGGACCGCGCGGCCCAGGTGGCTCAGCTGGCGCGTACCCGTTGCGCCGGGCTGGACCTGGGTGCCCTGCTGGCCGCGCAGCGGGGCCCGGGCGGCGCCGCCCTGCCCCTCGAGCGCGCCATGCGCCGCCTGCGTAACCTGCTGGTGGCCACCCTGATCGCGCGCGATTTGTCGGGCCGGGCCGACTTGGCCGAGGTGCTCGACAGCATGACCGAGCTGGCCGACTTCGCCATTCGCAGCCACTTGGCGGCTTTGATGGACGAGCTGGTGGCCGCGCACGGCATGCCGATCGGGCACGAATCGGGCCTGCCGCAAGCGCTGATGGTGCTGGCGATGGGCAAACAGGGCGGCGGCGAATTGAACGTCTCGTCCGACATCGACCTCATTTTCGTCTACCCGGAAGACGGCGACACGGCCGCCGCGCCGGGCCAGCGCGCGCTGTCGAACCATGAGTTTTTCACCCGCCTGGGCAAAAAACTGATCGCCGCCCTGTCCGAAGTGATCGAAGACGGCTTCGTGTTCCGGGTCGACATGGCGCTGCGCCCGAACGGCGGCTCCGGGCCGCTGGCGGCCAGCTTGAACATGGTCGAGCAGTACCTGATCGTGCAGGGCCGCGAATGGGAACGCTACGCCTGGGTCAAGGCGCGCGCCGTGACGGGCGCGGCGGCCGACATCGCGGCCCTGGACGCCATCGTGCGCCCCTTCGTGTACCGGCGCTACCTCGACTTCGGCGTGATCGAGGCGATCCGCAACATGCACGCCCAGATCCGCACCGAGGTCAATCGCCAGGAACGGCTGCATCCGGACCGCAGCAATAACGTCAAACTGGGCCGTGGCGGGATCCGCGAGATCGAATTTCTGGCCCAGGTGTTTCAACTGATCCGGGGCGGGCGCGACCCCGAATTGCGGGCCCGGCCCACCCGCGCCACCCTGGCCGTGCTGCCCGAGAAGGGCTTGATGGGGGCCGAGGTGGCCGAACAGCTACTGGCCAGCTATACCTTCTTGCGCAACCTGGAACACCGCCTGCAATACCTGGACGACGCCCAGACCCACACCCTGCCGGCCAACGCCGCCGACCGCGAGCTGGTGGCGCGCATGATGAACCTGCCCGACAGCGCCGCCCTGCTGGCGCGGCTCGACTGGCACCGGGCCTACGTGGCGGGCCAGTTCGACGCCATGTTCGCCGACCGCGCCGCCGCCGCGCCCGAGCACAGCATCGATCCCGACTCCAGCAACGCCGGCGCCGACACCGACAACCGGGAAGCGATCGAAGCCCGCTTCGCCGCGCTGGGCTACGACGACCCGGCCGGCGCCGCCCAGCGCCTGCTGGGCACCTGGCAGGCGCCGCGCCTGCGATCGCTGCCCGACGCCAGCCGCCAGCGCCTGGTCGCCCTGGTGAACGCGGCCCTGCCCCTGATCGCCAGTCATGCGCTGCAAAACGGCGGCAGCGGCCAACTGGCCGCGTTGGGCCGCCTGCTCGACTTCCTGGAAGCGGTGGCGCGCCGCTCGGCCTATCTGTCGCTGCTAACCGAGTATCCGCACACGCTAGAGCGGCTGATCCGCATGATGTACGCCAGCGGCTGGGCCGCCACCTTCCTGACCCAGCACCCGATCCTGCTCGACGAACTGCTCGACGACCGCTTGCGCGAACCGGGCTTCGACCCGGCCGCGGTGGCGGCCGAACTGGCGCTCATGCTCGATGGCGCGTCCGGCGACACGGAGCGCCAAATGGATTTGCTGCGCGAGGTGCACCACGCCCAGGTGTTCCACCTGCTGGCGCAAGACCTGGCCGGCGCCTTGACGGTGGAGCGCCTGGCCGACCATCTGTCGGCGCTGGCCGACCAGATTGTGGCGGCCACGATGCAGGCGGTATGGTTGACGGTGGCCGGCCGCCACCGCCCGCTGCCCCGTTTCGCCGTCATCGCCTACGGCAAGCTGGGTGGCAAGGAACTCGGTTATGTGTCGGACCTGGACGTGATTTTCCTGTTCGATGACGACGACCAGGACGCGCCCGGCCTGTACGCCAAGCTGGCGCAGCGCTTCATCACCTGGATGACCTCACACACCTCGGCCGGCATCCTGTTCGACATCGACACCGCCCTGCGGCCCGATGGCGCCAGCGGCATGCTGGTGTCGAGCGTGGCCGCGTTCGCGCGCTACCAGCACGGCGCGGCCTGGATCTGGGAGCACCAGGCCTTGACGCGGGCCCGTTTTTGCGCCGGCGACGCCGCCATCGGCGCGCGCTTCGAGCAAATCCGCGAGGACGTGCTGCGCCAGGCACGCCCGGACCAGGCGGGCTTGAAGCGGCAGGTGCTATCGATGCGTAAAAAGATGGTGGAGGCGCACCCGAACCGCTCGCCCCTGTTCGACTTGAAGCAAGACCCGGGCGGCATGATCGACGTCGAATTCATGGTCCAGTACCTGGTGCTGCAACACGCGGCCCACTATCCGCAGCTGACCATCAACACCGGCAATATCGCGCTGCTCAAGCTGTGCGGCGAACTCGGTTTGATCGACCCGGCGCTGGCGGCCGGGGTGGCCGACGCTTACCGTACTTTGCGCCGGCTGCAACACCAGATGCGGCTGCAAGGCCAGGATCTGGCGCGGGTCGAGCCGACCCGGGTGGCGGTCCACACCGGCCAGGTGAGCGCGCTGTGGCGGGCCGTGTTCGGCGGCGTTGACGTATGAACGGGCGGTCGGAATGGTGACAGCCCGCCAAGCCCGCCGCCGGCCGGCCGCGTCAGGCCGACAGCAGTTTGCGCACCACCGGTTCCAGCGCGGCCGGGCGGCAGCCGTAGGCCGCCAGCCGGCCCTGGGCGCCGGGCGCCAACGCCAGATCGTAAGGCAGGCGGCCGGCCACCACCCACAGCCGCTCGGGCGGCAGCGCGGCCAGCAGGCGGCGCTGTCCTGCGACCAGCGTGGCGTTATAAGTTTGCACCACGATTTGCGGGGCGCCTGCGGCGAACGCCAGCGCGCCCGCCACTTCGGCCTCGCCGGCTTCGGCCGACAGCGCGTATTCGCGCACGTCCAGGCCCGCCGCCAGCAGCGCCGGCAGCATGGAGCTGCGCGCTTCCCGGTTGCGGCCCAGCGCCACCTCGTCGATTTCGCTGTGCGAGCGCACCTCCACCGTGATCAGGCATACCGGCACGGCGCGCGCGAGCGGGCGGAACGCCCCTTCCACCCGCAGCGCGGCCTGTTGCAGCGATTCGGCCAGGGCCAGCGCCGCCGCTTGCATCAAGCGCGGCGGGATGGCCGGGCGCGCGCGCCAGTCGCGCACCGCCTGGTTTTGCTTGAGGCGGGCCACCCGGCCCAGCGCCTGCTCGACGCGGTCCGCCCCCAGCTCGCCCGAGTCGACGGCGGCCAGCACCGCGTCGATGGCGGCGCGCTGGCGCTCTTCGCGGTGCGAAATCAAGACCAGGTCGGCCCCCGCCTGCAAGGTGGCGACGGCGGCGCGCGGCACGCCCACGCCATCGGCGATGGCGGCCATTTCCAGGCAATCGGAAATGACCACGCCGTCGTAGCCCATTTCGCCGCGCAGCAAATCGGTCAGCACGGCGCGCGACAAGGTGGCCGGCAGCGCCGGCTCGGTCTCGAAAGCGGGAAAGGCCAGGTGCGCCGTCATGATGGCGTCCACCCCGGCCGCGATGGCGGCCCGGAACGGCGCCAGTTCGACCGCGCGCAGGCGCGCCTTGTCGTGCGGCACCGAAGCCATGGCGTAGTGGGTGTCGGTGGCGGTGTCGCCATGACCGGGGAAATGCTTGGCGGTGACCAGCACCCCGGCCGCCCGCTGGCCGCGCAGGGCCGCCATGCCGTAGGCGATCACGGTGTCCGCGTCTTCGCCATAGGCGCGCACCCCGATGACGGGGTTGAGGGGGTTGTTATTGATATCCAAAACCGGCGCGAGCAGCATGTTGATGCCGATCTGGCGCATTTCGTCGCCGCTGACGAAGTTGATCTGCTCGCACCGCTCCACGGAACCGGCCTCTTGAAACGCCATCGCGGCCGGAATCGGGGTGACGCCCTGCTCGATGCGCATCACCATGCCGCCCTCCTGGTCGAGCGCGATCAGCAGGGGCGCCTCGCTCACTTCGGCATTGATTTCTTGCAGCTGGCGGCACAGGGCCGACACTTGCTGCGGCGTATGCGCGTTGCGGCGGAACAGAATCACGCCGCCGATCCGTTTTTCGCGGATCAGCTCGCTAATATGCGGGTTCGCTTCCAAGCCATCGAAGCCCACCATGAATAACTGTCCGATTTGTTGCTGCATGCTGTGCTCCATGAACCGACTCCTCCGCTAACCGCCTTACCACGATCGAATGTTTTGCCACACTACCAGAGCGCGCGCGCCGGCGCCTCAATAGTCGTCGAACAAACTCAAATCCAGATGCACCGGCCGCTCGGCCGGCACCGCGCCCAGCTGGAGTTCGCCGCGCGTCTTGTGCCAAAAGTGGCCCTTCTTGATGCACTCGCCGTTCTTGTGGATCACATAGGCGGCGAACAGGGAATTGACCCGGTCCAGCTTTTCATCCTGGGCCAGGAAGGCGGCGTAATGGCAGCCGTCGGCCTCGGCCCGCAGGCGCGGCGCGTACGCCATGCGCGGCAATTCATGACTGTAGACGATATCGGCGATGCGCTCGAGCGCCACCGGTTCGTCCAGGCGCCAGTCGGCCTGCTCGAGGGCGGCCATGCAGCGCTGATGACTCGCTTGTTCCACCGCGTCGAGCGGGCGGGCCGCGCCGCTGTCGGCATCGACCAGCAGGCGCATGCCGCGCAAGCCGTGAATCACGGTTTCTTTGTTGGCCTGGTACAGCACCGAATGGGAGCGCGCCATCTCGTCGTAACTGAGCAGCGTGACGCCGATCTGGCCGGCCCACACGCCGTAGGTGGCCGCGTGCAACTGGGCCGCGTAATGGCGCGCCGGCGCGCCGCGCGCGCGCGCGTCCGTCATGGGCTGGTCGATGCGGCGCAGCCGCTCGGCGATGGCCGCCACCAACTGCGTCACGCCAGGGTTGCCCTTGCGCGCGACCAGCAAGGTGTTGTCATCGCCACTTACGTTCATCCAACTGAGCGGCGACTGGCGTATTTTCCCGGAGCGGGCGTCCAGCCGGCAATCGACATAGTCGGGCACCTCCGGTTTGGCCAAGAACACGGTGGCCGGCTTGTACGGCAAGGTGTCCACGTCCAGATACACGCCGCCGTATTGGTGCAGCACCAGCAGGCGCAGGAAGTTGGACAGGGCGATGAAATAGCGGTGCGCGTAAAGCCGGTCCAGCAAGTCGAAGCTGGCCGGACAGACGGCGCGGGCCAGCGCGGCCACACTGTTGACGGACAACACCCGCCGTCCCACCGCGTAGCGGCCGATGGTGTATTTGGAGGCGCCCGTGCCCGGCAAAAACAGGGGATCGGCCGCCACCTGGGCGCCGTCCCACACCCAAAGCACCAGGCGGTAGCGGCCGTCCTTGTTGCGCTCGACTTCGTCGAGCGCCTCTTCCCACTGCTGCATGGCGCCGGTGGCCGTGCCGGGCAAGGCGCTGCCCAGCCAGATGCGGTGCAAGATGTGCTCGTCGTCCCGCAAGGGCTTGGTTGGCATGCCGATGATGGAAGTGACCTGGTCGGCGTCGAAACGGGCGAAGTGACGCTGAACGAACTCGCGCAATTGGCGCAAGCGGTTCTTATAATTTTGTTGCAATAGGCTGGAGCGGGCGGTGGCGGTGCGCGCGTCGATTTTATTGAGCGCGCATTCCAGCTCCCAGTGTTTGCACGCCAAAAACTCGGCCTTCAATTCCTGGATCAGGACTTCATACTCATGATCGAAATTCATCATTGCTTCTCATCGCTGTCATCGGGCGCCAACAGCAGGTCTTGACGGCGCGCGCGGTGGCGGCACGCCGACATTGTGGTCTTGTAGTGGACCCTATAATACATCGATTGGTTATTGATTGGTATTAATTTACAGGGCCACTCGGGCACCATTTTAGTTACCTAACAACAATATGTCATGCGCGACAAGCTGCGCTGGCGGGGCCGGCCAGGGGCGGCGAGCGCGGGCAAAAAAAAACGCCTCCGAAGAGGCGTCGATGTCACAGTTGGTCGGGCGCGGGTGGCGCGACCGGCCGGCAGCTTATTTGGCGGCCATCAGGGCCACGGTGGTGTCGAGCATGCGGTTCGAAAAACCCCACTCGTTGTCGTACCAGGACGATACCTTGACCAGACGGCCAGACACCTTGGTCAGGGTCGAATCGAAATTGGACGAGGCGGGATTGTGATTGAAATCGACCGATACCAGCAGCTCGGTTTGATATGTCAAGATGCCTTTCAAGGCGCCTTCCGAGGCGCTTTTCATGACGGCGTTGACTTCGTCGGCGGTGGTGTCGCGCGCGGCGATGAAAGTCAAGTCCACGATCGAGACATTGATCACCGGCACCCGGATCGCATAACCGTCAAGCTTGCCATTCAGCTCGGGCAGCACCAGGCCCACGGCGGAGGCCGCGCCGGTCTTGGTGGGAATCATGGAATGGGTGGCCGAACGGGCGCGGCGCATGTCTTCATGCATCACGTCGCTTAACACTTGGTCGTTGGTGTAAGCATGCACGGTGGTCATCAAACCATTGACCAGACCGATAGCATCGTTGAGCGGCTTGACCAGCGGCGCCAGGCAGTTGGTGGTGCACGAGGCGTTCGAGATCACGGTGTCGCTCGCTTTGAGCACGCCGTGGTTGACGCCGTAGACGATGGTGGCGTCGACATCCTTGCCGCCCGGCGCAGAAATGATCACTTTCTTGGCGCCGCCCTTCAAGTGGGCCGAGGCTTTTTCCTTGGTGGTGAAAAAGCCGGTGCATTCGAGCACCACATCGACACCCAGCTCGCCCCATGGGATTTCAGCCGGATTGCGCTGCGCGAACACGCGGATGGCGTCGCCGTTGACGATCATATTGTCGCCCTCGACCGTGACGGTGCCGGGGAATTTGCCGTGCGCGGTGTCGTAGCGGGTCAGATGGGCGTTCGACTTGGCGTCGCCCAGGTCGTTGATGGCGACGATCTGGATGTCTTGTTTCTTGCCGCCTTCATAGAACGCGCGCAAGACATTGCGGCCGATGCGGCCATAACCGTTGATTGCAACTTTAATCGTCATACTATTCTCCTGATGAGATAAATGAGGTACGCAGCAACAAGGCGCGGGCCCGCCGCATGGCGAACCCGGCCGGCCCGCTTAGGCCAGCAGAACCGATTTGACCTTGGCGACGACGTTTTCTACGGTGAAACCAAAATGCTTGAACAGAACGCTGGCCGGAGCCGACTCGCCGAACGTGTCGATGCCGACCACGGCGCCTTCCAGACCCACATATTTATACCAAAAATTGCTGACGCCGGCTTCGATGGCGACTCGCGGCGTGCCTTTGGTCAAGACGCTGGCTTGGTAAGCGGCATCCTGGCGCTCGAACACGTCGGCGCACGGCATCGACACCACGCGCACGGCGATGCCTTCGGCGGCCAGCGCGCTGGCGGCGTTGACCGCCAATTCCACTTCGGAACCGGTGGCGATCAGGATCGCTTTCGGCTCGGCCACGTCGTTCAAGACATAGCCGCCGCGCGCCACGTCGGCGATCTGGGCCGGCGAGCGTTCCTGGTAGGGCAGATTCTGGCGCGTGAAAATGAGGGTCGAAGGACCGTTCTTGCGGCGCACCGCCGCGCCCCAGGCCACCAGCGATTCGAGCGTGTCGCACGGACGCCAGTTGTCCAGATTAGGGATCAGGCGCAGGGAAGACACGTGCTCCACCGACTGGTGGGTGGGGCCGTCTTCGCCCAGGCCGATCGAATCATGGGTAAACACGAAGATCGAACGCAGTTTCATCAGCGCGGCCATACGCAGCGCGTTGCGGCTGTAGTCCGAGAACGTGAGGAAAGTGGCGCCGAACGGAATGTGGCCGCCATGCAGGGCGATGCCGTTCATGATGGCGCTCATGCCGAATTCGCGCACGCCATAGTTGATATGGTTACCCGGCTTGCCGGCGCGCAGGGCGATGCTTTCTTTCCAGTTGGTCAGATTGGAACTGGTCAAATCGGCCGAACCGCCCAAAAACTCGGGCAGCGTGGGCGCCAGCGCCTGGATCGCGTTCTGGCTGGCCTTGCGGGTGGCGATGTTTTCTTTTTTCTCGACCACCGCGTCAATAGCCGCGCTCAAGATGTCGTCGAACGCTTGCGGCAAATTGCCGGCCATGCGGCGCTCCAGTTCGGCCGCCTGTTGCGGGAATTGGGCCCGGTAGGCGCCAAACTGCGCGTTCCAGCTTTGCTCCAATTCGGCGCCCTGCGCCTTGGCATCCCAGGCTTGATACACATCGGCCGGCATCTCGAACGGCGCCGCGTCCCAACCCAGATAGGCGCGCACGGCCGCCACTTCCTTGTCGCCCAGCGCCGCGCCATGCACCTTGTCGCCACCTTGCAAATTGGGCGAACCCTTGCCGATCACGGTCTTGCAGCAGATCAGGGTCGGCTTGGACGATTGCTTGGCCAGGCTGATGGCGGCGTCGACGGCGGCCACGTCGTGGCCGTCCACCGCGCGCACCACGTTCCAGCCGTAGGCTTCGAAGCGGGCCGGGGTGTCGTCGGTGAACCAGCCTTCTACCTTGCCGTCGATGGAAATGCCATTATCGTCATACAGCGCGATCAGCTTGTTCAAGCCCAGGGTGCCGGCCAGCGAACACACCTCGTGCGAAATGCCTTCCATCATGCAACCGTCGCCCAGGAACACATAGGTGTGGTGATCGACGATATCGAAACCGGGGCGGTTGAATTCGGCCGCCAGCAATTGCTCCGACAAGGCCATGCCGACCGCGTTGGCCAAGCCCTGGCCGAGCGGGCCGGTGGTGGTCTCGATGCCCGGGGTGACATCGACTTCCGGGTGGCCCGGGGTTTTCGAATGCATCTGGCGGAAGGCTTTGATGTCATCCATGCTCAAGTCGTAACCGGTCAGGTGCAGCAAAGCATAATGGAGCATCGAGCCATGCCCGTTCGAGAGCAGGAAGCGGTCGCGGTTGAGCCATTTCGGGTTGGCCGGATTATGGCGATAGTGGCCGCTCCACAGGGCCACGGCGATTTCGGCCATTCCCATCGGCATGCCGGGATGGCCGGAATTGGCCTGCTGAACAGCGTCCATTGCCAGCGCGCGAATCGCGTTGGCCATTTTAGTGGTAGGAAGGGTAGATTTCATCGTGGTGTGCTCGAATGCTCGGTTTGGAGTGGGTGGCGTAACGCGTGCAGCTGTCGCTAGCCAAGTATTTTACCAGAGCACGGGTGTCCGTTTTAAAATTGCGCCTCGGTGGCGGCCCCGGCAGGCTGGCCAATTCATGTGTTTTTATTATTTTTGCGGACCGCCCGCCCCGCCCTTCCCTACTCAGGAGCGCCATGCCACGATTTTTTTGTCCCCAGCCGCTGGCCATCGGCGCCTGCCTCACTCTGCCGGAAGCGGTGGCCCACCATGTGCAAGTGCTGCGCCTGGCGCCCGGCGCCGTGCTGACCTTGTTTAACGGCGAAGGCGGCGAATACAGCGCCACCCTGAGCCACATCGAGCGGCGCCGGGTGGAGGTGGAAGTAAAAGCGTTTGCGGCGCGCGATGTGGAATTGCCGTACGCGGTGACGCTGGCCCAGGCGCTGCCGGAAGCGGCCAAGATGGATTGGATCATCGAAAAGGCGATCGAGCTGGGCGCGTCGGGCATCCAGCCGCTGGCGGCGCAGCGCTGCGTGGTGCGACTGTCGGCCGAGCGGGCCGCCAAAAGGCTGGCGCACTGGCAAGGCATTATCGTGTCGGCGTCCGAGCAAAGCGGGCGCAACCGGCTAGCACAGCTGGGACAGGTCGACGATTATCAGCAATGGATCACCCAGCAGGATTTGCACAAGCGCATCATCCTGAGCCCGCGCGCCGAACAATCGCTGGCCGACTGGGCGCGTCACCGCCCGCCGCAGGCGGTGACGCTGGTGATCGGCCCGGAAGGCGGCCTGAGCGAGGCGGAGGAACAGGCCGCGCTGGCCCACGGCGCCCTGGCGCTGGCGATGGGGCCGCGCATTCTGCGCACCGAGACGGCAGGCTTGGCCGCGCTGGCCGCGCTTAATGCCAGCTGGGGCGGAATGTAAGCCACCCGCCCGACCGGGCCGCGGTGCATCCCGGCCCACTTCACTGCGGACCGGGGTGCCGGTTTCAAACTGCGCTTACATGAACTTGTAATTGGCGCTCAAACCGAAGTAACGCCCTTTCCCGTTATGCAAATCGACATTGAAACCTTCGACCGGAAAACGGGGATCGTAGGGCGCCTTGGTGTCGAACAGGTTTTTAATGTTCAGCGACAAGGTCAGGTTTTTGACTCCTGTATACGTATACCCGAGGCCATAGGTGGTCCAGCTCTTCACGTCGCAGGAGCTGATGTAGTTCGAAAACTTCGGCAAGCCTCCCAACTGATACGCGGTGCTGGGCTGGCCGACCCCGTAATGGCAATAAGGCGCTTCATACAGGTCGGCGTTTTCGCTACGGCGCAGCAGCGACACGGGACCGACGAAATCGGCAGAGGCGGTCACGCTGTGTTCACCCATGGCCCAGGTGGCGGCCACGTTGAAGCGGTTTTTCGGCATGTCTTCCGACGAGGTGGCCCAATCGGACAAGCCACCGTTATACCCGGCCACGTTGGCCGCCACATCGCCCGGGGATTCGGCGCGCCGGTATTCCAGCAGATAGCTCCAATTCAAGGTCGTGGTCAGTTTGCCGTACGCGCCCAAGGCCCGGCGCCACGTGACATCGAAGTCCACTCCGCTCACTTCGGTGCTACCCTGGTTGACGTAGGCCCGGTTCACTTGCAGGATGGGGCCGGAATTGGCGACCGGATTGCCATCGGCGTCGAGGATAAAGTTTGCCGGATTTTGGTCGCGGATCAGGCGGCCGGGATACTGATCCGTATGATCGATCACGGCCTGGGCCGACAATAGCGCGGTTTCATCGACTTTCTTGATGCGGTAATAATCGATCAACACGTCGATATCCCTGGTGGGCGCCAGGATCAAACCGAACGAGAAGCTCTTTGATTTTTCCGGTTTCAAGTCGCTATTCGCGGCCGACAGGCTGGAAACACCCTTGCTGCAATCGAGTTTGTCGGCGCCGTCGGCTGGATTGACGCCATCGGGGCAGCGCAGCGAATCGACCACAGTGGAAAACGATTGCACGCCGCCGGGCGAGACCTGGGTCAAGGCTGGCGCGCGGAAACCTTCGGCATAGCTGCTACGCAGGGTTACCCGGTCGCTGGCGGTCCACTTGGCGCCCACTTTCGGCACAAAATTACCCTTGAAAGTAGGATATTTGTCGTAACGGCCGGCGAAATCCATCTCGAAATTTTTGGCGAAGGGGGTGCGCAATTCAATAAAGGTCGATTTGACCTTGCGGCTGCCGTCGGCCGAGGAATTGGCCAAGCCGACGATCTCGCCGCGCTGCAAGACCGGGTCCGGCGTTAAACCGATTTTCTCTTGACGAAACTCGGCGCCGACCGCCAAACCGATTTCTCCGCCACCCAAATGACCGAACGCGGTGCTGGCCTTCACGTCGACCTGGGCCACTTGGGCGAAACCTTGGCTGACCACGTCGTGGGTGACGGTGGGATCGGCGGCGGTCTGGGCCAACGTACGCCCTTCGGTCATGATGCGCTCCACGGTAGGCCGATACAGCCGGCCAAACGAAGTATCTTCCCGTTCGCTGCGGTTCCACAACGCGGCCGTTTCCCAATCCCAGCTGCCGGCCGTACCTTTCAAACCCCCGACCAGACGATAAGCCTGGTTGATATTGTTGGTGCTGCCGTCACTGTTGACGAAGCGATAACCAACCGCCGCGCGCGAGGTGGGGAAAGGATTGTCGGGGTGGCCGACCGGTAAAATGAGCTGAAATTGCTTAGGCGCGCCGTCCAGCGCAAAAACGGTGGTGGCGGCGGTACCGCGTGTGGCGATCGGCACTCCGAGATAAGTGCGTTCGCTGCGGCTGTAGCCCGCTTCGGCAAACGCAGTCAGATTCGGGTTGAGCTGGACCGTCAATTTCGATAGGACATTGGCGTCCTTGCCAGCGCCTTGCACTTCGCGATAATTGTCCAGATTGAAGTTGCAAAACGTGCGTCCGATCAGCGCGTCGGTGGCGCTCAAATTATGCAAGGCGCGGTCGCCCGTGATGCGCTGGGATGGATCACAATCGGTGCGGTTGACCACATCGGCCCGCAGCGCGTAGCTATTGGAAAAATTTTTCGCGCCCGGCGTGCGTTCCCGATAAAAAAAGGGCTGGCTGCTCAAACTATTGCTAAACGGATTCAGGCGGCCATTGATATCGGCATACATCGCCTTTTCCACATCGTTGGCATCCTTGATCAGGGTACTGTCGCGTTTGGCCACGTCGAAGCTGATAAACGCATTGTAATGATCATTTTGCAAGTCGCCGATGCCGAAGATGCCGTTCGCGTTATGGCGCCGGAATTGGCCGTCGTCGTTGAACGTCGTGCTCGCGCCCAGCTGGGCACCCCGATAATCGGTCTTGGTGATGAAGTTGATCACCCCGGCGATGGCGTCCGAGCCGTACACGGCCGAGGCGCCATCCTTGAAAATTTCGACCCGCTCGATGGCCGAAATGGGAATCGTGTTCAAATCGTAGACGGCCGATTTGCCCTGGTTCGGGTCGGCATAGGCGGAGGCGGTGATGCGCCGGCCGTTGAGCAAAATCAGGGTGGCGGACGAACCGAGACCGCGCAGCGAGGCGGTCGAGGCGCCGTTCGAAAAGCCGCCGTCGGTGGTGTCGAGCGCGGCGCCGGTGCCGAAAGCGGGAACCGAGCGTAGTAATTCAGCCACGGTGCTGGCGCCGGTGGCGGCGATTTGTTTGGCTGAAATTGTTTGCACCGGCGAGGTGCCTTCCTTGTCGCTGCGTTTGATGTTCGAGCCCGTCACCAGCACCTTTTGCATGGCCGGTTCGGTCCCGGATTCCTGCGCCACTGCCACTTGATTGGCTGCCAATGTCATGGCCACGGCGATCACGCCACGCTTGAGCACAATTTTCTTAGTCAAAATTTTCTCCACCTGATACGTTTGGTTCCATGTTCAAAGCCGGAAGCCCGGGGACTTGCCGAGGAACTTCCGCCCTACCTGATCTAGTGTTCGCGGCCCACGCGCGTTTTGCAAAGTGGTATATACGATTGCCTAGAAGATACATCAAAACATTTCCGGCGCTCCATTGTCAAACTCATCAAACAACTTTCACATATTTACAACAGTAAGCGTTCAACCAGCTTGCAAAAGCAAAAACGCCGGCATGGCCGGCGTTTCATCACATCGGGCGCCTGCTGCGCGCCCTGCTCAAAGGCTAAAACTTGTAGGTGTACTCGGCGGTCAGCTTCACCGAGCGCGGCGCCGTATAGCTGATGACGCGGCCATAGGTAGTGCTGATCGTGGTGCCGGTGAGATTGTAGGTCTCATCGATATTTTGCTCGGTCTGCTTGTTGGCGACGTTGAACACGTCCAGCTTCAAGGCCAAACCTTTGACCTGTGCCGGTCGGTAAGCCAAGTTCAAGTCCAGCCGAACGTCCCACGGCAGATTGCCGACCTTGCCGCGCGGGCTCGCTTGCGCGCCGCACCAAAAGTACACCGAGCCGTAATCGGGCGCATCGTCCGACAAATTTGGCTGATTGCCAAAGCAACTGCGCGGGCGACCCGAGGCGGCCAGGAAGTTGCCGCCCACGGTCCACTGCGGCGTGACTTCATAAAACCCGTACGCCTTGATTTGATGCTCGCGGTCGTTCGGTAGCAAGCCGTTGGCGCCCTGCATCAACTCAACCGTATCCCAGGTCGATGTGGCGGCCACGTCGGTCTGTGCGTTATCGGACCGGGTCTGGCCTTCGGTGTTGCCCTTGCTACGCGACCAAGTGTAGTTGACCCGGCCATACCAGCCATTGCGCAAGGGATGCTCGGCAAACAGATCGAGCGCGGTGTAGGTGCGCTCGGCGCTGTCGAAGCCCAAGTCGGCCTTGCTCAAGTCGACCTTGGTGTAGTTGCCGCCGCTGCCGGCGAAGTCCACCAAGAAAGTATTGGCCTTGCCCGGGTTGAAGGTGACGCAGCCGATGCCCGCGAAGTTATCGGTGTTGACATTGCGACGCTCCGCCCACGCCAGCACCGCGCGGTCGTCGCAGTAATCGTCGATGGTATTTTGCAGCTTGCGATAGGTCGCTTTCACCCCGAAATTCAAGTTGGGAGAAAACGCTTTTTCGAACCCGAGGGTCAATTCGTCCTGATAAGTCGGCTTGATATCGAGCGCGGTCAGGGTGGCGACGTCTTTCACTTGATAGTACTCGTTATTGAGCGAGGTCGCTCCCGTTATGTTTTGCAAACCGGTGGGATAGCCGTTGGCGTCCGTGCCCGAATAGCTGAAATACTCGCGCGTGTTGAGCGCCTGGCTGGCGCCGCGCACGGCCAGATGGGTCGGGATTTGCAGCGAATAGCGGCCGGCGCTGCCGAACACTTTTAAGGACGCGTCGCCATTGACATCCCATGCGGCCGACAGACGCGGCGACCATTGATTCTTGACTTCCAAGAACGTTTCGCCGACACCATTTTTATTTTTGAAGCCTTCATGCCGTATGCCGCCTGTTAGCAAGAGGTTGGGTACCACTTGCCAGCGGTCTTCCAGATATTGCGCCGACTGGTCGGAGTAGGCGTTGGTCGCCGTGTTAAACAAACGCCGGCTCACGAAGTAGCCTTGATCGGAAAAACCGCCATGACCGGGAATGACGGCATTAACGCCGTACAAGTTGACCGGGTTGGGGCTCACATTCCGGTCATATACCCACGAACCGCCGCCGGCGCTGATGTCGCCGGCATTGATCGACTTGAGCTTATTATTATCGAAGCCAGCCCGCAGCAGATGCGTGCCCATTTTGTATTCCAGATCCATGCGGCTGGACATGGTTTCGTTTTTTGCGCCGGGCGCGAAGATATTTCCCGACAATACTTGTGGCGTGGTGTAGTTCAAGCCAGGCACCTGGGCCCGGGTCGCCGCTGTGACCTGAAATAAATTGGTCAACGTGCCCTCGAAGGTATTGCTGACGTCAGTTTTACTTTGGCCGTACAGGGCGGTGACGGTCAATTTATCGGTCAGATTGCCGGTGTAGCGCAAAATTTGCGAGGTGGCGCCGACCGGCGTGAAATTCGAATTGTTTTTGTAATGTTCGGATGAATATTGCTGGCCATTGTGGGACGCATCGCTATATTTGTAGCCGTACAACTGGCGATCTTCCTTGTTATTGTCGCCGATGAAAGTGGCTTCGAATCGGTGGCTATCGGTCAAATTCCAGTCGAATTTGGCCAGGTAGCGGGTCGATTCATCCTGGCGCGCTTCCCATCCGGTGCGGGCCAATGACGGGCTGGTGGTGCTGCCAACGTTGATGTTATTGGCATTGACGCCCTCGAGATTGTCCTTCTTTTGTTCGAGGGCGACAAACATGAGCAACTTGTCAGGAATGATGGGGCCACCGACATAGCCGCCATAGGTTTTTTTGCTGACGGTGTTGTCGGACAACCGGCGAAACATGGTGCCGTCGGTTTTGGGATTGGCGCCCGTATTGGGGAAGTAGACATCGCGCGGGTTGGCCCGCAGCGACGCCGGCTCGATACTGGTGGTGGCGCCGAATTCCCAGTTATTGGTGCCGCTCTTGGTGGTCACGTTGACCACGCCGCCGACCGAACGGCCGAACTCCGCGCCAAATCCCCCCGTCAAAATTTGCGCCTGCGAGATCGCGCCAAACGGCAATTCCGAGCCACCCAATTGGGTCAAGGGATTGGTGACCGGGAAACCATTGATGTAGTACGCATTTTCAGAAGCGCCGCCGCCACCGAACGAAGCCCCGGCCGCATAGCGCGAGTCGGCCCGCGTGGTGTTGGGCGCCAGTTGAATGATCGCGTCCACATTGGTGGCAATGGGCAGTTTCGCCAATTCCTTGGCGGTGAAGGTGGCGCCGTTATTGGTGTTCGATACGTCGATACGACTGCGTCGACCGGTCACCTGCACCGATTGCGCGGCGACAGCCGGAGCCACGAAGGAAGCATCGACACCCTGCCCCACAATCACGTCCACTTCTGTGCTGCCGGCCACGGCACCCTCGCGCAGCAAGTCAACCTTATAGTGGCCGGGCGACATGGCCGTGGCGTTGTAGCGTCCGGAAGCGTCCGGTGTGACCGTACGTTTGACTCCATTGTCGGTGTTGAGCAATACAATCGACGCCCCGGCCGGCGAGTCGATTTGGCCGAAAATGTTACCAGCAGCGTTAGATTGTGCCATCGCCGGCGCCACCAAGGCGGCCGATATGGTTGCCGCGCCAAACGCGATCGACAGCGCGCGAACTAAAACTGTTTTTCTGAACATGCGATTCCCTATTGATTGATAGCTTTTCTGGTAGATCAGCTTGGTGCGGCTTGTTGTGGAGGTAACAATTTTCTTTTTGCGATTTTCAGCCCGATTTTCAGCCCTTGTACGGCTGCGGGAATGCGCAAAAAGGCATCGATTCGGACAGATTGACATCTGCAATTCCTGCGTCCTTGCTTTCATAGAAGCATGACAAAAGCATCAATGTCAATTGCTGGAAGAATATATTGTTGCTGTTCAACAAATTGCACTGGAACAGAGCGAGATAAGGGCAAGTCTTCCCAAAAAGGTGCGCATTTGCACAATATGTATGCAGCTTTAGCAACAAAAAATGAATGGCGATATGTGATTTTCGGTGCTGGTACGCGTAGCCCGGCCAAGCGTTGGAAACAAGAATGAAACGCGGCCGAAGTGCGGAAGATGGGGCCCGATCCAACGCAAGCGTTTCGGCGCCGGCTTTCTCAAAAGTGACTCGACAGGCATCCACGAGCGACCGTGCAGCGCAGCATTTTGACGAATTTTGTTTTTCTCGCGTCAACGGCGCGGACCGGTGCTGGCCCCAACAAGGCAACGCGTAAAGGCAAGGCGCGCGGTGCCGCTCGGCGCGACCGCTTGCCGGGCGTGAGGGCGCCGCTCCGAGGGCCAATGCGCTTTCAGCATGACCCCGGTGCAGGTAAAATATGCGCATGCGCGCGGCGGACACGACCTTGCCTCCGCGCTTTGACCAATGGCGCCTAGCCAGCGCCCTGACTGCGGACCTCCCATGTTGCGATTAAATGAAGTAAAGCTGCCGCTCGACCATCCCGAAACGGCGCTGGCGGACGCCATCCTGGCGCGCCTGCACATCAGCGCCGAGCAACTGCTCGGCTATACCGTTTTCAAACGCAGCTACGACGCCCGCAAACGCAGCGCCATCGTGCTGATCTATTCGCTCGATGTCAGTCTCGAGGACGAAGCGGCCGTGCTGGTCCGCATCAAACACGACATGCACGTGATGCCCACGCCCGACACCGGTTACCACTTCGTGGCCGGGGGCGAGCGCGCAGCCGGTCACGACCATAACGAACGGCCGGTGGTGATCGGCACCGGCCCCTGCGGCCTGTTCGCGGCATTGATCCTGGCCCAGATGGGCTTGCGTCCGATTATCTTGGAGCGAGGCAAACAGGTGCGCGAACGTACCGTCGACACATTCGGCTTTTGGCGCAAGCGCGCGCTCAATCCGGAATCGAATGTGCAGTTCGGCGAAGGCGGCGCCGGCACTTTTTCGGACGGCAAACTGTATAGTCAGATCAAGGACCCGAAACACTACGGGCGCAAAGTGCTGACCGAATTCGTCAAGGCCGGCGCGCCGGACGAAATCATGTACGTCAGCAAACCGCACATCGGCACCTTCCGTCTGGTCAAGATGGTCGAGCAGATGCGCGCCAATATCGAGCAAATGGGCGGCGAATACCGCTTCGAGAGCAAGGTGGTGGACCTGGAGATCGAAGCCGGTCCGGACGGCGGCCAGTTGCGCGGTCTGACCTTGGCCAGCGGCGAACAGATCGCCACCCGTCATGTGGTGCTGGCGATCGGCCACAGCGCCCGCGATACCTTCGAGATGCTGCATCGGCGCGGGGTGTATATCGAAGCCAAACCGTTTTCGATCGGCTTTCGAGTGGAACACCCGCAATCGCTGATCGACGACTGCCGCTTCGGTCCCAACGCCGGCAATCCGATCCTGGGCGCGGCCGATTACAAGCTGGTGCACCACGCCGCCAATGGCCGCTCGGTGTACAGTTTTTGCATGTGCCCGGGCGGCACCGTGGTGGCGGCCGCGTCCGAGCCGGGCCGGCTGGTCACCAACGGCATGAGCCAGTATTCGCGCAACGAGCGCAACGCCAACAGCGCGATCGTGGTGGGCATTTCGCCGCTCGACTATCCGGGCCATGCGCTGGCCGGAATCGCGTTGCAGCGCGAACTGGAAGAGCGCGCCTTCGCCCTGGGCGGCAGCAATTACAACGCGCCGGGCCAGTTGATCGGCGACTTCGTGGCCGGCCGCGCCTCGACCGCCTTCGGCTCGGTAACCCCCTCTTACCAGCCCGGCGTGCAGCTGACCGACCTGGCCGACGCCTTGCCCGAATACGCCATCAGCGCCATGCGCGAAGCCTTCCCGGCGTTTAACAAGCAAATCCGCAGCTATTACCAGGCCGACGCGGTGCTCACGGGAGTCGAAACCCGCACCTCTTCACCCATTCGCATCAAGCGCCGCGACGACAATTTGCAAAGCCTGAACACGCGTGGCCTGTTCCCGGCCGGCGAAGGCGCCGGCTATGCGGGCGGGATCCTGTCGGCCGGAGTCGATGGCATTAAAGTGGCCGAGGCCGTGGCGCTATCGATGCTGGCCGATTGCCGCTAATGCTCGCCGCCGGCCTGGCTCGCGGCATTATATAAATATATGATTTATAACAATTGCAGTGATGTTTCGCTTAACATTTTTTTCCTGTTATGACAAGTAGGGGTGGCCGTTTGCCGCCTAATTCCAACGCTTCCCAACAAAAAGGCCGGCAGGTGTTGTATGTGACCGGATTGTTACAGGCACACGATTGACAGAGGAATCATAGAAATGGTTTGATTCCACGTTCGCACTTGTTTCAATAGAAATATTTGAGAATCCGCGCCAGAAGCGCTGCACGAAGAAATACACCTTTATCCCTAGGAGTCGAATAATGATGATGGAAACTGTTTTATCGCGCTCACTGCGCCTGATGTTTACCGGCGGTGCGGCGATTGTCGGTATGGGACTGCTGGCTCAGCCAGCCTTCGCGCAAGAGGCCGATGCACCGATGCAGCGGGTGGAAATCACCGGTTCCTCGGTCAAGCGCGTTGACGCGGAAACCGCGCTGCCAGTCCAGATTATCACCAAGGCGGACATTGCCCGTACCGGTGCCAACAGCACTGAAGAACTGCTGCAATCCATTTCCGCATTTTCCTCCGCCGGCGCCACCACTAACTCACAAGGCGCCGGTACTTCCACCGGCGGCCTGTCCGCCATTTCACTGCGCGGTCTCGGCTCGGCCCGTACCCTGGTGCTGGTCAACGGCCGCCGTCTGGCGGCTTTTGCCGGCAGCGATGGCGGGTCGGTCAACGTCAACGTCATCCCCCTCGCCGCCATCGAACGCGTCGAAGTATTGAAGGACGGCGCATCCGGCGTGTACGGCAGCGATGCCGTGGCCGGCGTGGTCAACTTCATCCTGTCGAAGAAAACCGAAGGCATCGAAGTGACAGGCGGCTATGGCTCGCCAACCACCAGCGGCGGCGGTCAAAATGGCAAGCTATCGATCACGGGCGGTTTCAATACCGACAATTTGAACGTGGTTTTGTCGGCTTCTTATGAAAAAGAAAAAGCATTGTTCGGCCGCGACCGCGAGTATGCCAAGACCGCGACCAAGCGGCCTTACTACAGCGGCACCGCTACCGGCCAGGGCAATATCCAAGGTGCATTTATACCCGGTAGCGGCCCTGACCAAACAACAGATCCAGAAGATCCGGAAGCATTATGGAACTATAGCGGTGGCGGTTCCGGTTTCGGCAATCCTTTGGCGATTGGCGACCGCTGCGCTACGATACGGATGGGCAGGTTGCCGACAGGAGAGCGTGGCGCGCCGTACTGCTATTACGATAGCGGTCCTGACGTAGGTCTGACGCCAGAACGCGAATTGGCCAATTTTACCGGCAATCTGTCATTCCGCCTGAATTCGAACGTGGAACTGTTCGGCGATGCGCTGTATTCGCAAAGCAAAGTAACCCAAACTTACCAACCTTCCCCAGCCCGCGCCAGTTTCTTCAGTACCGATAGTCAATTTCCAGCTCAAAATGTGGATCCTGCGTTGCTGCTGTTCCCAAGCAATCCTGTTTACCAGTCGATTGCGGCCCCGTATCTGGCTAGCCAGGGTTTCGAAAGATTGATCGGTAGTCCACTGGCCATCACTTCACGCGTGTTTGACTTCGGCCCCCGCCAAAATGTCGACACCGCCAAGCAGGCGCGCGTTGTTGCCGGCGCCAAGGGCAATTTCGCCAACTTGGAATACGAAGTGGCTCTGACGCACAACGAGTCAAAATTGAACAGTGCCGTCACCACCGGCTACTTTTCGCAAGTCGCTTACGCCAAGGTTATCAACGAGCCAAGCAATAATTGGAATCCGTGGGCACCAGGCGGCGTGCAAACGGGTGACTTGGCTAGCAAGATCCAGGGTGCAGCTTTTTCGGGAGATTTCCTGGGTGCGAAATCGACCAGCGATTCCTTCGACGCCAAAATCGCTGGCGAATTTTGGAAACTGGGCGATATCCAGCCGCAATACGCCGTCGGTTTGCAATCACGTCGCGAAAACTACACGACCAGCCCGAGCGCCGCATACCAGTCTGGCGACATTTCCGGTTTGGGCGGCGCGGTGGTACCTATCGACCGCGACCGTACCGTGAACTCGGTGTTCGGCGAATTGAACGTTCCATTGCTTAAAACGCTCGAAGCGAACTTGGCCGTTCGTAATGACCGCTACGATGATGTCGGCAATTCGACCAATTACAAGGCCAATCTGCGTTGGCAGCCGACCAAAGCGCTCTTGCTCCGCGGTTCCTACGGCACGGGCTTCCGTGCCCCGACGCTGGTTGACCTGTGGACGCCACAAACGCTGGGCACCTCAGAAGGATTCACCGATCCGCAAAACAGTGGTCAGCCTGGCTTGCAAGTGAATTCCCTGAGCGGTGGCAATCCAGATTTGAAACCTGAAAAATCGAAGCAATACTCGTTTGGCGCGGTATGGCAAGCAGCAAGCAACACCAGCATCGGTCTCGATTTCTTTAACATTAACATCCGCGATATCTTGGCCACGCCTTCGGCGCAGGAAATCGTATCGCGCTTCCGGGCAGGAGATCCGGCCTACCAAAATCTAGTCACCTTGCAGGGCAACAGCGTCGACAGCATCCGTTCAGTATTAGCCAATACCGGCAATGCCAACGTGCAGGGCATCGACTTGTTCGCCAACTGGAGAGAAAACTTCAGTTTTGGCCGCGTTGACGTCAACCTCAACGGCACCTACATGGATACGTTCGACCAAACCAGCCCGGGCGGTGAGATTTCGCACAAGGTTGGTACGACAGTGGCCAACGATGAGGATGGTACGCCAGTGATCGGTGCGCAAAATGGCGGCGTGATTTTGCGCTGGAAACATCAGTTGGCCGCCACTTGGTCCGCTGGCCCATGGGCCACCACTTTGGTACAGAACTATCGTACCGGCTATGAAGTGGGCCATGACTTGAACAATGAACGCGTGTTTATTTCCAGTGAATCGCTGTTCGATGCCAATCTGACGTACAAAGGCATCAAAAACCTGACGCTGGCATTGGGCATTAAAAACATGTTTGACAAACAGCCTGATCCGATTGGTACTCCTGTTACCAATCAGTTCCAAGCCGGTTACGACATCAACCAGTACGACCCACGCGGACGTTTCGTCTACGTCACCGCAGGTTACAAGTTCAAATAAGTATCGCATGATCGGTGAGCGCGACGCGCTCACCCAAGCAAAACGCCTGGAAGCAATTCCAGGCGTTTTTTTTCGCCACCACACCTTCCCGCTACAGCCAGCCCGAGCGCCGGAACCGGTACCACATATAGCCAGTGGCCGTGACCATCAACAGCAAGGCGGCCGGATAGCCGTAACGCAATTCCAATTCCGGCATGAACTTGAAGTTCATACCCCACACGCCGGCCATGGCGGTAAACACCCCGAAGATCGCGGCCCAAGCCGCCAACCGTTTGTTGACCTCGCTTTCCTCGATCGCCACCATCGACAAGTTGACCTGGATCGCCGTGCTGATGGTGTCGCGAATGGTGTCGAGCTTGGTGCTGATGCGGTACAGATGGTCGTGTACGTCTCTGAAATACTCCTGGGTGTCCAGGCACATCGACGGCACCCGGCCGCCATGCAGCTTGCCGACCGCCTCCATCAATGGCCCCACCGCATGCTTGAGTACGATGATCTTTCGCTTGAGTTGATACAAGCGCTCAATGTTGTCGCGCTCGGTCCCTTTTTCGAAGATACGTTCCTCGATCAGCTCCAGTTCCGATTCGAATTGCTCGACCACGGGAAAGTAGCGGTCCACCACCGCGTCCATCAGCGCATACAGCACGAACGCCGAGCCCTGGCGCAGCAGATGCGGCTCGTGCTCGGCGCGCGCGCGCACATTGAGAAACCCTTGAGAGGTTTGGCTGCGCACCGACAGCACATAATTTTTCCCGACAAAGATGTCGATTTCGCCCACCACCAGCTCGCCATCGACGATTTCCACCGTTTGCACCACGGCAAACAGGGAATCGCCGTATTCCTCGATTTTGGGGCGCTGGTGGCCTCGACGGGCGTCTTCCACCGCCAACTCGTGCAGGCAAAATTCATGCTGCATTTCGGACAGCTCTTCAGGCTGGGCGTCGCGCAACGCTACCCAAACGAAACAGTCGGGCCGCTCGACATAGTCGCTGATCGCTTCGATCGCAATATCGGCCAGCTTTTTGCCGTCCTGGTAGGCCACGCAGTTAATCAACATACAGTTTCCAAGAATAAGGCGGGCCGCCCCGCGCAGCGAGAGCTTACCTTATTGCCGGGAATTAGGAAGCCCCCGGGGCCACGTCCCACGGTCCGGGCCCCGGGGCCGGGCCGGGCCGCAAGGGCGCCGCGCGTGTCAGTCGTCCTTGGCGCCGTCGATGCCCAGCTCGGCGATTTTGCGCGTGATGGTATTGCGTCCGATCCCCAGCCGCACCGCCGCATCGTTCTTGCGCCCGTGCGTATGCTTGAGCGCCGTCTTGATCAGGGCCGATTCGAATTGCCGCCCCAGCACCGCCATTACTTCCTGCTGACCGCTACCCAGCATGCCGGCCGCCTGCAATTCCAGCAAGCCTATCCAGCCCGGTCCGCTGCCATTGGCGGCATCGAAAACTTGCCCGCCGTGCGCGGGCGCCACCTCGGGCGGGGCGGGCGCAACGGGCGGCGGTCCGTCATGGCCCTGGGTCAGCTCGAGCGGCAAATCTTTGACTTCCACGGTCTGACCGGGCGCCATCACGGTGATCCAGTTGCACAAGTTTTCCAGCTGGCGCACGTTGCCCGGCAAATCGAGGCCGCTTAAAAATTGCACGGTCGACTCGCTCATGCGCTTCGCTTCCACCCCCAGCTGCTTGGCGCTTTGCACCAGGAAGTGACGCACCAAAATAGGGATGTCTTCGCGCCGCTCCCTTAAACTGGGCAGGCGCAAGCGGATCACGTTGAGGCGGTGATACAAGTCTTCGCGGAACAAGCCGTCGCGCACCCGCTGTTCCAGGTTTTGATGGGTGGCGGTAATGACGCGCACATTGGCCTTGAGCGGCTGGTGGCCGCCGACCCGGTAAAAATGGCCGTCCGACAGCACCCGCAGCAGCCGGGTTTGCAGGTCGAAGGGCATGTCGCCTATTTCGTCGAGAAACAGGGTGCCGTTTTCAGCTTGCTCGAAGCGGCCGCGCCGGGTGGCCTGGGCGCCGGTGAAGGCGCCGCGCTCATGGCCGAACAATTCCGATTCCAGCAAATCCTTGGGGATGGCCGCCGTGTTCAAGGCGATGAAAGGCTGCGCGGCGCGCGGACTGTGCTTGTGCAAGGCGCGCGCCACCAATTCCTTGCCGGTGCCTGATTCGCCCGTGATGAGCACCGTCACGTTCGATTGCGACAGGCGGCCGATGGCGCGAAACACTTCTTGCATGGCAGGCGCCTGGCCCAGGATTTCGGGCGATTCGCTGGGGCCGGATTCGACGCTGGTCTCGCGCAAGCTCTCGTCCAGCGCGCGCCGGATCAGCTCGACCGCCTTGTCGATGTCGAACGGCTTGGCCAGGTATTCGAAGGCGCCGCCCTGGAACGCGGCCACGGCCGAATCGAGGTCGGAAAAGGCGGTGATGATCAGTACCGGCAAGCCGGGGAAGCGGGTCTTGACGATTTGCAGCAATTCCAGCCCGGAGGCGCCCGGCATGCGGATGTCCGACACCAGCACTTGCGGGGTGTCGAATTCCAGGGCGGCGATCGCGTCGCGCGCATTGGCAAAACTTTTGGTGGCCAGGTTTTCCCGCGCCAAGGCTTTTTCCAGCACCCAGCGGATCGACTCGTCGTCGTCGACTATCCAGATTGGCTTCATAAATAATGTGCGTCCCGCAATTTGGATTTCATTTCATGGGAGCCGACGGCAGGACGCGCGCTCCGCTTATGGCAGAGGCAAGATGATCCTGAAGTCGGTGTATCCAGGCCGGCTCTCGCACTCGATCACGCCCATGTGCTGTTGCACGAAGGTTTGCGCCAGTGTCAGCCCCAAGCCGCTGCCGCCTTCCCGCCCCGATACCAGCGGGTAGAAGATGCGGTCGCGGATGTGGGGCGAAATGCCCGGTCCATTGTCAATGATATGCAAGTCTAATGCCAGGCCATAGCGGACCTTGGCCAGGGTCACCTGGCGCGCCACCCGGGTGCGGAAAATGAGTTCGGCGTCGCCCGCCACCATGCGCTCGGACAAGGCGTGGGCCGCGTTGTGCGCGATGTTGAGCACGGTCTGTATCAATTGCTCCTTGTCGCCGCGAAATTCTGGGATCGAGGCATCGTAATCGCGCAAGATCGTCAAGCCGTTGGGAAACTCGGCCAGGATCAGGCTGCGCACCCGCTCGCACACTTCGTGGATATTGACGTCGCCCACGATGTGAGGCCGGCGGTGCGGCGCCAGCAAGCGGTCGACCAGGGTTTGCAGCCGGTCCGCCTCCTTGATGATGACCTGTGTGTATTCGCGCAACTGGCCCAGATGCAGGGCCGGCAACTCCAGTTCCAGCAACTGGGCCGCGCCGCGGATGCCGCCCAGCGGGTTTTTAATTTCATGGGCCAGGTTGCGTATCAATTCCTTGTTGACCTGGCTCTGGTCGAGCATGCGTTCTTCGCGGTCCAGCTTGAGCTGCTGCACGTTTTCGCGCAGCTCGATCAACACCGCCCCGCTCGGCTCGTCGAGCGCGCTGACGATGCTGTGCACATGCAGCGATTCGCGCCCCGAGCGTTCCAGCGTCAAGTCCTGACGCAAGTCGGCGAAGGTGTGTTCCAGCGCCTGCTGGCAAATCGCGGCCAGCTCGTCGGGGTTGAGGAACAAGGTGGTCAGCTTCTGACGCGAGAGCGCCTTAAGCGAGCTTTCCAGCAGGTTTTCGGCGGCCGCGTTGGCGTAGCTGATGCGCCCGTCCGGGTCGAGCAAGATCACGGCCGAGGCCAGCAAATCGAGCCCGGCCACCGCCACCGGCGGCGTGGCGCCCTTGCCCGCGCCGGCCGGCTGTCCCTGAGCGCTCATCGGATGGCCGAGATCTCGCGATTCAAGGCCTCGATGTTTTTTTCCATCCGGCTGATGCTATCTTTCATTTCGGTGACCCGCTCCTGGTATTTGGCGAAGTTGCGCTCGTTGCCCTGCCGTTCAGGCTCGCCATTGTTATAGGCTTTTTTCATCTCGGCCAACTTGGCCGCCTCGGCCTTCAACTCGTCGTCGAGGATTTGCCGGCGGTCGGCGTCGCGCGCCTTTTGTTGGGCGTTGTCGACCTTGGGGAAGTCGGCCGGGGCCGCCGTAGGCGCCTTGGCCACCCCGCCCGGCCGCTTGGCCGGCATGGTCATGGCACCGGGCAATTCGAGCGCCTTGCAATTGCCCTTTTTATTGACATCGGTTAATTCCTTGCGACCGTTTTCATCCACGCACAAATATATCTGGGCCTGGGCCCGCGTCAGCGGACCGGCCAGCATGAGACCCAGCAACAGCGAGCGGATAAGCAGTTTTTGCATGTTCAACCTGTTTGTATTCTCGTCGCGGGGCGGGCGCGGCGGCGCCACGCATCTCCCGCCTTCACAGCGATACTGTACAGCGCAATATACAACATCAAACAAAAAACGCGAGAAAAGCCGTGGCTTGTCTCGCGTTATTTTACATCTCAGCAACATTTTCCGCCAGCGCCGCAACGCGGCGCCAGGTTTCGCTATTACAGCGAGTAATACATGTCGAACTCGGCCGGATGGGTGGTCATGCGCATGCGCTGCACATCTTGCATCTTCAACTCGATGTAGGCGTCGATCATGCTGTCGCTAAACACGCCGCCCCGGGTCAGGAACTCGCGGTCCTTGTTCAGCGCCTCGAGCGCCTCTTCCAGCGACGAGCACACGGTCGGAATCAAAGCGTCTTCTTCCGGCGGCAAATGGTACAAGTCTTTCGATGCCGCCTCGCCCGGGTGGATCTTGTTCTGGATACCGTCCAGGCCGGCCATCAGCAAGGCCGAGAAGCACAGATAGACGTTCGCCAGCGGATCGGGGAAACGGGTTTCGATGCGGCGGCCTTTCGGATTGGCCACATGCGGAATCCGGATCGACGCCGAGCGGTTGCGCGCCGAGTACGCCAATTTCACCGGCGCCTCGAAGCCCGGCACCAGCCGTTTGTACGAGTTGGTGCCCGGATTGGTGATCGCGTTCAAGGCCTTGGCGTGCTTGATGATGCCGCCGATATAGAACAGGGCGGTGTCGGACAGGCCGGCATAGCCGTCGCCGGCGAACAGGTTTTTGCCGTCTTTCCAGATCGATTGGTGCACATGCATGCCGGAACCGTTGTCGCCAACGATGGGCTTGGGCATGAAGGTGGCGGTCTTGCCGTAGCTGTGGGCCACGTTCCACACCACATATTTCAAGTTCTGGGTCCAGTCGGCGCGCTCGACCAGGGTCGAGAAACGGGTGCCGATTTCATTTTGGCCGGCGCCGGCCACTTCGTGGTGATGCACTTCGACCGGAATGCCCAGCGATTCGAGGATCAGGCACATTTCAGAACGCATGTCCTGGAAGCTGTCGACCGGTGGCACCGGGAAATAGCCGCCCTTGACGGTCGGACGGTGGCCGCTGTTGCCGCCTTCGAGTTCCTTGCCGGTGGCCCAGGACGATTCGTCCGAACCAATCTTGACGAAGCAACCCGACATGTCGATCTTCCAACGCACACTGTCGAAGATGAAAAATTCCGGTTCCGGACCGAAGTAAGCGGTGTCGCCCAGGCCGGACGACTTCAAATAGGCTTCGGCGCGCTTGGCGATCGAGCGCGGATCGCGGTCGTAACCCTTGCCGTCGGACGGTTCGATCACGTCGCATTGCATGAACAGAGTGGTCTCTTCCATGAACGGGTCGATGTTGGCGGTGTTCGGATCCGGCATCAAGATCATGTCCGACGCTTCGATGCCTTTCCATCCGGCGATCGAGGAACCGTCGAAGGCGTGGCCAGATTCAAACTTATCCATATCGAAATGCGACACGGGTACAGTCACGTGTTGTTCTTTACCACGGGTGTCGGCAAAACGGAAATCAACAAATTTGACTTCGTTATCTTTTGCCATCTTCAGAACTTCTGCGGCTGTCATTGCCATGCCTATCTCCTAAATGATTGTATGAATGAGCCGACCAAGTGCGCTGGGCTTGACGATGACGCTAACCTTGCGTGCGACCAAAACTCGTTGAGATGATAGCAGGTTCCATGCCAGGAGCAAGCACTTGCCAGCGGCGCGGCGCGGCCCGCCAAGCGCTTGAAATTGCAGGAGTTATGGCTGAGCTTGCAAACCGGGCCGCACCAGAACTTGACACATTCCCGCACTATCGCGGTGCGTTTTATTGATTTCGCACCCGTTTGGTGCTTGCCGCATGAAAACGGTGAGACGCCTTTGGTGCAGCGCCGTGCCGCCGCACCATGGCCGCTCACACGCACTATAATTATCGAACCATTCTTTGAGGTCTGACATCATGAGTTTTGTGGACACTATCCTGAGCGCGGCCAAGACCCGCATCCAGCCGGCCCCCTATGCCGGTGCCGTCACCCCGCAAGAGGCGTATGCCCTGCTCCAGGCCGACCCCGGCGTGACGCTGATCGACGTCCGTACCACGGCCGAGCGCGACTGGGTGGGCCGGGTCGCCATCGGCGACATCCAGCAACGCGCGGTGCAATGGAGCACCTACCCGGGTGGCGCGCCCAATCCCCATTTCCTGACCCAGCTGGCGGCCGCGGCCCGGCCGGAGCAAGTGCTGCTGTTCCTGTGCCGCTCGGGAGTGCGCTCGCGTCACGCGGCCAGCCTGGCCACCGAACACGGTTATCGCCACTGTTTCGATATTCTGGAAGGCTTCGAGGGCGACAAGGATGCCGACGGGCACAGAAAGAGCGTGGGCGGCTGGTGCCGGGCCGGCCTGCCCTGGATCGGCGCCTGAGCGGCGCAACTTAAGCGGGCGCGCCGATGCCGGCCTCGGCCGCCGTCACGGCGCCCGCTTGCGCCGGCTTGCCTTCCATCAGCGACAAGATACGCTGGCGCACGAAATTGATGTGACTGCGCAAGCCATATAAGCCGTCGGCGAACGAGAGCGGAATTGAAATCTGGTTCACCATTTCCTCGATCTCGTTTAAGCGCAGCAACTGGGCCGCGTAAATTTCCGCCCGCCGCCCTTCGGGCGCCTCTTCCAGCGCCTGCTCGACCGTGCGCAGCTGGCCATACCAGCGGTACACGCGGGAACGGATGCGCCACACGTAAAGCGGCGGCACCACTTTCGACAGCGGCAAGATCAGCGCCCCCAGCGCCACCACCAGCACCCACATGCGGTCGAAAAAATTGGCCAGCCAAAAGCTCATATACCGCTGCAACAGCGGCGCGCCATCTTTATAAAACTTGGCCGCCTCGCGCGCCACCGGAATTTCGGTGTAGCGCGCCGAAGGAAACTGGCCCTGCTGCTGGAACCAGCCGGTGCCGCCGTGGATCTGGCCGGCCGCTTGCACGAACAAGTCGATCAAGGCCGGATGCAAGTCCGCGCGCGCGACCAGGGTGGCGGTGGGGGCGATCAACTGATAATCCTGGGCCGGCAAATCGCGCCCCAAATCGACGATGCCGCGCGGTAGCACCACATGGGACAGAAACGGCAGCCGCCGCGTGTACGCTTCGGCCTGGGCAAAATCGAACAGTTTGATGCCCGGCGTTTGCAGCAGCATCTGGATCAGCGGCGCTTCCGGCGCCGAACTGAACACCAGGCCGTCGATCTGGCCTTCCAGCAGCGCCACCGTGGCCGGGGTGTTTTCCAGGGCGCCAATGTGCAATTCGTTCGCTTCCACCCCATTGACCGACAGCACCTGCTTGAACAGGCGCGGTACGCCGGTGCCTTCGGGGCCCAGATTGATCTTCATGCCGCGTAATTGGGTCAACTGCTTGACCTCGGCGCTGTCGCGCAGGAATAACCAGACCGGCTCGGTAAACAGGCTGCCCAGGGACACCAATCCCTTGCGTTCCGCCTCGGCCTGCTCGGTCGAGCCGCTTTGCACGAAGGCGATATCGACCGCGCCCTGGTTCAGGCTTTGCAGGTTTTCCTGGGAACCGAGCGAACGCTTGAGGCTGACCTGGATCTGGTGCTGGGCCAGCGCGGCCGCGTATTTCTTGCCGAACTCCTCGTAAGCGCTATTTTCCTGCCCGGTCGATAGCGCCACCTGGTGCGGCGGGGCCGGATCGACCAGCCAGTAAGCGATGGCGCACACGGCGCCGATCAGCAGCACGGTGGGACCGGCGGTGGCCAACAGGTCGCGCACCGAAAAGCGTGTGAACGCGAGAATTTTGGACATGGTGTGGCGCATGGGTTTCATAGGCACAGACAATGCCAACAATCGCCCAACTATGCAAGACCATTCTGGCCGCCCGCCAAGGCCGCCAGTTGCCGACGCGCGTGCCTACCGCTTTAGCCGCCGCATTGGCGCAGCGGGGCCGGCGCCGCCACCGTGCTCAAGCCGGACGCGCCGGGCGCCGCGCCGCCGGTGAGCACCGCGCCGGCCTTGGGCGGGTCGATCAGCGGCATCAGGCTGGGCGCGAGCACCACCAGCAATTGCACCGGCAAGGCGCTGGTGAAATCGTAATGTTTCGATTCCGGCCCATGCACATAGGCGGTCATGCTGCCGAAAAAACGCTCGCCAATATTGAACACGAAGGTGGCCGAACGGTTTACGAAACGCGATTCGAGCAGGCGCCCGCCGCCGCCATATACGTCGAAGCGCTGGTCGCCGGTGCCGGTCTTGCCACCCACCGCAATGTTGCTGCCGTCGGCCGCCACGAATGCGGCCTTGGCCCGCTTGGCGGTGCCGTCGGACACCACTTCGCGGATCGCGTCGGCCACCGCGCGCGCCACTTCGGGCGCAAGCACTTGCTCGCCGATACCGGCCTGGCCGCGCTTGACCATGGTTTCGTAGGGCGTGCCGGAGGCGAAATGAAGCGAGGAAATGCGTTGGCTGGGTTTGCGCACGCCGCCATTGACGATGATGCCCATCAGCTCGGCCAGCGCGGCCGGCCGGTCGGCCGAGGCGCCCAGGGCGGTGGCGAACGATGGCACCAGGGAATCGAAGGGATAGCCCATCTTTTTCCACTGTTTATGAATTTCCAGGAAGCCTTCCACTTCCAGCAAGCCGGCGATGCGGCTGTCCTGGGCGTGCTTGCGGTGGGTGGTAAACAACCATTTATAAACTTCCTGGCGCTGCTGTTCGCTGGCCGCCACCATTTCGCTCAGGGTGGCGCCCGCGTGCTGGCGCAGGTAGGCCACCATCCACAATTCCAGCGGATGCAAATTGGCCAGGTAGCCGCGGTCGGCCAGCGACCATTTGTCCATCGCATACTGGTCGTACAGCTTGGCCAGGCGCTCGGACGGCACCTCGTTTTGCGACGGCAAATGGTCGCCGATGAAGGCGCTAAACTGCTCCAGGCTGCCTTCCGGCGCGATGGTGCGGTAGATATTGCTTAACCTGACGGGGGTCGGATGTATGCTCGCCAGTAAAATCGCTTCCTGCTCCTCGACGCTTTTGCCCTTGTATTTCTGGTAGAAGCGTTGCAGGAATTCGCGCCCTTCCTTGTCGGCGAAGCGGCTCAGATAGGCGGCGCGACGGGGATCGTCGGCGTCGGCCAGCAGCGAGGCCGACGAGCCGGGCGTCTGGAACATATAAAAACGCGCCACGTCGCGCATCAGGCGCACAAACACCAGATTGGTGGAGCGGCGCAAGGCTTCGCGCACCGACAAGATACGGCTATCGTCTTCCTTGGAAAAATTACCGAAGCTGTGCATGCCGCCGCCGGTGAAAAATCCCTCGCCCGGATTGCCCGAATACTTGCGCTCCAGCGCCGCCAGCAACATGGCCGGCAAGGCGCGCGCCTGGTCCATCGGCAAGGGCTTGAGGTAGGCCAGCGCCCATTGCGAAATCATATCCTTGGGATCGACCGCTACCTTGGCCAGCTCGGCCGCCGCCATGCCGCTATAACGCTGGTGCAATTGGGCGACGATATCCAGATAGCTGACCAGGGTGCGCAACTTGGCGGTCGAACCCAGGTCGAGCTTGGCGCCATCGTTGATATCGAGCGGCTGGTCGAAATTGTCGGTTTGCAGGCGCAGGTAATTGACCTTGTCGCCCTTTTCCAGCAAGGTGAAGCTGTAGATCACATTGGCCGGATCGCCATTGCCCAGCATGCCCTTGCCCGTCAAACCGGCCGCCTTGGCCGCCTCGGGATCGCGCAACTGGCGCAGCACGGCGGTGACCGCCTTCTGGGCCTGGGCGTCAAGCGTGCTCACCACGCTCAAGTCAAGCCGGTCCAGATTGTACAGGCGGTTGTCACCCAGCAAACCGGCCAGGTGGGTGCGCACCGCGTTGGACGCCTTGCGCGTGACGAAAGAAGTGGCCAGCGCGCTCCCGGCGGCCGGCCCGGCCGGCATCGGCCCGCGCAGCTTTTGGCCCAGCGCGACGTCGCGCAACTGGGGCGTGATGACGCCGGCCTGGGCCAGCAGCCGCAGGTGGCTATTGGTCAGCACTTCCAGGTCGGCGCCGCCCTCGCCCAGATAATGGGACGGCCGGCGCTGGGCGATCAGCAAACTGAGCGCCTGTTTATAGGCCAGCGCGTTGGCCGGCAGCTCCAGGCGGCCCTTGAGCTGACGGCTCACTTCGGCAAAATCGCGCCCGTACCAGACCCATAAACCGTCACCGATCCCGTTCACTTCGCCATAGCCGGGCTTGGCCGACAGCGGCACCGTGTTCAGGTAATCGGTCACGATCTGGCGCCGCACGGCGGTGGTGTTCTCGCCCTGCTGATAGGCGCGCAGGGTGGCCGACACCATCTGGCGCAGCTTGTCTTTCAGGGAACTGGTGCGGCCCTCGGGCGAGTGGCGGTACTTTTCGATCTGGGTCGCCAGGGTGCTGCCGCCGCCGGTGCGGTGGCCGCCGAAGGTGTTGAGCGACTTGTCCAGAATCGCCTTGCTGAGGCGGTCCCATTCCACCGCCGGATTGCGTTTCGGATAAGTGGGGTCCAGCAATTCGCGGTTTTCGATGAACAACAGGCTATGCACCAGAATAGGCGGCGTGTCTTCATAGCCGTCGTAGTAACGCTCGGGAAAACTGGCGGTAAACAAAGGCTGGCTGCGGCAATCGAGAATTTCCAGCCCGACCTTGGTTTTTTCGCGGTAAGTGGTGAAGATGCCCATGTCGGCCAATTCCACCATCTTCGGTGAAAAGCGGGCCTGGGCGGTGACGGCGTAATCGCGCTCCTTGAGCTTGCCCAAGAAATCCGGCAAGTTGGCGTAACCGAGCCGCTCATCGTAAGGGCTGTCGTGCGGATAGCGGATCGCCGTGCTGGGGCCGGGCTCCACCGTATAGGTGAGCTTGCCCACCAGGCGCGTGAAAAACTCGGCTTGCAGGGCCGAGCTGCGCACCTCGCGCATGGTCCACCACACAGCCAGGGACAGCAACACCAAGAGCAGCAGCAATAGCGCGGCCAGCGGGCGGCGCGGCTTGTTGGGCGGGGGCGAATCGATGGCGGCGGGGGCCTGGACCAAGTGTGCTTCTGTTTCTTTCATGGATCGCAATGAGGGTGGTGCAACGGACCGGCGCGCGCGCCGCGTTTTCGCCTGCTGCCGCGCGCGCATGGCGCGCACCGTACGAACAAGCATACGGGGCCGGCGATAACGACGCTTGTTTAACATAAATGTTCAAACCGGTCTGTCGTGTGTTCAGTGATACTTACTGCCGCCTCGCATGGTGCGGCTATCGCACAGGGCAATTCGGCGTGAGCGCGTCGTCTTGTTCGCGCCGCCTGAAAGATTGTTACCGCCAATTATTCGGTGCCGCGCTTGCTATCCATTGCACCACATCGGCGCCGTCGCAACGGGCCGGCGCGTAGAAATAAGCGCCGATGGCCGACGATTTTCGCAAAAAAACAACGTGGCCGCCGCTTTTGCCGGCCCCGCGCCAACAAGCTGCCGCAGCGCCCGAGGCGCCCATGCGCCGCCGGCGCGCACACACGCGGCGCCGGCGTGCCGGGCTGGTCCAAGCGGGCCGCGCGCCAAGCCGGCGGCCGGGCTTACACCAGGTGGTATTCCGCTTGCAGGCGGTCCAGTTCGGCGCGCATGACGGCGAAGGCGGCGGCGGTCTGAACCGGCTCGCCCTTGACGCCCAGCTCGATATGCCGGCGCGTGATCGCATCGCCCACATTGGGCAGGCTGAATACTTTAATCAGGGGAAACTGCGCCTCCAGCGCTTCCATCAAGGGCGTGAGCGCCGACTCGGCCGATTCGTACACCAGCAGCGCCTGTTCGGCGCGCGGCTCGCGGTTAAACAGCGCGCTGTAATGGGTGTCGAGCACCCATTCGATCATGGGCCAGGCCATCACTGGAAAGCCCGGCACGAAATGGTGGCGCTCGAGCGTGAAACCGGCGATCCGGTTGTAGGGATTGGGGATCAATTGCGCGCCTTCGGCGAACTCGGCCATTTTGAGCCGGTGCAGATTCTCGGCCGATTCCAGCGCTGCCGGCTGGCCCGCCTCGCGCGCCATCTCGACGATGCGCTGCTCGATATTGGCCTTGCCTTCGGGATGCAGCCGCAAGGGACGGCCGAGCGCGTCGGCCGCCGCCTGGCGCGTGTGATCGTCCGGGGTGGCGCCGATGCCGCCGCAGGAAAACACGATATCGGAACCGGCGAACGTGCGGCGCAGTGCGGCGCTGATGCGCTGCGGGTCGTCGGCCAGATATTCGGCCCAGCCCAGTTGCAAGCCGCGCTCGCCCAGTAATTGCACCACCTTGGAAAAATGCTGGTCGACCCGCTTGCCCGAGAGGATTTCGTCGCCGATGATAATGAGTCCGAATGCCATGATGTGTCCGTTTTTGAGTGTCCTTGCCGGCACTGTACAGCACCGGCGCCAGCGCAGTCCGGATTTAGCCCGGCGCCACGGTTGGCAAGGCGATGGCGGCCGCGCGCTGATTGGCCAGCGCCGCCATGCAGTAATGCTGAAACCATAGCCCGGTAAACACGAAGATCAACACGTATAGCCAGATCGAAATCACCGCCAAAAACGGAAACAGCACCACCGACAGCGCGCCACCCAGCCACAGCAAGCCGGGAATGGCGCCGGCCGCGCCCGAGGCCACCCCGATCGCCAGCAAAGGCCAGCGGTGCGCGCGCAGCAACTGGCGCCGCTCGTCGGCGCTGGCGTAGTCGGCCAGCGCGTCGTAGGCCATCACGCGGCTGGTGAGCCAGCCCCACAGCAGCACCTGGGCCAGCAGCGCCAGCGGCGGCACGAAATACAAGGGCAGCACCACCAGCCAGGCCAGCAGGAACAGGCCGAACGCGCCCAGCGCCGCCAGCAGACTGCCAAACCAGCCGCCGCCGCTCTTTTTTTCCAGCTGCGGGTAAGAGCGCCGGCCCACATGGCGCACGATGGCCGGCATCGCCGCCACCCCCATGAAAATGAGCGAAGTCAGTATCATCAAAGGCAGCAGCAGCAACATGGCGATCAGGGGCACGATCACCGTTTTGAGCAGACCGAGGCCGAAGGCGGCCAGCACGCCGTTGCTGATGCTAAAACCACCATGCTCGGAAAACAGATTGTGCACGCCATCGACCAGCGGTTGCAGGCCCAGCCACAGCAGCACGCCCCATAGCAACACCGACAGGAAAAAAGGGATAAAGCTGAGCAGTAGCATGCGCGCGCTCAGTTGCGAGATCAGGGCTCGGCCATACGCTTGCAGGACGGCGCGCATCAGTGGGGCCGACGTTTCATGTATTCGAACATACGTTTCAATCCTAGCCATTGTTGTTGCCAAAAGCCGCGGCCGTATTGCCGGCCCGGCAGCATGCCGCCGTCCGGCCCGGCGCGCGCGAGCTGGTCGCGCACCCCGGTGGCCGGGTAGCCCGCGCTGAAGTTGGCGGTGCCGAACAGCATGTCCCACACCGGCAGCAGTACCCCGAAATTGCAGCCGCCCAGGGTGCCGGCGCCTTGCGATTCATGACCGGTGCCGATCGCGTGGTGACGCCGGTGAAAGCGGGGCGACACCAGCAGGCGCTCGCCCAGCCGGCCGAAGTGCACACGCACATTAGCATGCTGCAAGCTTTGCAGCATGCGCGAGATCGACACCAGCATCACGTACTGGCTGGGCGGCACGCCGATGGCCAGCGCGATCAGGGCCATATAGATGTCGCGCAGCAGATCGTCAAGCAGGTGGTTGCGGTCGTCGCTCCACAGATTCATGTCTTGCTGGCTGTGGTGCAGGCTGTGCAGTCCCCACCACCAGTGAAATTGATGCGAGGCCCGATGATACCAGTAGTCAAAAAAATCCAGCACCACAAAATACAGGGCGAAACTGGCCACCGGACTGAGGTCCGGCCACAGCGATTCGAGATTAATGGGATGCAAGCCGTCCAGGCGCAACCAAGCGGTCAGGTGGTCGATCAGCGGATCGAGGGTGAAAAAAATCAGCAGGGAAAACAAGCCCACGCGCTGGAGCACGGTGTACACGAAATCGTTCCAGCGCGCGCGCGGGTCGCGCAGGCGATGCACCGGCAGCAGCGCCTCGAGCGGGCGCAGCACGATAAACAGCAACACCAGCTCGCATACCCCCACCAGCAGCCACTCGGTGCCCTCGAACGCTTCTTCGACGAAGGCGCCAAAGCCGAGCTGGAACACCAGCGGCTGAATCACGGTTTCGAACAACCACCCCTGGGCCGCGCCGAACCAGTCCGCCAGCAGTTGCATCATGGGCGGGCGGCGGCGGCGGCCAGGCCGGGGTGCGCGCGCAAGGTGGCGAAGCAAAAGCCTTTTTGCTGGAGGCCGACGATCAGCGGCTCCAGATTGGCCGGCGCCCACGGGTCCTTACGCGACCAGATGCCCATATGGGCCATGAAGATGTCGCCATCCTTCAGATTGTCCAGCGCGCCTTGCAGCAAGCTGGCGTTCGAATAACTTTCGCTGGGCAACTCATCGCCCGAGAAGCCCGCCTTGGCCCAGCCCACGTGGGCATAGCCGCAGGCCTTGGCCACCGCCAAGGTACGGGGCGACACTTTGCCGCCCGGCGCGCGCCACAGCGGGTCCAGATGGCCGCCCGTCATGAGCTGGAAACGTTCGTCGACGCGCCGCAATTCCTGACAAAAGCGCTGGGCCGGCCAGTACACTTTTTTGCCCGCGTCCTTGCCGAACTGCGGTTTGACTTGGATCAAACCATGCGCCGCGTCGCGCTGCCAATACACATGGTCGAAAGTATGGCTGCCGAAGGCGTGGCCCTGGGCCGCCAGCGCCTTCCAGTACGGCCCCCACGACACGTCGAGTGAATAATTGCCCTGTACCGTTTTTTCATTGGCCAGAAAAAAAGTCGCCTTGACTTGGTGCTTGGCCAGCGTGTTGGCGATCAATTCGGCTTGCGACTGACTGCCCGTGTCGAAGGTCAGATAGATGGTGCCTTGACAGGACGGCGCCGGCACAGACCCGGGCTGGCCGGCCCACAAGGGCGGCGCCAGACCGGCGGCCACGGCGGCCGCCGCCGCGATACGGAACAGGGTGGACATAAAACTCAATTGCTACGCGGTGAATGATTAGCGAAATAGATACCATGCGGCGAGCGGCCGACCGGGATCAGCTTGGTGACCTTGCGCGTGGCCAGGTCGATCACGGCCACTTTTTTAATCCAGCGCAGCGTCACCCACATGGTTTTGCCGTCCGCCGTCACCTCCATGCAATCGGGTCCGCCCGGCACATTGATGGTGCCCACGTTTTCCAGGCTTTTCTGGTCGATGATGTTGATCGTGTTGGAAACCCGGTTCGAGACAAACGTGTAGCGCTTGTCGCCCAGCGAGCGGAAATTATGGGTGCCGGCGCCGGCCTTGATGCGCTTGACGGTTTGATGCGAGCGCCAGTCGATCACTTCCACGTAGTCGCTGCCCATGATGCCCACCAGCAAAAAGCGATCGTCCGGGGTCATGGCGATTCCGGCCGGAAGCTTGCCCACCGGGATGGTCCATTTGACGGTCTGGGTCGCCAAGTCGATGCCGCTGACCTGGTCGCTGCCCTGCTGGGTGATAAAGACCATGGTGCTGGCCGCGTTAAACGCCATGTGGCTGGGCAGCTTGGCCAGTTCGATCCGCTTGGCCAGGTTCAGCTTGCCGCCCTCGTTGCGGTACAGATCGACCCGGTCCAGGCGCAGCGAGTTCGACACGAACCATTTCTGATCGGGCGAAAAACCGATTTGATACGGATCGAGGATATCCTTCACGCGGCGCTGCACTTGCCCGGTTTTCGGGTCCAGGAAAATCAATTCGTTGCCCACCGAACTGGCCACGATCACCGACTTGCCGTCCGGCGTTTCCATCAAATGGTGCGGCTCCTTGCCGACCGAAAACTTGGACAGCTCGGCGTAACTGGCTTGATCGAGCAACTGGACCGTGGCGTCGCGCGAATTGAGGACCACCACCACATTGGCGTGCGCGGCGGCGCTGACAAGCAGGCAGATCAGAGGCAAAACAAGACGGCGGAGACTGCGCATTGTGAAGTGATTCGCTGGAGGGGACGAAACATGTATTTTACGTGGAAACGGCAGTTGACTTGGTTAAATTGACGACATTTGCTGCCCAGCCCGCCACACTTATTTGGTTTCTTGTCAGACCGGCACGCGCATGGCGCTTTGCCCCCGCTTGCACTACAATCGAGGACCGGCGGGCGGCGGCCGGGCTCGCCCGGCGCGTGGCGCCGCTTCGCTGCGACTCTTCATCCGCCAACGCATTCTCACATTCAAGGAAACCATGTCCATCATCACTACCCCATCGGGCCTGCAATACGCAGACAGCGTCGTCGGCGAAGGCGCCGAAGCACGCGCCGGTCAAAACGTCGTGGTGCATTACACCGGCTGGCTGCGCAACGACGACGGCAGCGCCGGCGCCAAATTCGACTCCAGCAAAGACCGCAACGATCCGTTCGAGTTTCCGCTCGGCGCAGGCCGCGTCATCAAGGGCTGGGATGAAGGCGTGCAAGGCATGAAAGTGGGCGGCAAGCGCCAATTGATCATTCCGGCCGCCCTGGGCTATGGCGCGCGCGGCGCCGGCGGCGCGATTCCGCCCAACGCCACCCTCATTTTCGACGTGGAACTGCTGGGCGTTTAAGATGACACGGCGCGCCCGCTTGCCCCCATCGCCGCGTGCGCGGCTCGCCGTTCGGCCCGCCGTTCGGCCCGCCGTCCGGCTCGCCGTCCGGCTGGCCGGCTGGCTGGCGGCGGCGCTGTTGCTGCCCCTGGCCAGCGGCTGCGCCGTGATCGCCGTCACCTCGGTGGTGGTGGGCACGGGCGTCTCTGTGGCCAGCACGGCCGTGGGCGCCGCCGTCACGGTGGGCAAGGGCGTGGTCCATGTGGGCAGCGCCGTGCTCGGCTCCGGCGACAAGCCGGAGGTCGCCGATTAGCGGGCCGCCTGTCGTAACCGGCCCGCCCGTTCAGCGCTGCCAGCCTCGGCGCACCGCTTCCTGTTCCGCCCTGCCATCGAGTGGCTGGCCGTTAATGCGCTGATCGACCGCCTCGCGCACCGGCGCCGGCACGGTGGGCACGGCCCCAGGCCGGCCATCTTGCACCAGCAGCGGCAAGCGCCAATCCTGGCCGCTGCGGCAAGCCAGTCCCACCAGATATTGACCCGGCCGGCCCAAGCCGAAGCTGCGGCAGTATTGCCCGTCCATCGACAGGAAACTGAGCCCGATCCTGGCCCCGCCCTGGGCCGACGGGGCCGCGCCCGACAATTGCTGCGACAGGGCGGCGGCCAACGCCCCCCGCGCCAGCAAATTGCCATCGCGTGCGCCGATCTGGGTCGCGCCGCGCTCTTCGGCATGCCACTGGGCCGAAAAAAAGGCCCCGCCCAGCAAGCCGAACACCAGAGTGAAACCGAGCGCCGCCCATTCCAGCCACGACCAGCGCCGCGCGCGCTCGGCCGGCGCGACTTGACTGGCGGCGCGGCTGGCGCGCACCGCGTCGAGCTGCACCACGGTGCCGCGCGACACCACCGCCCGCAGCGGCGGCTTGCGGCGCGGCGGCGCACCCTCGGCCGGCCCGAAAGCGGCCAACACATCGCCGCGCCGGCCTTGGCGCGCCTTGTATTGGGCCACCCGGTGCGCGAGCGCCTCGTCTTCGCGTATCGCCTCCTCGACCGCGCGCCGGGTTGCCTCATCGAGTTCGCCGTCGGCGAACGCCATCAGAATCTGGTCCGAAAAATGCATCATACGGTCCTCGCTCGATCCGATCAGCACCCGTGCGGTAGCGGGTGCGGCTACGTGTTACCGCCGCGGCACCGGCGCCGCCGGCGCCGATACCCTATATTAGCATCGCCGTCGACGATACCGCGCCCGTCGCGCGCGGCCGCGCCGGCGGCAAGATTGGAGCGCGCCCTCTAGTTTTGGGCGCAAAGCGCGCGGGGGCGGCGCCGATACGCTAAGATTGGCGCCGCGGCGCCCGTCCGTTTCGTCATCAGGAGTAGGTATGAGTTTAGAAGAGCAATTTACGCAGGCACAACTGGACTCGAAGAATTTGCCTGAGCGCCCAGACAACATGGCCTTGCTGAAAATGTACGCCTTGTTCAAGCAAGCGGCAAGCGGCGACGCCAGCGGCGAGCGGCCCGGGTTCACCGACATGGTGGGCCGCGCCAAGTGGGACGCCTGGGACGCCCTGCGCGGCCTGTCCAAAGAAGCGGCGATGCGGCAATACGTCGATCTGATCGCCGAGCTACAACACTGAGCCGGCCGATGCCGCTCGCCCCCTACCTCGACAGCAGCCCGCAACTGGGGCGCCGCGTCATGGCCCACGCTTCGGCCCACATCATCGGCGACGTGCGCATCGGCGACGACAGCTCGATCTGGTGCAACGCGGTGTTGCGAGGCGATGTGCATCACATCCGCATCGGTCATTGCAGCAACATTCAAGACTTTGCGATGGGTCATGTGTCGCACAAGAACCCGGCCAAGCCGGCCGGCTCGCCCCTCATCATCGGCGACCACGTCACCATCGGCCACTCCGTCATCTTGCATGGCTGCACGGTGGGCGACGCTTGCCTGGTCGGCATGGGCTCGATCATCATGGACGACGCCGTGCTGGAACCGCAGGTGATGCTGGGCGCCGGCAGCTTGGTGGCGCCGGGCAAGGTGCTGGCGAGCGGCTACCTCTACGTGGGACGGCCGGCCGTGGCCGTGCGCGCCTTGACCGCCGAGGAAATCGCTTACCTCACGTATTCAGCCGAACATTATGTGCGGCTCAAGGACAATTACCTGCGTTAGCGCGCCGTCAAGCGCGGGTGCCGAATACTTTCACCATATTGTCGGCCACCTGGCTTTCGATACTGGATGAAAAGGCGCTAAACAAAAACCCCAATTTGATATGCAACTGCGCGCTGGCCTGCTCCAGGGTCAGCGTGCCTTCCACCCCGCTGCGCTCGAAGCGCAGCACGTCGCCCTGCCATTGGCAAGCCAAATCGTATTGCTGGGCCATCTTGTCGGCCACCCGCTGCGCCGCCGCGCGCGCCTGGGTCGGTGTCAGGCTGTGTTCCTGAACGATCGTAATGTCAGCCATCCGGCAATCCTTCTTATCTTATTAGTCGAGCCAGCCGCCATCATGCCAGTTGGTCGCCCGCCGCGCTAGTGTGCGGCACACCCTTGCGCGCAGCCCTGGCCAGCGCTGAAGTTTGTCCGATGTCAAGCGCCGCCCTTTGCCGCGGCGCGATGATTTCAGCACCGGCCGGTCGAATGGGGGGACGCGAAGAGAAGCAGCCGAGCGCTTCCTGTCCGACAGCCCGGCCTGGACCGGTCTGCCCCACCGCCACGGCTGCGCTATCTGGAGAATGCACATGGACCATAAAGTGATCGTGCCGCTTGAGGCAATGCTCAGCCCGGGCATCAACCTGCCGGTCGGCTTCGTGCCCACCCCCTCGGCCGCGTACCGCATCCACCGCAAGACCTTGCAATCGACCATACAACCTGGCCGCCCGCGCCTGACCGACGGGCTGGCGCCGGCCGCGGCGATGGCGCCCTCCGCTGACGCGGCGCCGGCGCCGCAAGCGACGGGCTCGCGTGTGCTGATGTGGAAACAAGACCCCACCGTCACCAGCCTGGGGGTACGCAGAAGCTTTTTGCCGGGCGTGATCCTGGCCGGCCCGCGCGACGCGCGCATCACCTATGGTTTGCCGGGCATCGCGCCGGTCAGCCCCAACGTGTTTGGCGACTTCATCCTCTCGCCCAACACCGACCAGTTCGATGCCATCCATACCTTCGCCATCGTGCGCCAGACCCTGACCATGTACCAGCGCGCCCTGGCGAGCGGCCCCAACCCTGCGCCGCTACCGTGGCAGTGGAATAGCGCCAGCAACACCGACGCCCTCAAGGTGTATCCGCACGGCTTGCCCAACGTAATGAACGCCTACTACAGCCGCAGCGACAAGGCGCTCAAGTTCGGCGACTTCATGCCCAACGGCGGCGCCGAGCGGGTCTACACTTGCCGCTCGCTCGACATCGTCTCGCACGAAACCGGGCACGCCGTGCTGGACGGACTCAAACCGCGCTGGTTACTAAGCAGTAATCCCCCGCAAACGGGCGGCTTGCACGAATCGTTCGGCGACCTGACCGCCATCTTCCTCACCCTGTCCCAGCTCGACCAGGTCGAGGCCGTGATCGCCGAAACCAAGGCCAATTTGCACGACAAAACCTTCCTGGCCGATATGGCTGAACAGTTCGGTCTGGCGTTGGGCCGTCCGAACGGCTTGCGCAACGCCGACAACGATTTGACATTGTCGGACACGGGTAACGAGGTGCACGCCATTTCCCAAGTGTTCACCGGCGCCATCTACGACATTCTGGCCGACATATTCGCCTTCGAGCGGCGCAGCGCGCTGCTCGACGACGCCGCCGTGCTGCACCGCGTGGCCGACTACCTGCGCTCCCTGGTGCTGCGCTCGCTGATCGGCGCGCCCGACTTCGGCGCCACCTTCGCCGACGTGGCCAACCAGATGCTGCACATCGCCAGCACCGACGGCAAACCGCAACCCTACCTGGACTTCATCCGCAACCGCTTCACGGTGCGCCAAGTGCTGGCCAACCAACCCTTGAACCTGAGCGGCAACGGTCATATCGGCAGCGAGGTCATGTACCAGCCCGGCTTGCTGGACGAACCGGACGCCGTGCAAGACCGGCGCACCTGCTGCGGCACCATGAACAACGGCGAATACTTCGATGCCGAGGGCATCCTCGACATCGAACGCGAGCAATTGGCCAGATGGTGCCGCGACTATCATTACGGCAATGGTCACGATGTCACGGACGCCGACACGGCGCCGCCGGCCATGGCCGGCAAGGCCGGCGGCGGCGCCGCCGACACCTTGAGCTAACGCGACAATTTTGCGCAGTACGGCCGGGCGCCCTGTGCCGCGCCCGCGCTCACCGAGGGGATTTCATGAAAATATCTGCCACCAGCAGCGGCGGCTTCGCCGGCTTGAGCGAGCACTACGACATCGACACCGAGACCAGCGCCGCCGGCAGGGCGCTCGAGGCGATGGTGGCCGACAGCGGCTTTTTCGAGGACGGGGCCGAGCCGCCCCCGGAGCCGGCGGGCGCCGATCTGCAACGCTGGCGTATCAGCATCGACGATCATGGCCGTCAGCGCACCTTGTCGTTCGTCGAGGATGGCGCGGCCGACAATAGCCGCTGGCAAAGCTTGATCAGCCACATCCGCGCCCTGGCCGCCTAAACCCCGCCCGCACGATCAGGCCGGGCCAGGCGGGGCCGGGCCGAGCTCAGCCGAGCCCGGGCCGGTCTTCCGCCCGCGCCCGGCCGCCAACTTCGTCTCCTCGCGCCCGCCGGCAGCGCCGCGCCGCCGCATGCCCGGCCGGCGCGCGAGCGCGCCCGCTCCTTCCCCGCGCCCACCGCGGCATGCCGGCGAGCCGGCACGGCGGCGAGAACGGCATTTGCTTATGCGGATTGTATCTAAGCGCAATTTGTGGGAAACAGTGAATTGCCTTAAAATGCAGTGCTTCGCACCAGTTAGCGCTGTCCCTTATCGCCCAGCTGGCGCCGCGGTATCCCCATATTGATAGGACTGTTATGACCCACGTTGTCACCGAATCTTGCATCAGCTGTCGCTACACCGATTGCGTCGATGTTTGCCCGGTCGATTGTTTTCGGGAAGGCCCGAATTTCTTGACCATCGACCCTGACGAATGCATCGATTGCGCCGTCTGTGTCGCGGAATGCCCGGTCAACGCCATTTTCGCCGAAGAAGACGTGCCCGCCGACCAGCAACAGTTCATTAAGATCAACGTCGAATTGGCCCGCAACTGGCCGTCGATCACCAAGACCAAACCCGCTTTGCCGGAAGCCGATCAGTTCAAGGACGTCAAGGAAAAAGCCCACCTGCTGGTGCGCTGAACCCGGCCCTCGACCGGTGCGGGCGCGGCCGGGCTGACGGCCGCGCGGCACCTTGTCGCATTTCAATACCGAATCTCGAATAACAGGAATTACTAGCGTATGAATACCAACCAAAGCGCGCACCACGGCGTCATCGACACCGATGCCGTCATCATTGGCGCCGGTCCGGTCGGACTGTTTCAAGTGTTTGAGCTGGGCTTGCTGGAGATTAAGGCACACGTCATCGATTCGCTGCCGGCCGTGGGCGGCCAGTGCGTGGAGCTGTATCCGGACAAGCCGATCTACGACATTCCGGCCGTGCCCGTGTGCACGGGCCAGGAATTGACCGACAACTTGCTCAAGCAGATAGAACCGTTCGAGCCGACTTTCCATCTGGGCCAGGAAGTGACCATGGTCGAGCGCCGGGAAGACGGCCGCTTCCATGTTGAAACGAGCACCGGCACCCGTTTCTTGACCAAGACGATTTTCATCGCCGCCGGCGTCGGTTCCTTCCAGGCCCGCACCTTGAAGGTCGATGGCATCGATCAATTCGATGGCTCGCAATTGTTTTACCGCGTCAAGGACCCGGTCCTGTTCGAAGGCAAAAACCTGGTCATCTGCGGCGGCGGCGATTCGGCCCTGGATTGGGCCCTCAATTTCGTTGGCAAGGCGGAATCGGTGGTGTTGCTGCACCGGCGCGAGGATTTCCGCGCCGCGCCCGCCTCGGTGGCCAAGATGAAAGCCCTGTGCGACGCTTACGAAATGCAGTTGATCATCGGCCAAGCCACCGGCCACGAAGTCAAGGACGGTCGCTTGAGCGAACTCAAAGTAACGGGCGCCGATGGCGTCACGCGCCGGGTGCCGCTCGACATGCTGCTGGTGTTTTTTGGCTTGTCGCCCAAACTGGGCCCGATCGCCGAATGGGGCCTCGATATCGAGCGGCGTCAGCTCAAGGTGGTCAACACGGAAAAATTCGAGACCAATGTGCCGGGCATTTTCGCGGTGGGCGACATCAACACTTACCCCGGCAAGAAAAAACTGATCCTGTCCGGCTTTCATGAAGCGGCCCTGGCCGCCTTCGGCGCCGCGCCCTATATTTTTCCGGACAAGAAGATCCACATGCAATACACCACCACCTCGCCCAAGTTACACAAGATCTTGGGCGTCGAGACCCCCGTGTTCGACTGATCGTTCGCACACAATAAAAAAAAAGCAGCGGCGACGCTGCTTTTTTTCTTTCTGGCATTATTGTCGTTCTACTTGCATCTAGTGTCGCTAAAATGCACACTTTCTCTGAGGAATCGTAAACTGCTTCCGGTCACGAGCAAATATCCTATAATTAGCGTATGCCGTTTCGCGCGGTAACTTAGCGCAAGGCATTTACCAAGGAACATTTATGCTATATCAACTGCACGAAATGCAACGCTCGTTCCTCACACCCGTGATGCAATGGGCGGATTTGTCCTCCAAGCTGTTTACCAACCCGATTTCGCCGCTGGCCCATACCCCGTTTTCGCAGCGTATCGCGGCCGGCTACGAGCTCATGTACCGGCTCGGCAAGGATTACGAGAAACCGCGTTTCGAGATCGAGACGACCGAGCTCGATGGCGCGACGGTCGGCATCATCGAAGAAGTGGTGGTGCAAAAACCGTTCTGCCGTTTGATTCATTTCCGCAAAAATGTGAACCCGGCCGATGCCGTCAAGCAGCCCACCGTGCTGCTGGTGGCGCCGCTGTCGGGCCACCACTCGACACTGCTGCGCGACACCGTGCGCGGCTTGCTGGTGGAGCACGACGTCTATATCACCGACTGGACCGACGCGCGCATGGTGCCGCTGGCGGCCGGCCCCTTCCACCTGGACGACTACATCTATTACGTGCAGGAATTCATCCGCCGTCTGGGACCGGATCTGCATGTGATTTCCGTCTGCCAGCCCACCGTGCCGGTGCTGGCCGCCATTTCGCTGATGGCCTCGGACAACGAGCCCCATCTGCCCAAGACCATGACCATGATGGGCGGCCCGATCGATCCGCGCCGCTCGCCGACCAAGGTCAACGACTTGGCCACGGAGAAAAAGTTTTCCTGGTTTGAAAACACCGTGATCTATGCGGTGCCGTCGAATTATCCGGGTTTCGGCCGCAAGGTCTATCCGGGTTTCTTGCAGCACGCCGGCTTCATCGCCATGAATCCGGGCCGCCACGCGCAAAGCCACCGTGAGTTTTACCAGCATCTGGTGACGGGCGACGACGAACCGGCCGATGGCCATCGCCGTTTCTACGACGAATACAACGCGGTGCTCGACATGCCGGCGGAATACTATCTCGACACCATCAAGACCGTGTTCCAGGAATTTAGCCTGCCGATGGGCACCTGGACCGTGGGTGGCAAACTGGTGCGGCCGCAAGACATCAAGACGGTGGCCCTGCTGACCGTGGAGGGCGAGCTGGACGACATCTCCGGCGCCGGCCAGACCCAGGCCGCGCATGATCTGTGCAGCGGCATCCCGGCCGATATGCAAGAAGACTTCGTGGCGCCGAAATGCGGCCACTACGGCATCTTCTCCGGCCGCCGCTGGCGCGAGGTGATTTGTCCGAAAATCGGCGCCTTCATCGCGCAGCACGGCTAACAGCAGGCCCGCCCCGCCGGTCGGGGCGTTTTCTTGTGCTGCTCGGTTGACGTTGCGGGCGCAAGACTGCCGCCGCTGTGATCGCTGCGTGCGGATTAGAAATTGCCGGCGGCACGGTTGCCATCGACGCCGACGCGCTTCCAATAGTCGCGCTCGAATTTATTGAAATCGATCGCGCGCGCCGCATCGTTAAATTGCTTTTGCTGCAACAGGCCCTCGGCGCTACGTTTGAAACAGACGTGCACCGTGCGCTCCTTGAAAACATTGTCCACCACGCCAATGCGCTCCCGTTCCGCCGCCGTGAATTGATTGCTCATCAAGAGATGGCGCAGCACATGCTTTTCGATCACGATAGCGGGAAAGCGTCGCATCAATAGCTTGCGCAAATTGATATCGTCATTGACCCCCTCTTCCGCCGTCAGTTCGCCGCCGGCCGCCATGGCGTCGAATTGTTCACCGTTGGCGTAACCGGCCACGGTGCCGATGCGCAACCCTTTCAGGTCGAGCAGGCTCACCACGCGCAGGGGGGCTTCCTTGAGGTAAGCTAACACCGTCACCGTGTTGGCGATCGGCGCCGAAAAATAGCACAGGTTCTCGCGCTCGGGCGTGCGCCACACGGCCAGGAAACCGGCGAAGCGGGGACTGTTCAAACCGAGCTCCACGGTCCGTTTCCAGGGAAAATATTCGACCTTGGCGCTGCTGTCGAGCCGTTCGTAGACGGCGTTGACCAGGCTCATCGACAAGCCGTCGCCCGGCAAGGCGCTGGACACGAACGGCGGCCATTCCTCGCCGGCCAGATGCACCACGGCCCCGCTTCGCGCCGGCCCGGCGGCCGCATTCGAGGCCGCGGGCGCCGCGCTTGCCGCCCACCCCGCCAACGGTAGCGCGCCTGTGACCAGCGTGGCCCAGCAGCATCCGAACACCAGTGCACGCGGCACCCGCACTCTCATGACGTTCCCCAAACCAGTAGCCCAGCCGCACCCGGCGCATGTGGCAACTATGCTCCCATAAACAAAGCGCTTTTCAAAGTTGTTTGTTTGCAACCGGAGCCGTGCTGGCCGCACCGACGCCGCGGCCGCGCCAACGCGTTTTTGCGCTGATATCGGCCAGATATCGGATAATGGTGTTTTACGTCGTGAAGCTCACCGTGCCGCCCCTACCGCCCCCCTCCCTTGCCGACCGGATCGAAGACTTGCTGCCGCAGACCCAGTGCACCAAGTGCGGTTTCAATGGCTGCCGTCCGTATGCCGAAGCGATCGCCAGTGGCGGCGCCGAGATCAATCAATGCCCGCCCGGCGGCATGGAAGGCGTGGCGCGCCTGGCCGGGCTGCTGGGACGCAAGGTGATTGCGCTCAATCCGGTGCACGGCTACGAACGGCCCCGCTCGCTCGCCTTCATCGACGAATCGCTGTGCATCGGCTGCACTTTGTGCATCCAGGCGTGTCCGGTGGACGCCATCGTCGGCGCGGCCAAGCAAATGCACACCATCTTGCCCAGCCTGTGCACCGGTTGCGACCTGTGCGTGGCGCCCTGCCCGGTCGACTGCATTGTCATGTACCCCGTCACGGACGAGCAAACCGGCTGGCAAGCCTGGTCGCAGCAGCAAGCCGATGCGGCCCGCGCCCGGCACGATTGGCGCACCCTGCGCCTGGCGCGCGAGCGGCGTGAAAACGATGCCCGTCTGGCCGCCAAGGCGGTCGAAAAGCTGCAAGCGGTCAATGCGCAGGCGGCCGGCACCGCGGACGAGCTGACCGAGCAAGCACGCAAGCGCGCCATCATCGCCGCCGCCATCGAGCGCGCCCGCGCCAAGGCGTCCGGCCCGGCCATGCCTGCCCCACCCGACGAGGCGCCATGAACGCTGCCAAACGACTCGCCATTTTCACCCGCTTTCAGGCAGCCAATCCGGCCCCGACCACCGAACTGGAGTACACCACCCCGTTCGAACTGTTGATCGCCGTGCTGCTATCGGCCCAGGCCACCGATGTGTCGGTCAACAAGGCCACGCGCCGCCTCTACCCGGTGGCCAACACCCCGGCCGCCATCCTGGCGCTGGGCGTGGACACGCTGATGACGTATATCCAAACCATCGGCCTGTTCCGCACCAAGGCCAGGAACGTGATCGCCACCTGCGACATCCTGCTCAGGGAACATGGCGGCGTGGTGCCGCGCGCGCGCGCATCGCTCGAAGCGTTACCCGGGGTGGGCCGCAAGACCGCCAACGTGGTCATGAACACCGCCTTCGGCGAGCCCACCATCGCGGTTGACACCCACATCTTCCGGGTGGCCAACCGCACCGGGATCGCGCCCGGCAAGACCGTCGAAATTGTCGAACAAAAACTGCTCCAGTTGGTGCCCAAACCATTTTTACACGATGCCCATCACTGGCTGATCCTGCATGGCCGCTACACCTGCATCGCGCGCAAGCCGCAATGCTGGAATTGCATGATCGCCGACTTGTGCGACTACAAGGCCAAAACGCCGGCGCCGGCCCTGGTGTAAGCGGGCGCGGCGCGGGCCGGGCGCCGATTGCGTTTGCGGTTTATCAAATCTGTCCACCGGTGGGCGCCCACAATCGACTGACAGCGACAAATGCGCGTGCTCACGTGCGGGGTAAGCGGCATGAACGAATTTCTCAATCCAAAATCCATGGCCACGCCCGGCGCCATTGGCGCCATGGTGATGTTCATCTCCAACTCGATTTGTTTCCAGTTTCCGGAGGTGGCGTTCCGGTGGAGCACCATCGTGCTCAGCTTTTTGGCCGGCACCATCGTCTTTTCAGCCAAGGAACTGGGCCTGGGTGTGCGCAGCGCGCTGTGGGTATTTAATTCCCTGATCATTTTTTCGGTCGGGGTCGGCACCTCGTATATCGGCGCCAAAATCGAACAAGCGCCCGCGCCCGCCGCCGCGCACGCCAGCGCGCCCGCGCGCGACACCGGGCCGCCGGGCTTATGGCAGGCCGCCGCGCCGCTCATCCATGCCACCACCGCCACGGCGCATCCGCGCTTGCTCGACCAAAGCGGGGAGGCCACACACCAGGGCGGCGCCTTGGCGCCAGACGGCACCGACGTGCAAACGCTGGTGCAACAAGCGATAGAAGAGCGCAAAAAGGCTGAAATCGCCGCGGAATTTGCGGCCCGCGCCGCCGCGCGCGCCCGCGCCGAGCGCTTACAGCTGGAGGAGCAGCGACGGCGGGAACACGAGCACGCGAGCCGACGTTTTTTCAAGAAATGGTAGGGCCGGCAAGGCTTACAGCAATACCATATTGTCGCGATGGATCAGCTCCTGCCCTTCCAGGAAGCCCAGAATGGCCTCGATCTCGGCCGATGGCTTGCGCATGATGCGGCGCGCCTCGCTACTGGTGTAATTGGACAGGCCGCGCGCCACCGGCGTGCCGTCCTGATCGAGGCAGGTGATCACGGCGCCGCGACCGAACTCGCCGCGCACCTCGACCACGCCGATCGGCAGCAGCGATTTGCCCTCGTTGCGCAGTTTTTGCACCGCGCCCGGATCGAGCACCACCTTGCCGGCGGTATGCAAATGGTCGGCCATCCATTGTTTGCGCGCCGTCAGCTGGCCGGTCTGGGCCGTCAACTCGGTGCCGATCGCCTCGCCCGCGGCCAGGCGCGCCAGCACGTCGCTGTCGCGGCCCCAGGCGATGATGGTGTGGGCGCCCGACTTGGCGGCCCGCTTGGCGGCCAAAATCTTGGTCAGCATGCCGCCCCGGCCCAGGCTGCTGCCGGCCCCGCCCGCCATCGCTTCCAGCGCCGGGTCGCCGGCCCGGCCGCGCGCGATCAAGGTCGCGCCCGGATCTTTGCGGGGGTCGGCGCTGAACAAACCTTCTTGATCGGTCAAGATGACCAGCACATCGGCTTCGATCAAATTGGCCACCAGCGCGCCCAGGGTGTCGTTGTCGCCAAACTTGATCTCGTCGGTGACCACCGTGTCGTTTTCGTTAATGATGGGCACCACACCGAGGCGCAGCAAGGTGGTCAGGGTCGAGCGCGCGTTCAAATACCGTTCGCGGTCGGCCAGATCGGCATGGGTCAGCAACACTTGCGCCGTGCCCAACTGGTGGGCGCGAAAACTGGTTTCATAAATTTGCGCCAGGCCCATCTGGCCGACCGCCGCGCATGCCTGCAATTCGTGGATATCGGTGGGGCGACGCTCAAAGCCCAGGCGCAGCATGCCCTCGGCGATGGCGCCCGAACTGACCAGCACCACCTGCTTGCCCAGCGCGCGCAGACCGGAAATTTGGGACGCCCAGCGGGCGATGGCGGCGTGATCGAGACCGCGGCCATCGTTGGTGACCAGCGAGGAACCGACTTTGATGATGATGCGATTGGCGCGTTGAATGACGGAATTCATGGTGCAGCGGCTCTTATCTGAACGGCGAGAGCCAGCCGGACCGGCTCCGCACTGAGGCAAAAACAACCGGCGGACGAGGCGCCGGACCAGCGGGACGTACGGCAAGCGGTGCGCCGGTCGCGGGGCGGAGCTCGCCATCCCGCGCCCGGCGCCGCGCCGCTTAATCGAGGATCTTGAAGCGTGGATCGTCCGGATCGATCGAGGAAATGCCGCGCGCCTCTTCCGTCATCTGGGTTTCCTCGGCACGGTGCTCGGTGCGCTTTTTCTGTTCCAGATGTTGATAGATGGCGTTCACCAATTCCGGGCAACCGTTATGGTTCAAGGCTGAAATCTCGAACACCGGGCCCTTCCAGGCGAAGCGTTTGATAAAATCCTTGACCAGCTTTTGGCGTTGATCTTCCGGCACCATGTCGAGCTTGTTAAGCACCAGCCAGCGCGGCTTCTCGACCAACGACTCGTCGTACTTCTTCAATTCCTTGACCAGGGCCTTGGCTTCCTTGACCGGATCGACATTGGTCTCGAACGGCGCCAGATCGACGATGTGAAGCAGCAAACCGGTGCGCTGCAAATGACGCAAGAACTGGTGGCCCAGCCCGGCGCCTTCCGAGGCGCCCTCGATCAAGCCCGGAATGTCGGCGATTACGAAGCTTTTCTCGTGCGACACCCGCACCACGCCCAGATTCGGGTGCAAGGTGGTAAACGGATAATCGGCGATCTTCGGGCGCGCGTTCGACACGGCCGAGATAAAGGTCGACTTGCCCGCGTTGGGCATGCCCAGCAGGCCGACATCGGCCAGCACTTTGAGTTCCAGACGCAGTTCGCGCCGCTCGCCTTCCTTGCCTTCGCCTTTTTGGCGCGGGGCGCGGTTGGTGGAGGATTTAAAATGGATATTGCCCCAGCCGCCCTCGCCGCCCTTGGCCAGCATTTCAATCTGGCCATGCTCGGTCAAGTCGGCCAGGATCTCACCGCTCGCGTTATCGACGATCAGGGTCCCCACCGGCATGCGCAGATGGATGTCGTCGGCGCCCTTGCCGTAACAGTCGGCGCCACGGCCAGGCTCGCCATTGCGGGCCTTGTGCATCTTGGAGAAACGGAAATCGACCAGGGTATTGATATTGCGGTCCGCGACCGCCCAGATGGTGCCGCCCTTGCCGCCATCGCCGCCGTCGGGGCCGCCGAATGGTCTAAATTTCTCGCGACAAAAAGATGCGCAGCCATTGCCGCCATCGCCAGCGATGACCTCGATTTTTGCTTCGTCGATAAACTTCATGATTTGCCGCCATAAAACTAAAAAGGCTCTACCTTGGGCAGAGCCTTTCGATTGAAGGCTTGCGCCTTACAAGTGCGCGCCATGACAGCGCATTTTACAACTGTTCTTTGTAACTTACGCTGCAGCTGCTGCTGGCGCTTCGTTAGGGATCACGGTGACGAATTGCTTCGAACCGATACCCTTGACAACGAACTTGACCTTGCCGTCGACCAGCGCGAACAAGGTGTGATCCTTGCCCAGGCCG